>JBNKZT010000295.1:0-7832 GCA_050301775.1 Promineifilaceae bacterium (SeqCode)
AGCCGGCACATCGCCATCGTCTCATTTAACGATGAAGCAGCCTTTGGCGCTTTGCATGCCGCCCGCAAAGCGAATCGTGAATCGGATGTGGTTATCGTGGGACAAGGAGCGGACCGTCTCATACACGGCGAAATACGCGATAGACAATCACGCTTGATTGGGTCAACAGCTTACATGCCGGAAAAGTATGGTGAAAAACTAATGGAATTGGCTCTTAAAATTCTACACAGCGAATCCGTGCCGCCGGCCATTTACATGAACCACGTGTTCATCAATTCCGATAACATTGATTTATATTATCCATCAGCAGAATAGATAGATAAATCACCTTTGATAGTAGGTAATTCAAATAGGGGGTGGACCATTTTCTTTGCTGACCGCCTTCCTGCATGATAAAAAATGGGTCAGCAATTCCCGCAGCTAATCAATTTATCCCCTCAAAAATAACAGAGGGGATAAACGAACCTCATTTTACTCGCCCAAAAGTGAAAATTCGGGCGATGAACAAGAGCAAAATCAGGCTCATTTGGTGCAACAGGCAAGAAACAACTGCCGCAGGTCATGAAGCAAAACCAATGGATGACCCCTTCTTTTTCAATTTCAAAGCGGGTGGGTAACTACTAAGGCCGTTGCCTGAGCTTGTCGAAGGCAAGCCAGGCTTAGTAGTTACCCTGGATCAAGATTTGGGCCTCGCTTCGGTGGATTTGGACGAATTTGAACCGGACCTTTACCTGTTGAGCGGCAATCAGCTTTATCTGGCCGGCCATTGGCAAATTGATGTTGTGGTGCGGCGGCTGGGTGTCGAGGACAGTGTGGCCCAGTTTGAGTGGATTGTGCCGCAGAGCAGCGCGCAGCAGCCGGTCATCATTTCTGATGAGCCCTGGGAACCGCTGCTTACGATTGTGGCGGAGATCTTGTTGGTGCTGGTGTTGAGTACGGCCGTTTTGTGGCGTATTAATCGGCCATATTAAAAAGCAAGCGCCTGACGCACATCAAGCGCGTGTTCATGGTCATGGCCAGCCCAGACGTTGACCCAGAAGTAGCCGTTGATTTGGGAGTCCCAGGGGGCGGTGAACGGCCGTTGCCAATCCGCCGCACCCATTTGATCCACTAATCCCAGCAGTTCTTCCCGTGCCGCTGCAAAATCAGCCCAAACGTCAGGCCAGGGCTGGTCACGGCGCGCCTCAGCGTGGGCGTTGTTCCAGGTATCAAAATCGACGATGACTTCATCGAATTCCGGCGTTTGTCCGGCGACCAATTGGCGCAGTCCGTCTACACCCACATTCTCCCAATCCGTCAGATGGCCAACTAAATCTTTTAGCGTCCAGACCCCACAAACGGGACGGGTTGTCCGCTCATCCTCGGGTACCAAATCGACCAGGGCCAGGAATTCCTTACGAGCAGAGTTAAGGATAGTACGTAGTAAAAAGATGGGGCCGATTTGTCGTTTTTGCTCCTGATCGAGATTGTTTCGCCACGTTTTGAGTTCATCGGCGTGGACCGTATCATGTTCATAGCGCCATTTAGCCCACTGCGCTATTTCTGTGCGCCAGCCCCAGGGCAATTCAATGGTCCGGTACAGCAGATCATCGGGGATGCGATCTAATGTGGCCAGGAACCCACTGCGTTCCTTCAGGCAAATGGCCAGGGCTTGTTCCAGAGTCAAGTCGCGGGAAAATTTGAGGATTTCGGCATTGCGACCATCGACGGCATCTTGTTCGCCCAATTCACGGATGGCATTGATACGGCCGTTCAGCACCAAACTCATTCGCTCCGTGTGAAATGCATCCCAGCTTCCCAAATGCACCAAAATATCTTTGACAGTCCATGCGTCCTGAACCGGAATTGTATTCAAGGTTTCCTCGTCAATACCGCGCAGTTGTCGTAGTAAATTGGCCCTTTCGCCAGTTATATGGGCCAGCAGCTCTTTCCGGTCATTTTGCATTTCCATATGTTGGGTGTCATCCTTTTGAACCATTCATCTTCTCCAAAAAGTCAGCAAAACTATATACTTTTCATCGCAAAGAATATTCGTTTGTAAACATTCCTGACATCAGGAAACTGCGGAAAACGCATTTCAAAAGAGATGGCGGCGTTGCTCCTGGCTGTCCGCACACCTATTTATACCCTGAAATATTTAGATTGCCATCCATTTGCTGCCGGGGCAATGACGGGCCAGGTTGTCTTTGTCGGCTGGGTTTTAGGGGATTGATACGGCCGTTTCCCGCCAACAGATAGTAAATTAGTACTATTGCTATTAACCGGGCAACTATCAATCATAGGGGTGGCAAACTTTTATGGTGTCAAAGGAGTATACAATGACCAAAAGAGTTGTAGCAATTTTACTTGTCGTGTTGGTCTCCGCTTTATTCACGCTATCTTTGTTCACGTTTATACAACCGACTCAAACAGTACTGGCCCAAACGGGCACGATTTTTGTTGACAAACAGTTAGGCCGTACGAACAATACGGTTCGGGTCGGCGAATACCTCACGTTTACGATTTTCATCGAAAATCAATCGCCCTTTACGGTAACGACCCTACCCTTGTCAGATACCTATAATGCCGACGTTTTAGGGTTTGTCGATGCTGTGCCTGTGCCGGATTCACCGCCGGTTAACGGCCGTTTAGATTGGAGCGATTTGACAACCTACTTTGGCGATCTGGCCCCCGGCCAAAATGTGGTCGTCGTGGTCGGTTTCATTGCCGAGCATCCAGCGCCATCCATTGTGAATGCGGCTGAAGTACATGACGCCCTAAGTTCCAGCGGATCTGTAGGCGGCGACGATTCGACCAATATGAATGGGGAGTCGATAGGCGGCAGTGCGCCGGTACTCAAAGAATTGGCCGGCGGTGTGATTCCGGCCGCCGGCGTCCCGCTGACATTCAGTATCACCATCACCAATAACGGGGCGACGACAATGACCGTCGTGCCCCTGATCGAAAATTATGATCCCCTCTATTTGCAATTCGACACGGCCGTTCCCCCGCCAGACGAGATAAACCCGGTAACAGGTGTGCTAACCTGGACCGACGTGACCTCCTGGACCGGCGACATCCCCGCATTTGGTACGGTTGACCTGACTGTAGTGTTTACAGCCCTGGCGGCGATTAACAACACGGTGAACAATGCCTCCGTGTCCGGCGCAATCGATTGGTATGGCAACGATCTGGCCGGCGGGGCCGATGATGTACCGATTACCATCATCAATGACAGCACGCCCACCCCAACGCCAACGCCCGGTTCAAACAGGTCGCCGCAATCAACCGACACGCCCACGCCCACGCCGACGGCACCCGCCGTTGCTACCACAGCGCCGCAAGAACTACCGGCAGCCGGTATTCCACCCCAAAATGCCAGTTCCATAACCGGCCTTTTAGCATTGTTGGCCGCTGCGTTCCCCATTTTGCTCTGGTTATGGCGGCGCCGCCGCGCCTGATCTGATGATTGATTGGCGGGTGATTCTGGGCGCTTTAGGCAGCGGCGTCGCGGTTACTTTCTGGTTGGAAAGCCGCTCCCTGGCATCCCAAAAACGATGGCTGATCAGGGGGCTGGTTACGGCCGCCTTGAGCGCCAGCCTGTTTATCTGGATCGCCATCGAGCCGTGGTGGGCACTGGCGGCCCGGTTTAATCAGCCGCCGGTCATCGTTGAAACGGCTGATGGCATCTTTTATCAGGGCACAGCGCCTGCGTCACCAACCTTACCCTCGCCCCGTGTCATTCTGCTGGCCAGCGCCGAAAATGAACCGGCGCTGGCGTCGCCTACGGCGACAAACACCAGCCAGGATGCTACCTATTTAAGAATTCCGGCCTTGAGTGTGGCCCGATCGATTGTGACGATACCACTGCAAAACGGCAGTTGGGACGTGTCTCAGTTAGGTGGTCAGGTGGGGCTGCTGTCGGGTACAGGAACCCATCCCGGCGATGATCAGGCCATGGTGTTTGTGGGGCACATGACCTTTCCCACTTCGGCCACGCTGGAACAAGGGGCGTTTGCCAATCTACAATCTGTTACCTACGGCACAGAAGTGATTTATCACCAGGGAGGGCACGATCTGGTTTATGAAGTAACTGAAATCAGCCGGATAGCCCCATTGGATATCGAACAAATACACCTGGCCGAGGGCAACAGCATCTTGCTGCTCACCTGCACCGATTGGGATGGAAACGGCCGTGTCTACGCCAATCGGTTATTGGTGAGGGCCAGCCTCGTTTCCGGCCAGTGACAGGGCCTGACGCAGGTGGCTGGCATGTTCGTGATCGTGACCAAAGCAAATCGTCAACCAAAAGTAGGCCGGCATTTCCTTGCCCCAGGGTGTTACCAGGGTGTGAGAGAGGAATAATTCGGGGAACTGCTGGAAGGCGTCATCCAATGCTTTGCGGCTGCGGTTAAAATCCTGCCAGACCTGCCGCCAGGGCTGCAGCCGCCGGACCTGTACGAGCTGCTCATCAAAAGCGGCAAAATCAGTGATGGTAACGGCAAACTGCGGGGATTGATCCAGCAGCAGTTGGCGCAGGCCATCGACAATCAGATTTTCCCAATCGGCCATATGGCCAACCAAATCTTTGAGCATCCAGTCGCCGTGAACAAGTCGGCCGGCTCGTTCATCCGGCGGAACCAGGTCAACCAGGGTGGTGAATTCTTGCCGGGCAGCCTTGAGGATGGCGCGCAGAACGAGTTTGGGACCAACCTGGCGTTTGGCGGCCAGCGGCAGGTTTTTGCGCCAGACTTCCAGTTCGGCGGCATGAAGCGCGTCGTGTCGGTAACGCTGCACAAACCAGTCACGTCGGCTGGTTTCCTCGCCCCAGGGCAGGGCGAAGCGGACTTCAAGTTCGGCATCGCTGAGTTGGTTGAAAGCGTAGATGAGATTGCTGCGCTCGCGCAGGACAAAGGCCAGAGCCAGTTTGAGGCTGCTGTTTTGGTAACGTTGGTGCAGTTCAGCGTTGAAGGCGTCCCGGTTTTCGCCGACACCCAGCGGTTCGATTTGGTCCGTACGGCCGTTTCCCACCAACCTCAATCGCGACAACACCAACGAATCCCAGGCCGCCACATGCGCGATGATGTCTTTCGCGGTACGGCCGTTGTTAACCGGAACGGCCGTTAACGCCGCTTCATCCAACGCCCACAATTGGCGCAGCAAATACGAACGCTCCGCCGCCAATCGAGCCAATAATTCCAACCGCCAAAAAGATTGTGCTGTCATAGGCGGTAATCATCATGCAAGTGAGGCAAGTTTGCAAGTAAAAAGAGTCACCCCCACACCCTAGCGACCGAAGGTCGCCCACCCCTTCACCCTTTCATCTTCCCCACTCGCCAGAGGGAAAAGCATTCTTCGTCAAAGCCTTTGAGCATTTCTGAGAATGGTTCAATTTGGAACCGGGCTGATGGGTTGGCCAGGAATTCGGCGATTTCGGGGTCGTCATAGACAGCCTGGGAGAGTACCACATCGCCGCCCTGGGAGAATTTTTCCAGGCGGGCGGCAGCATTAATGGTGGAGCCAAAGTAATCGAGCCGTTCATTGAGGCTGACGGCAATGGATGGGCCGAGATGGAGGGCGGCGCGTAAGCGTAACGGCCGTTGCCCTGGCGGCGGTGTTGCTAAGACCTCGTGTGCCCGCAGGATGGCTCGCAGGCCGGCCACCGGCCGCTGAAAAACGGCCATCACTGCGTCGCCAATCGTCTTGACCAATGCGCCGCCTTCCACGTCAATCGCTTCGCGCAGCACGTCAAAATGACTCATGACCACGCCAAAGGCCGAGGCGTCGCCGATGTCGCGGTACAACTGCGTCGAATCGCATAAATCGGTGAAGAGGATAGTGAGACTGCCGACGGAAATTTGTTCGCCGGGACGCAGTGCTTCATTGGCGAACAAGTCGCGAAAGCGCTGTAAGGTGGTTACTTCGGCTGCCGTCGCCGCCTGGTCGCTCCACACAATTCGTTCCAGGATCATGAGTTGTTCGTCGTCGGTGTCGTTGCGTAGCTGTAAGGTGGGAGCCGGAGCCAGTTCTAATTCTTCTACCGGCCAACCGGCCTGATCGGCCCGCAGATTGGCCTGGGATTGGCCAACGGCCGTTACCTGTAAATGTTGGCCGCCAGGCAGGGTCATTGTGCGCAGCCGGTAGCGGCCTGTTTCCAGAACGGGCGTCACCTGATGTTGTTGGCCGGGCGGGATAAGCTGCTGCACGACGACATGCGGCGTCATACGCGGTCCGGCCACGCAAAAATTAGATTGGGTCACGGCGCGAATGGCCGGATTAGGGCGAAATGTCAGCTCCACAGAATGGTCAAAGTTGACTTTGAAATCAATGTTGCAAGTCTGGCAGTGGGCGGCCGAATGCAAGTCGTTCAGATGTTGGTAAACGCGATCTTCCGCGCCACGACACATGGGACACAGGATTTCCCATTGGAAATCGAGCAGACCGATGCGGGTAGCCAGCAGGGCTAATTCCAGAACATCGCGGCGCGGCGCAGCCCATAAATCGGCCAGGAGATACGGCCGTATCCGGGCCAGTGTCAAATCGTCAGCCTGCTCCACCAGTTCCACCAATCGATCCACCAGCGCGGCATCACTCCCCTCGCGCACCAATCGCTGGCGGATGGTGTCCAATCGCTGCCGTGCCCCCGGCATCAAATGGGAAGTACGTGAAAATGTAATAGGATTCGCGCCGGTTTGGGCCAACTCGTCATACTTGCAGAAGGCGGCATGAAAACGGCGGACGCTCATCTGCCCAATGACCAGAGGAATGCCGATGACGCCCAGCAAATTGCGCGGCTCGGCCCAGATTTGGTATACCAACCGAGTACCACCGTGAGGCTGCGGCTCCATTTCCAGCAAAACTCGCATCTGCCTCATCGGGCCGTTCTGATAACGGCGCACGACGCCAAAGCGATAGGGATAGCTCCATTCAAACGGGTCTTCCTCCCATGTGAAGTTTAGCAGGCGGCTGCGATAACTGATCAGTCGGCGAGCATTGGCTCGTACCGGTGCGGCTTCGACTACATCGGGTACGCCAGTGTCCCGGTTGAAGCGGTTGGTGTCGGCCAGGTATGGCCATAAATCGTGTGGGCGAGATTTTAGGGGTAGTTCCCAGCGGTAGTGAAATTGGCGGTAAGTCATGATGGGTCATATTATATGCGTAAGGCGGTTTATTTGAGATAAAGGTTGGGTTAAAAGGTGACGGCCGTTGCCGCGTCATTTAGTTGGATGGGAGACGGCCATGCTATCTTACGAAGATGAGACAGCTCTCATGATCGTTAAAAATCTCTCCCGTTTCTGGCCACACAGCGCTGGATTTACGATAATACGATAATACGATAATATGATAGAGATGGAGCGCAGACGTCTCGTTTACAAGGATAACTCATGAAAAAAGTCATCATCGTGGGAGCCGGATTTGGTGGATTATTCGCGGCGCGAACACTGGCCAACAAATCGGTGGATGTGCTGCTGATTGACCGCAACAATTACCATACGTTCACGCCGCTGCTGTATCAGGTCGCTACCTGCGCCCTCGACCCCAGCGAGATTGCTTATCCGGTGCGGACGATTTTTCGTAAAAACCGCAATGTGCGCTTTTTGTTGGGCGAGGTAACGGCCGTAAACCCCCACCACCAAACCATCACCGTACAAAACGGCAGCCTGGTCCGCCAGGAACCCTACGATTACCTCATCCTGGCCACCGGCAGCGAACCGACCTACTTCGGCAAAGACGAGTTCCGCCAGTTTTCCCTCGATTTGCGTACGCTGGATGATGCCGTAGAACTGCGCAACCATATCTTGCGCCTGTTTGAACGGGCGGCCTGGACCGATGACAAAAAGCTGTGCGAGGCG
>JBNKZT010000296.1:0-7828 GCA_050301775.1 Promineifilaceae bacterium (SeqCode)
GGTTGTAACGGCGCAATTGACTGACGTTGACAAAGAAGACGTTCACATCGGGATGCCGGTGGAAATGGTCACGCGCAAGCTGCGCAGCGACGGCGAAGAAGGGATGATTGTGTACGGCTATAAATTCCGCCCGGCCGTTGTCGCCCAACCAGCCTGATAATTTTCAGCACGATAAAAACGTTTTTTAACGGCTCTTCTCTTTGAGAATGAGCCGTTTTTATTTTTGGGACACGGATGAGTCCACTGAAAAAACGAACCGCAAAGACGCAAAGGGCGCAGAGTTTTTGAAACTACCAGAGAAAAATCTCTGCGTTCTGCGCGTCTCTGCGGTGAAATCAGTCTTTTTTAGTAGAGGCACGGATTGATACGGATGAACACGGATGGGGATGTTTTTGCGGTTATTCTGGGCGAAATGCAGGATGCCGGTCTGCCGCACATTGGCTGCCGCTGTCCTAACTGTGTGTCAGGGCGGATAGGCTATGCGGCTTGCCTGGCGATTGTGGATAAGCGTGGAGTGAAAACAAGCGTTACTCTCCTCGACGCCACGCCCGACATTAAACACCAACTGAGTCTGCTGGCTGATTATTTGGGGCCGTACGTGGAACGGCCGTATCGCTTCAATCCGCCCGACGCCATCTTCCTCACCCACGCCCACCTGGGCCATGTTGGCGGCCTGCCCCAGTTTGGGCCGGAAGCGATGGCCGTCAGCGGGCTGCCGGTTTATGCCTCGGCCGAATTGGTCAGCTTGCTGCGAGAAACACGGCTGTGGTCGCCGGTGGTGGCCAATTTGGAGTTACGGCCGTTCACACCCCACCAACCCATCTCCATCGCCCCCGACTTGACATTAACGCCCATCCCCGTACCCCACCGCGATGAATGGCAGGTGGGGACATTCGCCTTTTTACTGCAGGGTCCCGACCACACGCTCCTTTACCTGCCGGACATTGATGATTGGCGGGCCTGGCCGGAAGCCAAATCGGTGCTGGCAGGGGTGGACACAGCCATCGTCGATGCCTCATTTTACAGTCTGGATGAGTTGAACGGCCGTCCCCCCGTCGCCCATCCCCTCATTTTGGACACGTTAGCCTTTTTCGCCGGTTGGCCGGGCGAGTTGGTGCTGACTCATTTCAATCATACCAATCCGGTTTTGGTGAAGGGCAGTGTGGCGGAAACGGCCGTGTCCCAGGCCGGCGCCAAATTAGCTTATCCCGGTATGCAATTTTCTCTTTAGCAATCCGTCAGTGGTCAATCGGAACAAATGAAAGGGATGGGTGATAATTGTTATAGTTCAGATAAAAATGGACAGGGTCTTCATTTAGAAAGAGAATAACCAACAACAAAAGGAACGATTTCAAGCGAAAAATTTGTACAGATGAGGTTTTTGCATAGTATGGCCACCGCAAGGAGAAATCTGACATGTTTTTAGTTTGGGAATGAGTGTAGATGAGTTAATGCCCCCCTACCAATCTACGCTCTGCTCAAATCAAGTCGCGTGGAATGATAAGCTCCCAGGTCTTAACGAAGACGCGAGTATCCCCTTCAAACCCTTCCAGCATAGAGGTGGCGTAGAAGTTGGCGGAATCGACCGTTATCTTGCTGTCGGTCTCAATGCGGATACGCCACTCATCCCGTTCGTATGCCAGCATACGCTGCACCCGGTTGACAATGGAGAGCGGATCACCATCCCGGATGGTCAGTGTTTCGTGGCCCACATCTTCGGTGATCATGCCGGTATCGGCGATACGGATACGGCCGTTATCCCCCACCAACACAAACTCCGTCATCCCATTTGCTAAATCCTGCCGCACAAACTGCTGCCGCGCCTCTGTCCGTAATGTCTTAATTGCCAGCGGTGATGATACTTCCGGCGGGCCAAAAGGCGGCAAATCGGCATCTCCAGCCTGGGGCGGGCGCACCGGCAGGCGCAAACGGCAACCTTCCCCAGTAAACAGTTGCAGCGTTACCGGCTGCGGCGACGGCCAGGCATGGCGGAAATTGGTCGGCGAAACGCTCACCCGCCAGCGATGGCCGGCCGGTAACTGGTACGCCTTCACGTTCAGGGGTAGGGTCACGTCATAGCGCTGGCCCGGTTCCAGCGGCGTGGGGGATTCATGACTATCCCGATGCGTCAAATTGAGCAGCCCCCAACTAATGAGCGTTGAAGCCCCGTCCGGAGCCACATCACACAGCCGCACCGACACCAGCGCCAGCGACCGGTCAACGGCCAGCGCCAGGTCAACTTCAGGATAGCCTAAAATTTCCACCGATTCAGCCAGTGGGGCAGAGGTGAAAGACAGCGATTGGCCGTCGGCGGACCGTTGATCGCCGGCCGGTTCGCCAGGATAACCTAATCCACCCCATTCGCCGCCATCCAGTCCATGATTTTGTAGGCCGAGGATGGAGGCGGTGGCCGGAGGGGACGCCTGATGGCTGAGCCTTTCGAAGCCCAAAAAGTAAGTTTGCTCGTGAATATGTGGCGAAGGCCAGGACGGTTCAGCCACCCAGCGTCCCGGTCGTTCGGCGTAAAAAGGAGACGGCCGTACCGCCTCCGGCATCCAGCAGCGCAGCATCGGCTCATCCATGATGCCCGTGTCAATATCTTTCAACCAATGGTCCCACCAACGCAAACTCTCCTGCAAAAAACCGATGGCCGGGCCAGGCACGCCCGTCTCCGGGAAGTTGTGCGACCAGGGACCGATGATCCCTTTGCGCGGCCCGGCCAATCCGGCCAGCAGGCGCGGAATCGAGTTGTTGTAGGCATCGGCCCAGCCGCCGACAGCGTAAACAGGAATATTGATGGCGCTGTAATCTTCGCTCACCGAGCCGTGTTTCCAGTAAGCGTCTTTGCGCTGGTGGCTGAGCCAGGCTTCGATGTAAGGCGGCGTCTTTTCCATCCGTTCCAGCCACATCTCGCGCCAACGTTCGCTGACAAAGCGCGGGTCGGGCGGCGCGGCATTGGCGGTAAACATCACCGCCGCCCAGGCCAACATCTGCGAAGTCAGCAGGCAGCCGCCCATGTAATGGACGTCGTCGTTGTAGCGGTCGTCGGTGAAGTGCATGGCGATGACGGCTTTCAACTGCGGCGGGCGGCGGGCGGCGATTTGCAGGGCGTTAAAACCGCCCCACGATTTGCCAAAGATGCCTACACTGCCAGTACACCAGGGCTGCGCGGCAATCCACACCAAAATTTCCAGTGCATCATCCTGTTCCTGCACTAAATATTCATCGTATAAAATGCCGTCGGAGTCGCCGCTGCCGCGCATATCGACGCGAATCGAGGCGTAACCGTGTCCGGCAAAGTAGGGGTGGCGCAGGGCATCGCGTACGGCCGTTCCGTCACTCTTACGGTAAGGCAAATATTCCAACAGGGCCGGAACCGGGTTCGTTTCCGCATCCTCCGGCAGCCAGATGCGCGCTGCCAGCCGCGTGCCGTCAGCTAACGGAATCCAGATGTTCTCAATTTCACGAATTCGGTGGGGAAAATCGGTTCTTATTTGCATAACAATCCTCCGCCAAAGTTATCAAGTAGTAAAGGGGCGTATCCCTCACGCGGCGTGATTTTTCAAAAATTTATGGTAATCAGCCATGATCGCCTGCAAATCATCCAGCGGTAGTTCATGCACAACGTGGTTTTCAAAACCTTTCATCGTTTCGGCGGCCGTTAGTGCATTCAAAATCGCCTCTTCCACCGCTTCGGCCGTCGCTTCAAAAAACGGGTTCATCCGACTGTGGGGAACCATCTCCAAATTATGAACCAACCCGGCTTTGGCCGGCAGGTTGTTGCCGGTGGCAAAGGCTAAGAAGATGTCGCCGCTGCCATTGTGACCAACGCTGCCAACCCGGCTGACGCCGACCGTCGCCCGCTGGGCCAGCCGCTTGCACTGCACCGGCAGCAGCGGCGCATCGGTGGCAATGACAACGATGATGGAACTGCTCTGGAAGGGATCGGGCCAGGGCGGGACAGGGGTATGAGCGTGATTCAAGATGTGGCCAACCGGTACGCCATCTACCCGAAACAGCTCCCGGTCACCGTAATTGGTCTGGACCAGGACGCCAATCGTATATTTGTTTTGTTCAATTTCCACTACCCGCGAAGACGTGCCAATGCCGCCCTTAAAGTCGTGGCAGATCATACCGGTGCCGCCGCCGACGTTACCTTCCTTGATTGGTCCACTTTTAGCGTTGGCCAGCGCTTCAAACACCCGTTCTTTGGTCACATGAAAGCCGTTGATGTCGTTCAGCCAGCCGTCATACGTTTCGGCCACCACCGGCAGCCAGAATCCTTCCCGGTAATCACGCTCGACGACGTAGGAAACCAGTGCATCGCGCACGATGCCAACCTGGAAGGTATTGGTTAGACCGATGGCTGATCCCAGCATGCCCGATTCTTCCAGCCAGGGTAAGCCGGTCATTTCACCATTGCCGTTGAAGGCATGGTAACCGGCAAAAGCGTAATTGTTCCAAATGGAATCGGCTCGCGGCAAAATGATAGTGACGCCGGTGCGGGCGATGCGAGGCTTGCTGTAAATGAGGGTGCTGTGTCCAACCAGAACATCAGGAACGTCGGTAATGGCATTATGGGGACCAGTGGGGTAATTGCCAATTTGAATGCCCAGGTCCCGTAATCTGGCGCGCATACGAATGTCTCCTTGCAAATTTGAATCTATCAGAGACCTGATACTAGCATACAAACTTTTGACAGGCTATACAGAGGGAAGTACAATGATTTATAGATGACTAGCTTTGTTCATCAGGGGTCGTTATCGTTAAAAGAGGCGATGGAAAACGGCATTAAAAAATTCAAGCTGATTTTGGTCTCGTTATTTTGTAGACGAACGGCCTTTTGGTCCCGTCTTCCTGTTTTCCTGTCAACCCAGCAACCCACTAATCCCATTTGTTTCACTACAACTGATTTCTCTTGTTTTGCTTCTTAAATAGAATAAGTGATTTGTTGACGGCCGTTCCCGGCCAAGGAGGTGAGACAACATATATTAATTTACCCACCCGTTTTTACACAAACCAATTAGATTTGGAGGAGAAAATGTTTAAGAAAACAAACGTGTTTGTCATATTGTTACTTATAGCCGCTCTCGTCCTTGTTGCCTGTGGCAGCACACAAGAAGTGAGTGCCCCCGCGGATGAAGCCGTTTCCAGCACCACCGATGAGCAGCCGGTCGCTGAGGAACCCGCCGCCGAAGAACCCGCGGCTGAAGAGCCTGCGGCCGAGGAACCCGCCGCTGAAGAACCAGCAGTTGAAGAACCGGCCCCCGCCGAGCGCAAAGTTGCCACATTCATCTTCACCCAGGAATTCGACACCCTCAACCCCATGTATTCCGGCATGTGGTTTGCGTTCATTACATATGACCTTTGGAATGCCCCTGCATGGTACTTTGATAAAGAGAATACGGCTACGCCTAATGTCCTTGCCGAAATGCCCTCAGAAGAGAATGGTGGTATTGCAGATGAAGGGCGGACGATCACTTTGAACCTGCGTGATGACATTCAATGGTCCGATGGTACACCCATTACGGCCAACGACTTTGTTTTCACTTACAACATGATTACAAACCCGGCCAATATTGTGCAAACCACCTATCCATATGACTTATTAACGGCCATGACTGCTCCTGACGATCAAACGGTTGTCATGACCTTCGAAGAACCCTTCGCTCCCTGGTTGACCCTATGGCGTTATCTGCTGCCCGAACACATTTTGCAGCCTGTCTTTGATGCCGAGGGCAGCCTGGATGCCGCCGCATGGAACCAGGCCCCAACCGTCGGCGCCGGTCCCTACGTCTTTGAGGAATGGGAATCCGGCAGCTTTGCCCGCTTCGTGCGCAATGACAATTATTACAACGACCCACCCCTCATCGACGAAATCTTTATTCGCTTTGTCCCCGACGATGCCTCACAAACGGCCGCGTTGATCTCCGGTGAAGCCGACCTGGGAACATTCATCGCTTACCCCGATGTGCCCACTCTGGAGGCTGCCGGCGTTAACGTACTTGGTGTAGCCTCTGGCTTTAATGAGGGCTGGTTCTTTTACTTTGGTGAAAATGGTCATCCGGCGATTAAAGACCTCAACGTGCGCAAAGCCATTGCCCTGGCTTTTGACCGCGCTGCTCTTAGCCAAGACCTGCTGTTAGGACTTACCCAACCGGCTGCTACTTTATATGATAAATCGCCCTACGTAGATCCAGCCATCGAACCTTACCCATATGACCCGGACGAAGCCAATCGGCTGCTTGATGAGGCCGGCTGGATTGATAGTAACGGTGATGGAACCCGTGATAAAGATGGCGTGGAACTCGTTTTGACCCATGGCACGACCATCCGCGAAATCCGCCAGGATGTTCAGGCTGTCGCCCAACAGCAGTTGGCCGAGGTAGGCATTGGCCTGGATATTCAAAGCTATGACTCCGACATCTTTTTCGGCGGCTACGCCGATGGCGGACCGGCTGCTTCCGGTGAATTGGACATCTTCGAATGGTCAGATGGCATGGTCACTTTCCCAGACCCCGATCATTACTACTGGTATTGCAGCGAAATCCCCACCGCTGAGTACCCCGACGGCTCTAACTGGCAGTATCTCTGCGATGAAACATTGGACAGTCTGTTCACTTTACAAACCACGCAGACCGATTTCGCCGAACGCCAGCAGACTTTCTATGAGATCACCGACTACATGTTCGACAACGTGATCTGGTTGGGCTTGTGGCAAGACCCGGACCTGTGGGCGCTGAGCGGCCGGTTGACCAATGTAGAAATGTCGGGCGCGTCGCCCTTCTACAGCATTGTTAAATGGGATTTGACCGAATAATTTTAATAACCTTTAGCGGAGATTGGAGACTGGAGATTTAGGGGATGGTCTTCGTTTCGACCAAAAGATGAACTGTCATGCCCGCGAAGGCGGGCATCCAGGTATGTGGATTCCTGCCTTCGCAGGAATGACAATCAAGTGGTCGAAATAAAGACTTACGCCGAGATTTTCCAGTCTCCAATCTCTAGTCTCCAGTCTCAGTTTGGAGGTGTTATGACTCGCTACATCATTCGCCGGCTGCTGCAAGCCATCCCGCTGTTATTCATTATTAGCGTTATTTTGTTTGTCCTTATGCAGAACATGGGCGATCCCATTGCCACGCTGGGCGGACGGCGGGCCACGCGTCCAGCCGACCGCGAACGATTGACACGGCAGTTGGGGTTGGACAAGCCCATGTCCATGCAATATCTGTATTGGCTGGCCGGCAACGATTGGGATTTATTTGATATGGATGGGGATGGAATTGAGGAGTCGCCGGGAATACGCCTGGGCGTGCTGCGCGGCGATTTTGGCACGTCGATGGTTAACCGGGGTAAGCCGGTCTGGGAGGTGATTTGGGATCGCATTCCCAATACGCTGCTCTTGATGGTGGTGTCGGAGGCGGTGATTATCGTTTTTGCCCTGCTGATTGGTGTCTATTCGGCGCTGCGGCAGTATTCGATTTTGGATCATGTGATCACGGCCGTTTCCTTCATCGGCTACTCCATGCCCATCTTTTTTATCGCCCTGGTTACCATTTACATCTTCTCCGTCAACTTCAAACGGTGGGGACTGCCCCATTTGCCGGCGGTGGGCATGTTTGATCCCCAGGTGGGGAAAACCTGGGGCCAGGTAGCGCTGCATTTGATTTTGCCGACGGTTAGTATTTCCGTGGTCAGCATCGCCGCTTACAGCCGCTACATTCGCAGCACGATGCTGGAAGTGATGAGCCAGGATTACATTCGCACGGCACGAGCCAAGGGGTTACAAGGGCGTACCGTTATCCTCACCCATGCCCTCAAAAATGCC
>JBNKZT010000297.1:0-7802 GCA_050301775.1 Promineifilaceae bacterium (SeqCode)
ACGATAACAATATAGCATATGCCTTTTACGAAGTCAAGCCAATTTTGGGCAGTTTAGATAGGATGTAGTAACATTTTTAGGGACAAATGCTGAATTTTGCAATGCGAGATCATTGGATCGGGCTTGCCTCCACTGTTTTTTGTCGATTGACTTGCGATTTTTGTTATGTTATACTAAATTTTCGTTAACGCTAACACCATGATGGCAAAACTCAATCAAAGGAACATATCTCTCTGGCTAAGGAATAAATCATGAGCCGCAAACGTGTTACTGTCAAAGAAGTTGCAGCTGCAGCTGGCGTGTCTACACAGACTGTTTCCCGAGTGGTAAACGGCCGTCCTGATGTCGCCCCCAATACGCGAGAACATGTTCAGGCGGTTATCGAAAAATTAGGCTATCAACCAAGCAAAATCGCCCGCAGTCTGAGCCGGGGACAGAGCTGTTCCCTGGGTGTAGTTACCTTTGGGATCGGTTTATACGGACCTTCTTTACTATTAGAAGGGATCCAAAAAGCGGCCGTAGAAGCCGGTTACTCATTGATGCTAAAAATTTTGCCCGACGCCAGGGTTTTTGATGCTCAGGCTATTTTACGAGATATTCTGTCTTACCACGTAGATGGGATTTTGTGGGCTGTTCCGGACATCGGGCAAAATCGGGATTGGATTCAAGAAGCCCTACACCACTTTTCTGTCCCTATTGTTTTTTTGAATATCCAACCGAGACCCAATCTGGTTACGGCCGTTATTGACAACAAACACGGCGGCTGCATTGCCACGCAGCACCTCATTGATCAAGGGCGGCAAAACATTGGCATTATCACCGGGCCGATGGAATGGTGGGAAGCGAGGCAGCGAGAATTGGGATGGCGGGAGGCTTTGGCGAGAAACGGCAGTACCGTAGACGAAAGCTATATCACCAATGGCGACTGGACACCCAGCAGCGGCGAACGATCTATCCGTATGCTGTTAGAATGGCACCCGGAGATAGATGCCGTCTTTGTCTGCAATGACCAGATGGCCCTCGGTGCGATGAAAGTGGCCAGACAAATGGGGCGGCAAATCCCCCAGGACCTGGCTATTGTTGGTTACGACAACATTCCCGAATCCCCTTACTTTACACCAGCGCTCAGTACCGTTCGCCAGGGAATAACCAAAATGGGGCACCAGGGCGTTGAACAACTATTGGCGCTAATAAAAAATGAAGACAATGTGCCGACGCCATCCGTCGTAGTGCAGCCGGAGCTGATCATCCGCGAAAGTTCGGTAGCGTGATATGATAAAAACCGTTCGCCCCATTTGCAGTTAGGTGACCGTTTCATCTTTCGTTCACGTGGCCATGCAGTCAGAAAACAATTTAGTCATACCGGGCAGCTAACAAAAAAGAAGACGGCCTTTCCCCAACCAAAACTGGCTGTGAACGGCCGTCTTTGCTACTCTGGCGTCAGGAGATAGAGGCTTAAGCAAGCCGACCAGAGTGAAGCACTAAGTTAGTAATGGCTCTTGCCTACGCCTCCTTGATGACGATTTCTTCCTCATCAAAGACGTGAGCCTTGCCAACCGGCGCACCCTCTTCGGGCATAATGACAGTCAGAATCAAGTAAACTAAAATCCCGTGCCCACCAGTTAAAGCCATCAACACAAACAGCAGGCGCACAATTACCGGATCAATATTTAAGTAATCAGCAATCCCACTGGCAACGCCAAAAATCATCTGGTCGCTGCGTTTCCGCATTAATTTTTTACTCATCGTTGTTATACCTCCAACAATTAAATTTCCAATTCAGTCACCCACCAATACGGGGAAAAGTAAGCAAAGTTGCAAGGTTACAAAGTGACTCTTTTACCACCTTGTCGCTTTATCACTCTGCCCCTACTTCCGCTTGATCAGCATCCAGCCACCAGCCAGAATGAGTAAGATCGGCCAATATTGGCCAATCCCGCCCAGGCCGTTGAAGAACGCCGCAAATATAACAAACATGACGGCACTGATAACCAGCAGGCTGCCTCCTTCACGGATACCATGACGGAGATGGCCTTGCAGCATATGCATCAAAATCGTACCCAGACCAACAAAACCGGGAATCAAAGCCCATATGTAAGCCCAACTGGCCCAATTGCCGGTCATGTTTTGGTAGTATAAGATGCCGCCGATGCCGGTGACAATACTGCCGGGAATCGCCAGGGGCGGCGTCCCCACCAAGGCAGCCAACAAGAAAAATACGCCAATGGCCACAATGATCAGCGGCCATTGGTTAGCCAGATCGATTCGTTCGGCCAGACCGGGGAAGAATTGCATGAGCAGGAACAAGGTTCCCACCAGAATTAAGATCAGCCCGCCGATGATTGAACTCCTTTTCTCCATAATTACCTCCAATTGATTGGTTTGCGGAACTATACGGGAAACGGCCGTATTCGTCGCGTTGCATTCACCCACAAATCATAGAATCCTGTCTCTTACGGCCGTTTATGCTAAACTCAGGCCCAATTCAAAGGACGAGTCTCTAAATTGAGGACAAAGATGGTTAAAGTTTTAGTGACAGCACCATTTCCCGGCCATTTGATTGACAAAATCAAGGCCGTTTCCACCGAACTGGAAGTGGAACAAGGGCCATTACCCGACGGCATCTGGCCTGACGACAAAACCACTGACGCCGAAATCTACTACGCCATAAACCGCATCCCCCGACCAGAACAAGCTCCCAATTTGCGGTGGGTTCAAACCCATTACGCCGGCATCGATGGCCTGGTCATTACACCCATCTGGGACAGCGACATCGCCATTACCAACAGCAGCGGCATCCACGCCCCCAACATGGCCCAATACGTCATGACTCAAATCCTGACCTGGGCACATCGCGTCCCCAAGTGGTTTCAATACCAAAAGATGGGCAAATGGCCCCAAAATCGTTGGGATAAATTTTTGCCCGATGAACTACACGGCCGTACCCTGGGCATCATCGGCTATGGCAGTATTGGGCGGGAAATTGCCCGGCTGGCCAAACCATTTGGCCTGAAAATCCTGGTCAGCAAACGAAACGCCCGCCAGCCTGAAGACAGCGACTACACCGTCCTCGGCGGCGGCGACCCCCGTGGCGAACTGCCCGACCGCATTTATCCCAGCGAAGCCACCCGCTCCATGCTGGCCGAATGTGATTACGTCGTCATCACCCTGCCGCTAACCGAAAAGACCCGCCATTATTTTGACGAAAGCGTCTTCAAAGAAATGAAATCCAACGCCTTTTTGGTCAACGTCGGCCGGGGCGGCGTCATCAACGAGCCGGATTTGGTAAAGGCGCTCAAAAAAGGCTGGATTGCCGGGGCAGGGCTGGATGTGTTTGAAACGGAACCCCTGCCGGACGACAGCCCCTTATGGACGATGGACAACGTCATCCTCACCCCACACATTAGCGGCTTTACGCCTTATTACGATGACCGGGCCACCGATTTATTCGCCGAAAATTTACGCCGCTACCTGGCCGGGGAAAAGTTGCTCAACCTGGTCAATCGAGAACAAGGTTATTAAACATTTTTCCACAGATGACGCAGATTGCGCAGATTAAAGGCAAAATCTGCGCAATCTGTAAAATCTGCGGATATATTTCTGGAGAAGAGATATGTCGCAGTCACTGGTTCGATTCTTTCGTTTGTTTGTTTTCGTTACTTTGTTGGCTACGGTCGTTTCCACCCACGCCCAATCCGACACCCCGGAAACACTCCCCCCACCCCAAAGCGTGACCATTGCCGGCACATTACAAACCCAACTGGGCTGCTCCGGCAACTGGAACACCGAATGCGCCGAAACCCAGCTCAGCTATGATCCAGATGATGATTTGTGGACGGCCGTATTCAATCTCACCGTCGGCAGCTACGAATACAAAGCCGCGCTAAATGGGACCTGGGAAGACAACTACGGCCTCTACGCCGAATATTACGGCCCCAACATTCCGCTAGAAGTGGCCGAAGACGGCCCGGTCACCTTCTGGTACGACCACAAAACGCGCTGGGTCAGCGACAGCGTCAACAGTCTACTCGCCAACGTATCCGGTGATTTCCAGGACGAAATGGGCTGTCCCGGCGACTGGCAGCCCGATTGTTTACGGTCGCTGCTGCAAGACCCCGATGGTGACGGCCGTTACCAGTTCCTCACCATCGCCATCCCACCCGGCACCTACGAAGCCAAAGTCTCCCTCAACCAGAGTTGGGACGTCAACTACGGAGCCGAAGGTATACTCGATGGCCCTAACATTCCCTTCAATATACCTGAAAACGCCGCCGGGATTGATGTCGCCGTTATCTTTACCTTCAACCCGGCCACCAACCTGCTGGAAATCGACATGGGCGATGCGGCATTAGTCGCCGGGCAAATCAGCGGTGGGCCTGACTCCGGCGGCGCTTTGCCGCCGCCCGCTGCCCGCAAGCCGGAAACCGTCACCATCCCCGGCACAATCCAGAGCGTCTTGGGCTGTCCTGGCGATTGGCAGGCGGACTGCGCCATCACCCACCTCGCCTGGAGCGAAGAAGAACAGCTTTGGTCGGCCACCTTCACCATTCCCGCCGGCGATTACGAGTACAAAGCGGCCCTCAACAACAGTTGGGACGAGAACTTTGGCCTGAATGCCGAGTCGTACGGGGCGAATATTCCGCTGTCATTAGGAGAGGAAACAGCCGTAACCTTCTACTTCGATCACACCACCGGCTGGGTAACTGACGACGTTAACAGCCTCATCGCTGGCGCAACAGGCAGCTTCCAGGACGAACTGGGCTGCCCCGCCGATTGGCAGGCCGATTGTTTGAACTGGCTGCAAGACCCCGACGATGACGGCGTTTTTATCTTCCGCACCCTCAGCATTCCCGCCGGTGACTACGAGGCCAAAGTGGCTATCAACCAGAGTATGGACAATAATTATGGCGCCGATGGCGCACCCGATGGAGCCAACATCCCCTTCAATGTTCCTGAAGACGACACGCTGGTCACCTTCATCTTCGATTCCACGAGCAACACGTTGAGTGTCCGACTCGGCACGGCCGGCCCCGTTGGTAATTTGAAAGAACTCAAAGCCTACTGGGTAACGGCCGATACCATCGCCTGGAACGTGGATACGGAAACGGCCGATACCTTCGCGCTCCACTACAACCCCACCGGAGCGCCCCTGCGCCTGGGCGAAAAAGGCGTCGAAGCCAACGAACGCATCCCCCTCACGCTGGATGAAGCCGGATTAAGCGCCGACGTTCTGGCCAAATTCCCCCACCTGGCCAACTACGCCCCCTTCAAAATTGGCGAGGGCGATTTGAGCCGGGCGCGCATTGCCCTCAAAGGGCAGGTGGCCATTTCTGCCACCAACATTGAAGGTGTGATTGACGTCACCGGGTTGCAAATGGCCGGCATGTTGGATGATGTCTTCCCCTATGATGGCCCACTGGGCGTCACCTACGAGGACGGGATTCCAACATTGCGCGTTTGGGCGCCCACCGCCCGCAGCGTCAAACTACACCTGTTCGCCGACGCCGCTGCCGGGCAGGCTCAAGTCATGCCCATGCGCATCGACCCCAAAACCGGCGTCTGGAGCATCACCGGCCAGGCCGATTGGGACCGTCAGCTCTATCTATACGAAGTCGAAGTATTCGTGCCTGGCGAGGGCAGCATCGTCAACAATCTCGTCACCGACCCTTACTCTTACAGCCTCTCGGCCAACAGCCGGCGCAGCCAGATCGTCAATCTGGCCGACGCCGATTTGATGCCCGCCAGTTGGGAAGCACTGGTCAAGCCCACCCTCAATAGCCTCAGCAACAGTGTCATCTATGAACTCCACATCCGCGATTTCAGCATCACCGATGAGACCGTTTCCGAGGCCAACCGGGGCAAATACCTGGCTTTCACCGAAAGAGAATCTGACGGGATGCAGCACTTGACGGCGCTAGTCCAAAGCGGCGTCACTCACCTACACCTGCTGCCTGCTTTTGATATTGCCACCGTCGATGAAGTAGCCGCCAACCGCAGCGAAGTAGATTTCGCCGAACTGGCCGCCTTCCCGCCCGATTCTGAAGAGCAGCAAGCCCGTGTCAACGAAATCAGGACAGAAGACGGCTTCAATTGGGGCTATGATCCGCTGCATTACACCGTCCCCGAAGGCAGTTATGCCAGTGATCCCAGCGGCGTAACCCGTATCAATGAATTCCGACAGATGGTCCAGTCGCTCAATGAAATCGGCCTGCGGGTGGTGATGGACGTGGTTTATAACCACACCACTGCTGCCGGGCAGCGCGACAATTCGGTGTTGGATCGCATCGTACCCGGCTACTATCACCGCCTGGACGACGTGGGCAAGGTGGAACGCAGCACCTGCTGCGCCAACACGGCCACCGAAAACGACATGATGCGCAAATTAATGATCGACTCCGTCATTACCTGGGCCAAATTGTATAAAGTGGACGGCTTCCGCTTTGATTTGATGGGCCATCATATGAAGGCCGACATGCTGGCGGTACGGGCCGCGCTGGACAGTTTGACGCTGGAAAATGATGGGGTCGATGGCAGCAAAATCATCCTCTACGGCGAAGGTTGGAATTTTGGCGAAGTGGCTAACAATGCCCGCGGCGTCAATGCCACTCAAATGAACATGGCCGGAACCGGCATCGGCACGTTTAACGACCGTGTCCGGGACGCAGTGCGCGGCGGCAGTCCGTTTGGCGGCTACCAGGAACAGGGTTTTGCCACCGGCTTGTACACCGACCCCAACGAAACCGACCAGGGTTCAGAGGCAGAGCAGTTAGCCCGTTTGCTGCTCTTTACCGACCAGATTCGGGTGGCGCTGGCCGGGAATCTGGCCGATTACCAGTTTATGGATAGGAATGGCCAAACCGTTAGCGGGCAAGATGTGGATTACAACGGCAGCCCCACCGGTTATGGGCTGACGCCGCTGGACCAAATCGTCTACATTTCGGCGCACGACAACGAGACGCTGTTTGACGCCATCCAGTACAAAGCACCGCTGGCGGCCACAACCGCCGACCGGGCGCGGATGCAGGAGATGGGCCTGAGCCTGGTCGCATTGAGCCAGGGCATCCCCTTCTTCCACGCCGGCAGTGACCTACTGCGTTCCAAATCCATGGATCGGGACAGTTATGATTCCGGCGACTGGTTTAACGAATTGGATTTTTCGTACGCCAGCAATAATTGGGGGGCGGGCCTGCCGCCGCAGGAGAAAAACGGCGAAAACTGGCCCATGATCCAGCCGCTCCTGGCTAACGGGGCCATCTCCCCCACCCCGGATGATATTTTGCACACGGCGAGCCATTTCCAGGAAATGATCCGGATTCGGCAGAGTTCGCCGTTGTTTAGATTGGCAACGGCCGTTTCCATCCAAGACCGCCTCACCTTCTACAACACCGGGCCGGACCAGATTCCCGGCCTCATCGTCATGAGCCTGTCGGACCGCGTGGATGAAGATTTGGACCCAGAGCGGGATATGATCGTTGTCCTCTTCAACGCCACGACTGAGGAGCAGGCGTTCACAATTGGCGAACTGGCCGGGGAAGCCTTTGGCCTTCACTCTGTTCAACTGGAGTCGGATGATCCGGTGGTGCGTCAGGCCCGGTTTGATGTGGAATCGGGTGCATTTGTGGTTCCGGCGCGGACAACGGCCGTTTTCGAACTGCCACAAAGTAAGCCTGAAACAGAGCCAGAGCTAGAGGAAGCAACAGCCGTACCCGCTGCCGTGCCAACCAACGTACCAGCCGCAGAAGAGACAGCAACAGAAGAACCGTCCTCTACGGACGAAGGAAGTTCCCCCTGGGTGGCCATTG
>JBNKZT010000298.1:0-7797 GCA_050301775.1 Promineifilaceae bacterium (SeqCode)
TATCGTCTCCGGCCGCGTCGTCGCTACCGGCAAATGCCCGCCGCCTTTGACCGGGTACTTGAAGTAGTAGAGGAATCCGGCTTCTTCGCTGTATTCGACTTCGAGGTCGGAAACGGCCGTTTGCAATCCCGGTGACCAGTTGACTAGATATTCAGCCCGGTAAATCAGGCCCATCCGGTACAACCGCACGAACGCCTCGCGCACTGCCCGCGACAGGCCCTCATCCAGCGTGAACCGTTCCCGATCCCAATCGCACGACGCCCCCAGGTGACGAAGCTGGCGGGTGATGTAGCCGCCGTGCTCCTCTTTCCACTGCCAGGTGCGGCGCAGAAACTCCTCGCGGCCCACTTCCTGGCGCGAGGTGCCTTCTTTGCGCAGCAGCCGTTCCACCTGCAATTGGGTGGCAATGCCGGCGTGGTCGGTGCCGGGAACCCAAAGGGCCGCCTGCCCCTGCATCCGCGCCCGGCGAATCATCAAATCTTCCAGGGCAACGAACATGACGTGGCCCATGTGCAGCGCGCCGGTTACGTTGGGCGGCGGAATGGAAATCACAAACGGCCTGGCATCGGCCGGGCGGGTTTCCGGTTTGAACCAGCCGTTTTCCTCCCACCACTGGTATAGGCGCTCTTCGGTGCTTTTGAAATCGTAAGCTTTGGGCATGTCGGTCATAGTCTTGTAGTCCTTTAATCTTGTAGTCGAGTAGTCGTGTAGTCTGGTAGTCGGTTCGTCTGACTATTTGACTAGTAGACTATAAGACTACCTGGCTACAAACAAAAACTCTCTCATCCAGTCAAGGACGAGAGAGTGTCTCACGCGGTACCACCTTGGTTCCAAATCATTAATAATTAATGATTGGCTCTTATTCAAGCGATAACGGGCTTTCCCGTTTTCAGCTAATCTCGTTTACGCACTACGCACTACGCTCTCCGATTTCACTGAAAAAACTCCTGGACGACTTCAACGAAACGGCCGTTTACTCTGATTTTCAGCCTGTGACCAGAGCTTCTCTATGAGGCGGATTCCGTTTACTACTTCCATTCAACGTCGGTTCGGTTATTAATTGCCGGGGGAGTATAGCATGAGGGGGAAACGGCCGTCAACTCGACATCATACGAAATTGAACAAAAAAACCAACCACATTTTCTACACTTTTCCGCTGGCATATTTCAAGAGAGGCTTTATAATAGCTTTCCTGATGTATAAATCAGGCTTTGTAGCAGGCACAACAATTGCCAAGTGCACAGGATGGTCAACAAGGAACCATCCAATAAACCGACATTTTGAGGGGCGGCTTTGCCATCCTCATTTCATTGTTTTGATCAAGGGCTTTTCGTTTTTAGCGAAAAGCCCTTTTTTTGTGCCTGCTTGTCAAAAGGGAGGTGAAAACAACTAGAAAATTTTATCGGTTCAATTGGCGCAATTTTTTTACAAAGAGAACATTTTGGAGGAAGAAATGGCAAGTGCAACAAAAGATAAACAAGTTTTCGGCTATATGCCCTCAGACACACCACCAGTCGGCTCAATGATCAGCCTCGGTTTTCAGCAAGTACTGACGATGTTTCCGGCAACGGTGCTGGTAGCGATTTTGACCAAGTTCGACGTCGGCGTAACTTTACTGGCCGGCGGGCTGGGGACAATTATCGCCCTGCTAGTTTCTAAGCGGCGGATTCCCATGTATTACGGCTCCAGTTTCAGCTACATCACCGTTGTGATTACGGTAATGAGCCAGTTTGTACCTGATTGTTTTAACGACCCAACCATTGTTTACTGCCCGGAAGGGGTTAGGCTGGTGCAGGTTGGGATTATCGGAACGGCCGTGTTCGAAATCCTCATCGGTCTGCTCATCATGAAAGTGGGAAAAGCGGCCCTCGACAAAGTGCTGCCCCCCGTCATCACCGGCAGTGTGGCCATCGTCATCGGTATTGCGTTGGCTGGCGCTGCCCTGGGCATGGCCGGCGCACACTGGGGCGTTGCCTTCATCACCCTGATTCTAACCGTCATCTTTTCAGTCTATTTGCAAGGCAAAGGATTGTTGGGCATGCTGCCCATTTTATTGGGCGCAGTCGTCGGCTACATCATCGCAATTCCTTTTGGATTGGTCGATTTTACCCTCATCGGTGATGCGGCCTGGCTGCGGATTCCCAGCGTCACTCTACCCGCTTTTGGCGATACACGGGCCTGGGGCGCAGTGATCAGTATTTCCCTCATTGCCATCGCCACCATTCCTGAAAGCACGGCCCACCTCTACCAAATGAGCCTCTATATCGACCAACTGGCCAACGAACTGAAACGCGCCCCGCTCAAAATCAAAAATCTCATCGGCCTTAACCTGGTTGCCGATGGCTGTGACGATCTGATTGTCGGTCTGTTGGGAGGCTGTGCCGGCACAAATTATGGTGAAAACAACAGCTTGATGGCCATTACCCGCAATTATTCCGTGCCTGTTTTGATGGTCGCCGGCGGGATTGCCATCCTGCTCAGTTTTGTCGGCAAATTGGCAGCATTGGTTAACACACTGCCGGTAGCCGTCACCGGCGGGTTATCTATTTACCTGTTCGGGGTCATTGGGATGCAGGGTGTGGCCTTGATTCAATCGGAAAAAGTGAATCTGTTCGAGCCGCGCCAACTGGCTGTTGGCTCCATCATCCTTATCACCGGCATCGGCGGCAATCTGGGGCTGCCCGATGGCGTTTTCCCGTTCAATATCCCCGTTTTGTTCCCCAATGGCATCCCGGCGATTGTTTTTGCGGCGCTGATTGGCATTTTACTTAATGCCATTTTCCTGCTGCTGCCGCCGTCCCGCTTTGGCGTGGCCGATCGAGAAAACATCAATTTGTAGTTTTCCTGGTTCGTGGTTCCCACTTTGAAGGGTTGAAACCCGCACTACAAACCAATGAGCCTGTGGTAAAGCGCTTTACCACAGGCTTTTTGGTTTGATACGGCCGTATTGCGCCATTTTGCACAATCTCTGTAACCTCTCCCCTCTGTCTGCATCTAAATTAACGGAACAGGCAAAATATAGAATCAGCAGTGCCTGCTCGAAATAATTTAGAACATATTTGGAGATAACAACCATGAACATGATTATTGATTTCCCCGGCGGCGCCCGCGTTGACGCCCATTTTGGCCCTTTTACAGTCCCCACTGACCAACCAGCGTTTGGCTACCAACCAGAAGCGCCGACACCATTTGCCACATTTTTGGCGTCACTCGGCACTTGCGCCGGTATTTACGTACTGGGCTTTTGCCAACAGCGTGGTATTTCGGCTGAGGGCATTCGCATTGAGCAAAGCCTGGAAGTAAACCGGATGACAGGTCTGGTTGGCAAAGTCAAACTAGACATCCAACTGCCGGCCGATTTCCCGGAGAAGTATAAAACGGCCGTTATCCGGGCCGCCGATCAATGTGCCGTCAAAAAACATTTCGAAAACCCGCCGCAATTTGAGATTATCACCAGCACAACACCAGAACTGGCTGCTGTCTGATATAGCTGACAATCTGCCTCCTTCTTGGAAGCCCACCCTCCCGCTCAACACGGAGGGTGGGCTTTTTTGTTTGCATTTTCACCTTTGTCGGGTTAGAGTGACAATCAATTATTAGACCCAAAGGGTTTCCGAAAACCCTTAGGGTCTGCCGTAACCTTTTGTTAAATGACACATCTAATCTAATGAATGAAAACAACGACGAAACTGCTTTAATTGAAAGGCTGCAAGCTGGTGACAAATCGGCCTGCGCCGAATGTATCGAGATTCACTCGCCGGGAATTTACCGGTTAGCGCTGCGCCTGATGCAAAACGAGGCCGAAGCCGAAGACGTGATGCAAGAAACGTTTATGAATGCGTTTAGGGCTATTGACAAGTTTGAAGGACGTTCTGAGTTAGGTACCTGGCTTTACCGCATTGCCTACAATACGGCCATGATGCGGCTGCGCAAACCACAGCAATATATTCTTTCGGTGGAAGAGACGCTGTCGGAAGAAGAAGGCAATATTATTCCCAAACAATTATTTGATTGGTGCTGCCTGCCGGAAGAAGATTTTGCCAGTGATGAGGTTCAGAGCAAATTAGAACAAGCAATACAGGCGCTGCCGGAGAAGTACAAGTCGGTGTTTGTGCTGCGGGAGTTAGAGGAATTATCTACAGAGGAAACGGCCGTTGCCCTCGACATCACCCCCAGCACCGTAAAAGTCCGGCTGCATCGCGCCCGACTCCAACTGCGCGAACACCTAACCCCCTACTTCACTGAAATGGCCCAGGAAACCCTGGAACAGGCGGATTAAGATGGAACACAAAAACTGCCGTCATTTACTCGATGATTTGTCTGATTTTCTGGATGGAGAAGCCTCAGCCGAGGTATGCGCTGAAATCGAGCGCCACCTGGCTGACTGTGAAAACTGCCGCGCTATGGTTGACACACTGCACAAAACCATCATTCTCTACCGCGAACTACCGCAACCCGAACTCCCCCAGGATGCCCGTCAACGTCTATACCATTTCCTGGATTTAGAAGACTATCTTCCCGAAAAATAAAAAAGAGCTAGAGGTGATGCCTCTAGCTCCGTTCTCTCGCACTTGCTCTTAATGATGATGCCCATTGTGATGGTCTAAATCATCATCCATCAATTCTTCCAGAAAATCAACCACAGCATCATTGAACACATCAGGCTGCTCCAGATTGGGCAGGTGGCCGGCGTTTTCGATAACGACCATTTCGGCTTCTTCAATGGCCCGGTACATTGCTTCAGCTTCGGCAAGGGGAATGATTTGGTCGGCTTCACCGTGGATGATAAGGGTCGGCACGGCAATCTTTCCCAGGGTTGATGTGGAATCGGGCCGATCACGCATGGCCTGGAGTGCACCAATCGCACCTTCGACTGAAGTTCCTTCCATGATTTCTTTGACGAAATCAACCAATTCGTCGTCTTTGTAGGAATCGGGAGCCATCAGTTTGGGCAGCATTCCGGCAATAATCGGTTCGGTCCCCTCGGCCTCAACCATAGCAACCGATTTGCTGCGGCCGGCTTTGCCTTCATCGGAATCGGCCCCGGCGCGGGTGGCCGTCAAAATGAGACCGGCGACGCGTTCCGGGTAGCGGCGATAAAAGTCCAGGGCAATATAGCCGCCCATCGACAAACCACAAACGACGACAGGCTGGTCAATGTTAAGATAATCAAGCAATCCGGCAATATCCTTGGAAAAGAGTTCCATGCTGTAAGGACCAGGAACCGAATCGGAACGGCCGTGTCCCCGCAAATCGGGCGCAATCACACGAGCCACATCAGCTAAATCCTGCAGCTGCAATTCCCACATGGCGCTATCCAGCGGAAACCCATGAATCAACAGCAAAACCTGTTGATCACAGGTATCCTGATAGGCCATCGTAAAGTCATCATATTGTTCAGTCATCTATTTCTCCTGTAAATCGAATTGGTAATTCGGTGAATTTCATTCATACGCGATTTACCAAATCGCGCACCGTTTTCGTTTTATTTCTCGCCAAAGGTAAATAAACTGCCAATGGATTGATGCAGGTAATTGTACCGGATGGCGTCGCCAAAAACAGGGGCAACGGATAAGACTTTCATGAGCGGATGCTGGTTTTCCGGCGGCCGAAAGACGGTGTCGGTTGTGACAATTTCAGTGATTTCGGGAACGGCCGTAATTCGCTCAAGCGCCCGCCCCAAAAATAAGCCATGTGTACAAATGAGCGAAATCTCCTTGATCCCGCTTTTCACCAACCTGTCACTTAACTGCGACACAGAACCACCCGTCGCAATCTCATCGTCATATACCAGCGCATGACGAAACCCTTTCACCTGCCGCTTAATCAGGCCGCTGATTTTGACTTCCGTATCCGAAACGCGTGTTTTGCTGGCCGTTGCCACCGGCAGCCCCAACTGCGAGGCGAACCGCGCCGCCGACTCCGCCCGCCCCATGTCCGGTGAAACGACAACACACTCATTGGGATCCAAATCACGCTGGCGAAAATAATCACCGAATAACGACCGGGCCGTAATCGGATCAGTGGGGACACTGAAAAAACCATGCACCTGCGCCGAATGCAGCGTCATCGTCATGATGTGCGTAGCGCCGGCCGTCTTCAACAAATCAGCAATCAGCCGTGCAGTAATCGAGACACGCGGAGCATCCTTTTTATCAGAACGCGCGTAGGAAAAATAAGGAATAATGGCATGAACTTCCCGCGCGGCCGCGCCTTTGGCAATGTCCAACATCATCAATAACTCAACCAAATGATCACTCACTGGGGGCGTCAGGGATTGAACGATGTACACAATCCTGCCGCGCACGCTGGCGCTTAACTGGACAAACAAATTATCGTTGCTAAAACGGGAATAACGGGTTGTTTCCAAGGGAACATTCAAGTGGTTACAAATTTTAGCAGCTAACTCCAGGTTAGAACGGCCGCTAAAAAAACGGACATTATCGGGATCCAACGATTCCTTTTGGCTCACCATTTACCTCCTTCCCTAATCAAACCAGGTCTCCACCTGCATCGCCTGAGTCAACCGCCTTTTATAAGACGCTTGAGATATTTCAATCGCTCCCAAACGACATAAATGATCGGTCATAAACTGCACATCCAATAATTGGAAATTACGCTCGCGAAGCCGATTAACCAGATAAACCAAAGCCGCCTTGCTGGCATCTGACTCCTGGCTGAACATACTCTCGCCAGCAAACAAGCCGCGCAGCGCAACGCCGTACAATCCGCCTACCAGTTTACCCTCAAACCACGCTTCCACGCTATGGGCAAATCTTAAATTATGGAGATTGGTATAGGCGGCGATAATTTCTTCGCTTATCCAGGTTTCTTCTCGACCAAAATCAGGAGCGGCACAGGCTCGCATAACGGCCGTAAACGCTGAATTCACCCGAATCTCAAATTTATTTTGCTTCAAAGTGCGGGCCAGGGAACGGGAAATATGCAGCCCATCCAGCGGTAAGATGGCACGAGGATCAGGATCGTACCAGTAAATACCATCCTCATGGGCCATCGGAAAAATGCCCTGACTATAGGCGGAGAGGAGAAGCTGGGGGGTGAGTATTGTCATGGTTGCCAGTGGCAAGGGGGCAAGTATGCAAGGGGGCAAGTGCCGAATAAGCTTGCAACTTACAAACCTGCCACTTATAACTTGATCCCTTTCATTCCCCTTTCAACCAGGAAAACAGCTTGCCCACCACATTTTGCGGCCGGTCGCCGCGTACGGCGGCTGTCTGCCCATTGATGACGACATCATAAATAGCATCGTCCACCTTGTGACGGACCATCCACAACGGCAGCAAAATCAGCTTGTACGATTCTACCAGTAGGCCGCTGGAATTGACGCCCAAATCATGAACATATTGATCAGGTGACAATTTATCCTGATGCTTTTTCACATCTTTCACAAGTTGATGGCGGGCGCGCAGCGACGCATCAGCCAATGCCAACTGGTAACGTTCGGCCGGCCAATCGGCCAGATAGCGCGGATCGTAGGCAACCATTCCGGCCATATCGAAGTTGTATAATTCTTTGGCCAGGGACGGCCGTATCTTATCCACCGCCTGTACCAACACATCATCATAAAAAAAATGCTTACTGCCCGATACAGGCACCCAATTGTCGCCGCGCTTAACTCTCCCGTTCCACTTAATTTCGCCGCCAATGTCAAACGTCCAAACCGGCAGGTAAATGCCCACAATCGGCGTGATACGCGGCCTTTCAATTTTGTGCTGCTTAAACCAGGCGACAAGCGCCTGGCGGGCCTGATCTTCGTTCACGCCGAAAGGAATCAGC
>JBNKZT010000299.1:0-7773 GCA_050301775.1 Promineifilaceae bacterium (SeqCode)
GCGGAGATGTCTTCCGCTGAAAGGCCCAGGCCCATCATCTGGTTGAGGAATTCGGCGGCTTCGGAAGAGGTGAACCGTAGGTCTGTGGCGCGCAGTTCGGTTAGTTGGCTTCGGGCGCGAAGACGGGCCAGGGGCAGGGGCGGATCCTCACGGGTGGCGACGACTAGGTGCATCTGGGGCGGCAGGTGTTCGAGTAGAAAGGTAAGGGCGTCGTGGATTGGTTGGGCGGAGATCAGGTGGTAATCGTCCAAAACCAAAATCAACCTGGGGCTTGCATCTGTCCCCCCATCGGCCGGCAAGGCGCTGATCTGGTTGATGAGGGTCGTCAACAGCGCTTCCGTTTGCGGCTGCGGCGATTGCAGGGCGGCCAACGCCCCTTCGCCAAGATGGGGCCGGACTTTTTGCAGGGCGGCGATCAGGTAGGCGAGGAAGCGGGTAGGGTCGTTGTCGGATTCGTCGAGGGAGAGCCAGGCGAATGGTGAATTGGGAATTGGGAATTGGGAATTGTGAATGAATTCGGCGACCAGGGTGGTTTTGCCGAAGCCGGCGGGGGCGGAGACAAGGGTGAGTTTACCAGTGAGGCCGTCGTTGAGTTTTTGGATGAGATGAGGGCGGGGGACAAGAGCATACCGTTGGCGACCATTCGGTCGCTTAGGCACATACAATTTCGTTTGCAGGAGTATCTCGGGCATGGGGGTATTATATTGGAAATGTGGAGGGAGGGGTAACGGCTGTTTGTTTATTTCAATTATGACTAAGATGATACTCCAGGTGACAGCTACTCATGGAGCTAGAACTCTTTATCCAGAGAGGTGTACCCTTCACGCAGGGCATAGAGAGCTGCCTGGGTACGGCTGGCTAAATGCAGCTTGGAGAGGATATTGGAAACGTGGGAGTACACTGTGGCCACGCTGATTACCAGTGTATCGGCAATTTCCTGGTTGCTGTGGCCGCGAGCAACCAATTTTAACACGTCCACTTCTCTATCAGTCAGTGGTTCCGGTGCGGGTGGCGCCTCTTTACGGTCAGAGATTTCAGACAATAATTTCTGGGCAATGGTTGGATGAAGCGGCGTCTGACCTTGATAAACTTGCCGGATGGCGTTCACTAATTCTTCTGGTGTTGTATCTTTAATCAAGTAACCCAATGCCCCGGCCTTGATGGCCGGAAAAACCTTGTCGTCAGTGGCAAAACTTGTTAGCACCAAAATCTTAGCCTCCGGCCAGTTGGCTTTGATCTGGCGAATCGCTTCAATACCATCCATATTTGGCATCACCAAATCCATCAGGATCACATCCGGCCGCAACGTCGCGGTGTCCGCCACCGCTTCCGCGCCATTGGTTGCTTCGCCCACGACTGAAATACCCGGTTCTGTCTCCAGCAAATCGACAATACCACGCCGCACGATAGGATGATCGTCGGCCAGGTAAACGCGAATTGTGTGGTTCATATTGGTGCCTCCACAATGATAGTTGTTCCGCCCTGCGGCATGCTTTGCAGACTAAATGAGCCGCCAAGCTGTTCCGCCCGTTCGCGCATACCCTGCAAGCCGTAGCCCCGTAACATCCTCGCTTCGGGGTCGAAGCCGACGCCATCATCCCTGATTTCCAGGCGTACCAACTCCCCGTTTCGCTGCAGAGAGAGACTCACCTGGCTGGCCTGGGCGTGCTTGAGGATGTTGTTGAGTGCTTCCTGAGTAATCCGGTAGAGACCTGTTTCCACCTGGGACGGCAATCGTTCCACTTCGGCCAGATCAAGCTGATAATCCAGACCGCTGCGGCTTTCAACAGCCTCAAGACGGGTTCGCAAAGCGGCCGTTAAACCAACCTCATCCAGAATGGGCGGCCGCAGCTCAAAGATGAGCAGGCGAGTTTCCAGTAATGTCTGTTGGGCACTGTCACGAAAAAAGTTCAGGTAATCAGCCACCGCCGCCAACTGCCCGGCGGCCAGTTTCCGGTTCGCAGCCTCGGCTTGCAGCGTGAGACCATACAGCGTCTGGGCCACCGAATCGTGCAGCTCGCGGGCCAGTCGATTCCGTTCCTGGGCGATGGCTAAGGCTTCTGCCTGCCCGGCGTAGGTTTGCAGTTCGGACAGCAAGGCTTCACTGCGGCGACGAGATGCCTCTGCACTTAAAGTGATCAGTGAAAAAGCCACGACAAAAAGGATACCGGCCGCATAGAGGAACATAAAAGGGAGGCCGCCGGGCCAGCCGAACTGGTGAATTTGGCCCAGGAAATTGGTGACCAGAAAGATGGCGCCCCAGGCGGCAGCAGTGCGGCGAGGAAAAATAAAGGTGGCTTGACCGGCAAGCGGCAACAGTAGGATGGCAAAAAAATCGAGTTCAAAGTAAAGCAGTAAAGCGGCGACGATCAATGCCAGTTGGATGAGCAGATACAGATGCCCGCGCAGCGGAGATTGGTAGGTGAAAAGCGGCTCAAGCCCCAACATCAATCCATACAGCAGCAAAATGCCGCTCACCAAAACAGTCAAAGGATGTTCTTGCTCGATGAACTCCATGATCCAGCGCAGGGTGACGGAAGCCCAAAGCGCGTAGCTAATGACCAGGAAGATCAACGACGGCCGTCGGCGAGCGTAGGCGTTTTTAATATAAGTGATCAGCTTTGTGTCCTGTTTGACCGGATTTTCCATCATTCCTTTCATTTTATCATGTTCGACCGGTTTGTACGTCCATAAAATTATGGAGATTGGTAAGGAAAGGTCCAAGAAATCATGTAGAACCATTTCCTTCTTTTCCCTGATGTGCTGGGAAACGGCCGTTTGTATCCTACAGTTAAACAAATCGACCGCTTACCCAATATGGAGGTACAAGACATGAAACGATTGCGATTATGGTTACTTTTTCTGCCCATTTTATTATTCGCTGGTTTTTCCAGAGTTCCCGGCACGGGGGCAGCCACAGGGATGCAAAACATCTCCAACAATAACCCTGAACCGCTCACCACAGAAGGTGTGACCCTGTTTGTTGATGCGTTTGTCGCCGAAAAGATGGCAGCAGCCCATGCGCCGGGTCTGGTTCTCACCATCGTTTATCAAGGGAAGGTGGTTTTGTCCCAAGGATATGGCGTGGCCGACGTAGAAACCGGTCGTCCAATGACGGCGCAGACAAATTTGCGGGTCGGTTCCGTTTCCAAACCGGTTACATCGGCCGGCGTTTTACAATTAGTAGCTGGCGAGCAGATCGCCCTGGATGCGCCCGTCAGCGATTACCTGACCGACCTGCCGCTGGATGATGCGTATGGTGCAGCCGGTACCGTCGCCCAATTTTTAACGCTAAAAGGGGGATATGCCGACGTGGTATTACAAACCCATTCGCCAACAGTTGATGGGTGGCAGCCTTTGGGTGACTATCTACAAGATAATTTGCCGCCGCGTGTGCTGCCACCGGGAAGGGTCCACAGCTATAACAGTTGGGAACATGCGCTGTTAGGACAGGTGATGGTTGAGGTGACAGGCAAACCGTTTGACCAGGCTATGAACGATGCTCTGTTTCGGCCGTTGGGTATGGCCCAGACGACATTCACCCAGCCCTTACCTGAATCTATTGCTGCCAGTCTGGCAACCGGCTATGCCTTTATTGATGGCGAATACGAGGAAGTGCCGCTGGACTATGTTAATCTCTCACCCGGTATTGCTCTGGTGACAACGGGCGAGGATATGGGTCGTTTCATGCTGGCGCTGCTGAACAACGGCGTATTGGATGGCGCGCAGGTGGTGGATCCGGCGACCGTTGCCGGGATGCTCAATCGCCGGGAGGAAGTGCATCCACGCTCCCGTGGCCGGACCTATGGCTTTAGTGAGGTCACGTTGGGTGACCGCCAGGTCCTTTACCAGGACGGTAACGGCATCGGTCAAAGCAATCGCATGATCCTGGCGCCTGAGTACGAGCTGGGCATCTTCCTCAGCACCAATCACCGGCAGCTGGCCCATGATGCTTCCAGTACACCGGCAAACACGTTTATGAAGGAGCTGGGCACGGCGCTGCTGGAGCAATATCTACCTGCCTCCAGCCGGGAAGGTTCGCCTCTATCACCTCTACCCAACGCCGCCGGACGGGCGCCCAGATATGCCGGTCACTACCGCCTGGCAGGGACGCCGCAACAAGATTTCTTTAAACTGGGTGCGCTGCTAGACAACGTTAATGTCGGCGACAATGGCGATGGGACGGTTACAATCGGTTCAAAACGATACGTCGAGGTGGAACCTCTCTTATTCCAGAGCGAAACAGATCCCACTTTCTTTGTCGTCTTCGTGGAAAACGACGCCGGCGAAGTAGCGTGGCTGACATTTGGCGGCACCGGCTCATATCAAAAAGTCCGCTGGTATGAAACGCCCACAGTCCAATTCGCTCTGGTGGCCATCATGCTTCTGGGTTTCCCCGCCTTTGTTATTGTCATGCCTTTCAGCCGCCATCGTCACTGGCCTGTCTGGCTGATGAGTCTGATCAGTCTTGCTTTCCTGGGGGGACTGGCAACCATGATGATGCAGGCAGATCTGATCCTCTTTTTCAAGACGATACCTCCGGTGACAAAGCTGTTATTCCTGTTGCCGTGGTTAAGCAGCCTGCTGGTTCTGACGTATCCCCTGGTCCTGGCTACCCTGCGACGGAAACGGCCGTCAATCCGTGTGTGGCTTCTGTATGCGCTGAATATAGTGGCAACGGCCGTCTTCATCTGGTTTATCAGCTACTGGAACTTTTACCGATTCTAACAAACGCTGTCGCCAGTTCCTTGAACAAAGACGCCGGGCATTGCAATTGTGCCCGGCGCATTCTGTTGCTTCATGCCAGAATCTAACTAAAAATCGCATTTGTCGTGACCTTCTTTGGCGAAATCTTGACAATCACCTGCGTTTCTTTTTCCTGTTGATCCTGGGGATAAACATCTCCGTAAAAGTGCTGCTGATAGAGGGTGGGTTAGGCCAGAGAATGGGGAGAGGGAAACGGCCGTAACTTCAGCACATACATTTCGTTTACAAAGGATTATCAGTCACAGGGTAAACGATAAAAACACATGCCAACTCATTTTGAACATTCTTCCGGCAATTGCTCTTGATAATGCACCGAGATCAGGTGAACTCCCAAATCCCGTAGTTTGGCGATCAGGCCGTAAAGTGCAGCCTGATCCCGCACCTGGCCGGTCAGAATGGTTTCGCACTTCTCCGTATGGATGAGTGCGAAACCATCCAGCCATTCAGCCCATGCTTCATCGAGGTGACCTTCGAAACGAATATCTACTTGCGGCATCAGAGTTCTTCCCCCAGAGATGCAATCAGTTAAGTTCGGCCTTGCCAAAGAGCTGCTGCTTGTCAAAATACGGCTTGAGTATCAGATAACCACCCAAAACGATGAGAAAGACAGCGCCGTCAATGCCTTTCATGCCTGCCAGTTCCAACACACCACCAATAACAGAGAGGATACCCAGGAAGGTGGTGAATCCACTCATACGCAGCCTATTCATGTAGCGGGCCGCATTCAGCCCCAACATAATCAAACCAACGCCGATGGGCCACCAGCCGCCGCTGATAATCTCTTCAGGGACAAACATAAATCCACCGAGCATGATCAGGAAGGCACCCCAGGCGGCCGTTTCCAGACGCTTGTTCAGGGTCGCCTTGTCCGGGTCAACAACGTCCACATTCACTTTCTCCTCGGCTGCTTTGGGTTGGTTCGCTGTGGCCAGCAGCACAATCCCAATAATCGCCAGTACAATGGGTGGAACCCAGGGCATATTGACAGCGCCAACCTGGAACATCAGGTCTTCAGGCGGCAATCGCAGATTAGCGACTGCCAGTCCCCCGGCGATGACCAGACACACGATTCCCCAAATAATTTTCGACTTATTCATTTTTGAACTCCTTTCTTTCTGTTAATCACAACATTAAATACAACAACCCCAACCAGACCGAGCCAACCCATCCAGTCACCAAGCCGGGTATAGATCGTATTTCCCGTTCCCAGTGGAACGTCCGCAACGAGCGCATACGGCTCCGGAGATTCCTCATGGGCCAGGATACGGCCGTAGGGGTCAACAATCATTCCAATACCCGCCACATCTGTTTTGACAATCGCCACGCGGTTCTCCACCGCCCGCAGAACAACCTGCGTTCGCTGTTCCCAGCCCAACCCCGGCGCGCCAGTTTCCAGGGTCGGCACGGTGATCAACCGCGCGCCGTTGCGAGCCAGCGTGCGCGTCGTCACGGGATGGTTGACATCTTCACAGATGATCGTCGCCAGATTGCCCAGCGTTGTTTCATAAACCGGATATGCACCCGCAGTGATAGTCGGCGGCTCACCTGGCGTGGTGGGGAAGTTTTTTCCGTACACCGTCAGGAATTCGCCTTCGGGGGTGAGCATGACTGCCTCATTGCGCCATTCATCGCTTGGCGTTACTACTCCATAGCCAATGAGGATGTAGGCGCCGGTTTCTGCGGCCAGAGCTTGTAATTCAGCCGCATGCTCCACTTGCGGGTCGAAACCCAGCCCCAGTTCGGGCCAGACAATGAGCTGCGCGCCCTGTTCGGCAGCGAGACGGGTTTGGGTGGCCAGCATTTGCAGCCGTTCGAGTTCGGTATCCGGATCGATATGCCCCGCTTTGGCGAAACCGTGCTGCACCGCCGCCACGCGGATGGTCTCCGCATTTTCAGGCGCGGCAGCCAGCGTAAACAGGCCAAATCCAACCCACAGAGCCAGAATGATGCCGACTGTAACAAACCATCGCTTACCTACATGCAGCTGGATTTTAGGATACGCACCCCCCACCCGCCGGTCGTAGGCCATGATCAAGCCCAATACCAGAGCAAAGTTGACCATCAGAATAACCATTGTCAGAGCGTAGACGCTGAAGATGGCAATGGGTTGGAGCATCCAGGGCTGGGTAAACATGGTCTGCGCCCAATACGCATGGGTGTTGATAGGTGGGATGAAGCTGCGTACCATTTCGATTCCCGCCGCGTCCACTGCCCCTTGCAGCACAAGCCACCGGTATCCGGTTCGCTCGTGGAATTTCCTGACTTTAGGCGTAACCATTGCAGTGATGACGGCCACCAACAACGCGATGGCGAGGAACATCCAAGTAAATTTATTCATTCCAAAAAGTGACAGCAAGAAGACAGACAGCCAGCCTCCAATGCCAAGCGCGGGAGCCAGTCCGGACAAACGCGTCGGCAAAATGCGGTGGGCGCTGAACTGCATAGGGACGTAGGCGATGAATGCCAAAGGCCAGACGCTGTAAGGTTGAAATGTGAAGATAAGCAGAACCGCGCTCGCCAATCCCAAAGCTAATCCCAGCCCGATATGTGTGATTCCGGTTTCACGAACGGCCGTTTCAGGATAGAGAGAAATTTTTGTACTCATAAGAATCTCTTTTTGCTAAATATTTTTTATCCTGGACCGGCGAAGTCAGTAAAACTTCGCCGGTCTAAACAACTCATTAACTTGCAGCAGATTTTTTAATCCGTTTTTCAACGATAGTCTGGTAGAGTGTGAAGCCGACCAGGGCTATCAGCGAAATCCAGCCTAGAATGTCACCCAGCGAAGTGTAGGGCGCATTGCCTGAACCCAGTGTCACATCCCCCACCAGAACGCGATGTGTGCCCACTTCCAAATCAAGGGCTGCCAGACTGCCATCAGGATTGATGATGGCTGAACCCGTTTCCCTTGAGGTCACCACCATGGCCACACGATTTTCGATGGCTCTAAAGGAAGCGTTCGTCCAATACTGCTCCCCAAAACCACCGAACTCATTGATGCCGGAC
>JBNKZT010000300.1:0-7752 GCA_050301775.1 Promineifilaceae bacterium (SeqCode)
CGCGTTTTCCGACGACGACGCCGGAAGAGACGATTGGCCGTTCGATTGAATTTTTCCAGGAGCAAATCAAGGAACACGGTAAATTGGCCGCCGTTGGTATTGCCGCTTTTGGGCCGTTGGATCCCAATCCACAGTCGCCGACGTACGGCTACATCACTACCACGCCTAAACCAGGCTGGGCCAACACCGATTTTGCCGGGGCGATGAAAGCGGCGCTGGGCGTGCCGGTCGGTTTTGATACGGATGTGAACGGGGCGGCGCTGGGCGAGTGGAAATGGGGCGCAGCGCAAGGTTTGGACACGTTCATTTATTTGACGATTGGTACAGGTGTCGGTGGTGGGGCAATGGTGAACGGGCAAATGCTGCATGGTCTCGTTCACCCCGAAATGGGCCACATTGTCCTGCCGCATGATTGGGAGAAGGATCCGTATAACGGCCGTTGCCCCTATCACGGCGACTGTCTCGAAGGCATGGCTGCCGGGCCAGCCATCGAAGACCGTTGGCAGAAAAAAGGGCGGGAACTATCGCCTGATCACCCCGCCTGGGATTTGGAGAGCCATTATCTGGCATTGGCCTTGCGGTCTTTCATCTGTACCTTGTCGCCACAGCGCATCGTCATGGGGGGCGGCGTGATGGATCAGCCCCAGTTGTTCCCGTTGGTACGGCAAAAAACATTAGACTATTTGAATGGCTATGTACAATCACCAGCCATTTTGGCGGAAATTGACAGCTACATTGTGCCGCCGGGATTGGGGAATCAGGCGGGCGTATTGGGGGCTATTGCTTTGGGGCAGCAAGCTTTGAAATGAAAAGATGAAGAGGAAAGGCTATTGGTTATTAACGGCCGTTCCCCTATAATGGTCCTGACAAAATCCGACTTGGTTTTTGAGGGCTTTGAGCGTGGAGACCGGCACCGTAGACCAACAGCAAGTTAAAGAGAAGCTGAATCAGGTAAACAGGAAGATACAGCGTTGGTTAGCTCATCCAGCCGCATCTATTCAGCATCCAGAAGAACAGCATAGAGCTTCCTTGCTGGCCCAATCTCTTTTAATCGTCATTTCTTTTTTTCTGATTCCTGAAACTTTCCGCTTAGTATCCTCTGACAGCGGCCCATCCGCCCTTTTTTATGGGTTCATTCCTCTCGTATTCGCTTATATTTTCAGCCGAACGCGTTATTACCGATTTGGTATTCTCATTGCGATAGTGGTTTTTACATTACTGCCCTTAAGCAGTCTCCTTTTGCGCGTCATCGAGCCGGCAGAAACGATAACGGCCGTTATCTGGATAATCCCTACTCTAATATTTGGCAGCCTGCTGCTCTCCCAACGCCAAACTTATATCCTTGTAATTGTTAACGTACTCGCCGTGTTAGCCATACCTCTCCTGGTTCCGGGCGTCACGTTTGATACCCTGGCTTATCCCCTCGGATTTGTCCTGGTTGTCATTATCCTGCTAAATGTCGCTATTAATACCCGTCAAGTTTATCTAGATCAGATCAAATCCCAGGCGGATGAACTGGCCCGCAGTGAGGCCCAGTTCCGCTCCCTCGTCGAGAATTCCCATGCCGGCGTGCTGCAAATTGGTCCCGATTTCCGCTTTATCTACGTGAACGATGAATTGTGCCGAATCGTAGGTTACCCGCGTGACGAACTCATTGATCATGATTTTCGCAAGGTACTTGATGAAGAAAGCCAAAAGATGGTCACTGATTCCTACCTGCGCCGACAGGCAGGGGAAGATGTGCCTGCGCAGTATGAGTTTGGCATTATTCGCAAAGATGGCGAGGGGCGACGGGTCGAGATTAGCGCGGCAATTTTTAAGGATGTCAACGGCCGTTCCCAGACCATCGCCCAACTGCTAGACGTCACCGAACGCAAGCAAATGGAGGACGCGCTGCGCGATTCGGAAGCCTTGTACCAATCCCTGGTCAACAATCTGCCCCAAAACATTTTCCGCAGGGACGTACACGGCCGTTTCACCTTCGCTAACGAATATTTTTGCCGTTTACATGGTATGCCCCTGGACGAAATCATCGGCAAAACAGACTTCGATTTACACCCACCGGAAATGGCCAGTAAATATTGGGCCGATGATCAACGCGTCATGAAAACCGGACAGCCTTACGAAGCTGTCGAAGTCCACCAGCGAAATAACAGCTCAATAGGGTATGCCCAGGTCATCAAAACACCGACGTACGATGCCGCTGGGCGGCTAATCGGCATACAAGGCATTTTTTGGGACATCACCGAAGTCAAACAGGCCCAAGAAGCGCTGCAAAAAGCACACAACGAACTAGAAGAACGCGTCGAGGAACGCACGCAAGAATTGGCTGCTGCCAACGCCCGCCTCAAAGAACTGGACTATCTCAAAAACAAATTCATCGAAGACATGTCCCATGAACTGCGAACACCACTGGCTAACATGAACTTATATCTGGATTTGCTGGAAATTGGCAAGCCAGAAAGACGTGAAAGCTACATGGCAGTTTTGCGTCAGGCAACCGGACGGGTGACACGTATCAGCGAAGATGTCTTAGCCATGATCCGGCTTGAGCTTTTCAAAGATGACATTCAATTCGAGCCGGTTAACTTGAATAAGTTAGCCGCCGGTGTTGTTCGACAGCAGAAACAATTGGCCAATGCGTCGGGATTGAATTTAATCTTTGTTTCCCATCCGGAAAATTCCTTAATACGATGCGATACAAACCAAATTCAACTCTGCCTCACCAATCTTATTACCAACAGCATCAATTACACGCCAGAAGGGCAAATTGAGGTATGCATCAAACTAGATGAAGCATCTCGGCGGGTTTGCCTGGCAGTTTCCGATACAGGGACCGGTATTGACCCGGATGACTTGCCTTATTTGTTTGATCGTTTTTATCGTGGCCGGAAAATTGGCCAATCTAACATACCCGGCAGCGGTTTGGGGCTGGCATTGGTCAAGGAAATTGCTGAACTGCACGGCGGTTCTGTTGAAGCCGAAAATCGACCAGACAAGGGCAGCATTTTCCATTTGTGGCTGCCCCTGGCTGAGATGGAAAACGTTCTTTAGTCTTTCCTGAAAACAACCTCACCGGCAAAAATAGTGGTGGCTACGGCCGTTTCTCCCAGACCGCTGTCATTATCTGGGGAACTTGGTCCTTGTACAATCATTGAAGACTGTTGCCAGAGCATCAAAACTAAAATATTGGTGCAGTAATAGGATTAAACGGAGGTCGCGTGTGCATCGTTTTATAATTTTGATCATTCTCTTACTATTGATTGGTTGTAATGATGCAGTGATGGAAACGGCCGTGCCTACTGCGACGATGGTAGTGACGGAACGGCCGTTGGCAACTGCTACCCCTACCCGCAAGTTAGATTCACCAGTATCTGAACCTGTCGAAGTCAACACCTCTACACCAATACCTTTATCGCCAGTCTTGTCGGAAATGATAAACAATGGCGCACGATTGTCTGTCAAACAAAGCTTTGAGCCTTCGGCTATTTCCTATGTGTCAGACGATGAAAGGGACAAAGCCGTGTTGATTATCAATACATTTCGAAAAGATGGTGTGGAGATTCGGGACTATACATCGAACCGGGGAATATTGAATTTACCCGATTCACCATACTACACGGTTGCTGGGGGAGCGATATTCCAGGTTTCGGAAGGGGAGCAAAACGACAGCTTAACAGCATATGATTTGTTCACGGGTACTATCGTCTGGGAACAGCTACTACCATCAGGCGAATGGGAGGAACCTATTTCAGTAGGGGGTGCTATCTTATTTGCTAATACCAGTACCAATACTTTCGGCACTTCCACAATTTACCTCTTTAGTCAACAAACAGGTGAGTTTCTCTGGGAAAATCAGGTCAGTGGCAGTTGTTATTCGACGACTGAAGCAATTGAAACAGAGAAAACGATCATTGTTAGTTGCTATGAGGCGTATTTTGCTCTTGATAAGACGACGGGAGAATTGGTTTACCAGAATCAACTGCCCGAATATACGTATTTGTATAATCTGCGAGCGATAGACAATCAGGTTTTCCTAAGACGCAACGGACATGAAGAAAATGAGGATGGCTACCAGAGGGAAGTTGCCTACCTTCAGGTTGTCGATGTTCAGGATTTAGAGAATGTTGTCTGGCAAAAGCAAATTAATAGGGAAGTATTTACATTCGAGGTATTTGAAGAAGATATTATTTACCGGGACGGCAATCGAGTAAATAGGCTAGACGGCCGTACTGGAGACCCGGTTTGGGAAACGGAACTTATCACCTATAGTCCTGGCGGGTTGCTTATCGTAGACAAATGGCTTTTCGTAGGGTCAAGAAACGGGTACCTGCACTTACTCGACGGTATGACAGGAGCAATTGTTTGGGAGCAAGACATTTGGGCGACTTTGCAGCCTCGACCCCTTTCCATTTACCCGCTTGTTTGGACTGGGGAGTCTTTAATTTCTTATCTTGATTACGAAGTTGTTGAGTTAGGACTTCACGGGGAAACAGATTGGCAAATAGAGCAAGCTGAGTCTTTTTCTACCCCTCTGCCTATGCCTACTCAAACGCCTTTTCCTATCTTGCCAACGTTGGAACCAGATACTACATTACAACAACCAGAAAGTATGGAACAATGGCCCACTTACATCCTTGCTTATCTCAACAGTCCTGGAACAACACCGGACGCATTGCAACAAATATTGTCTGCTTGGCTAAAAGACGAGCCAACGGCAGAGTCAAACGCTGCTGCTTACGTCGAAAGAGTAGATTTGAATAACGACCAATTGCAGGATTTAATTGTGTACACTGATAATTGGCCTGGATGGTTCCTGACACTTATACAAACCTCTCCTAGCCAATACGAACCAGCCTGGGTACGCACAAACGAAGCTAATCGCTTTCAATTGTTAGCGGTCATCGATTTGAACAACGACGGTTTGACCGATTTTGTCTACAGCGAAGCGATTTATGGGGCGAGCCAATCAACGGTGACGATTCATCCAGTGGGCTGGCAAAATGGAAAACTCAAATCGTTATCCACCAACCCAATCTCATCCACTAACGTGTGGGTTGAAGATATACAAATCGAAGACGTTGATGGGGATGGGTTTATTGACATTGGGTTCCGGGGTGGCACGTATGGTTCGCTTGCCGCTGGTCCTAATCGCGAGTCAACTTTTATTTATTCTTGGCGAAACGGATCATATGAATTAATTTCTCAAGAACCGACACTGCCTCAAGAATATTTCTTCTTCCTCGTTGAAGCGAATCAATTGTTAACGGCAGGAAAATATGAAGAGGCAATTGACTTATATAAGAACACAATGGCTACTGAGGATGCGATTTATTATTACAATACGCCTCATCAACGTGCCTTTGCTGAGTTTCAAATTATGTTGGCCTACTTGTTGTTAAATGACGAGGCGGCCGCTGTGGCCTATGCTGAAAACGGCCGTTACCAGGACCAACTCTACGGCAAAGTTAAACAAATTTTCTGGGAAACGTATCAAGGGACAAGGAACTGGACAGAAACTGCGGAAGCCGCCCGCACACACGTCAGGCTGGCCGGGTATCAAAAAGCCCAGCTTGTCGAATGGGTGGGATACGCCAATACATCGTTGACGCTAAACGACATTGTGCCTTGTGCAGCATGTTTGCAGGGCACAATTGGGTCCGATATGGGGCCGTAGCAAAGGCCGTACCAATCCCATCACCCTCGCCTCTCAAATTTTTCGTTGATAAACAACCGCTCCGGAAAAAATCGTCGTGTCTACCCGGGTTTCCCCAATATCCCCTGCCTCAATCGTAAACAAATCTTGCTCCAGCACGATCAAATCGGCCCATTTGCCGGGCGTGATCGAACCCTGGACGTGCTGCTTGCTCGATAAAATTGCCGGTCCCATCGTATAGGCGTAAATCGTTTCTTCCAGGCTGATGCGTTCCTGTGGATACCAGCCGTTGGTTGGTTGGTGGGCGTTGTCCTGGCGGGTAACGGCCGTAAACACACCCAACATCGGATTCAACGGCGCAACCGGCGCGTCTGAGCCAAAAGCCAGCACCGTGCCCGCATCCAGCAGTGAACGGAAAGCATAAGTCAGCCGCGCCCGTTCACCCCAAACCCGGTCGGCCGTCGGCCAATCCGTCTGCAAATGAACCGGCTGCACTGCCGCCACCACCCCCAACTGGGCCAGCCGTCCCACATCGTCGGGATGGAGCAGTTGGACGTGCTCAATGCGATGGGGCATGGGCAGAGAGGTGAGTTTTCCCGCAGCGGGACTTGCCCCTTGCCCCTTGCCACTTGCTAACTCACTCACCACGTCCAACACCTCCCGCACCGCCCGGTCGCCGATGGCGTGGATGGAGATGGGGAATCCGGCTTCACTGGCGGCTGCGGCCAACTGCCACATCTCGTCGGCCGGGGTGACGGCAATGCCTGTATTGCCGGGATCGCTGCTGAACGGCTCCAGCATGTGGGCGGTCTGCGACCCCATCGTGCCGTCGGCAAACGATTTGACGTGGCCAATCCACAGCCGATCATCGCCAAAACCGGGCTGCAATCCTAATGACGCCGCTTGTGGCAGCCATTCGGCAGCGATGTTCATGTGCATTCGCAATTTTAGCTTGCCCGCCCGATTCAATGCCTGGAACAGCCGGAAACTGCGGTTATCTTCATTTTCTACCCGCTGGTCGTGGAAGCCGGTCAAGCCCAGGCTGTGGGCCAGGGTGATGGCTTCTTCCAGCCAGCCGGCCAGCGTGGCTTCATCTGATTCGGTGATGTGGCGCTTGACCAGTTCGATCGCGTTCCACTCACGTAAAATGCCGGTGGGCTGCCCGTTCTGATCTCGCTCAATCTTGCTTTCTGGCGGATCGGGTGTCTCGCTGGTGATGTCGGCCAGTTTGAGGGCGGCGCTGTTGACCCACCAGGTGTGCATATCCATCCGGGCCAGGGCGATGGGATTATGAGGGGCGATGTCGTCCAGGTCGGCGCGGCTAGGGAGTTGCGGCCACAGGTTTTCGTCCCAGCCCCAGCCCTGGACCCACTGGCCCGGTTTAGCCTGCGATACGGCCGTTCTCACCTTCTGCCGCACCTCGTCAAAATCAGCCATGCCAAACAGGCTGATCTGGTGATTGCGAATGGCGACCTGCAAAAAATGGACGTGGGAATCGGTGAAGCCGGGCAGGACGAGACGGCCGTTGCCATCCAACAGCTCTGTCTCCGGCCCGGCCAGCGGCAAAATTTCATCGTTACGGCCGACAGCCAAGATACGGCCGTTCCCCATCGCTACCGCCTCGGCCCAGGGCAAATCCGGGTTTACTGTGTAAATTTTGGCATTGTGAATAATCAAATCAGCGTTCATAGTTCCTCCAGTCAGCAAGTTTGCAAGTGGGTAAGTCATCCCTTCACCCTTTCACCCCATCACCCGTTCAAAGCATTCCGCATCACACCCACATCCGGCATCACGCCCGTCCACAATTTGAAGGCCAGCGCCCCCTGGTGGACGAGCATTCCCAGCCCGTTGGCCGTGCCGCAGCCGGCGGCCTGGGCCTGCTGCATCAGCCGGGTCTGGCGGGGATTGTAAACCAGATCGTACACGAAAGCGCCGTCGGGGAAGGGGAGGTCGTCGGGCCAGGGCGAGCCGTCAACTTGGGGGGACATGCCCAGTGGGGTGGTGTTGATGATGAGCGGGGCGGTGGTGGCGGCAACGGCCGTTGCCAATTCTGCTATTGGCCACGAAGTCAACCATCCTTCATGCGTAATTGCCCG
>JBNKZT010000301.1:0-7740 GCA_050301775.1 Promineifilaceae bacterium (SeqCode)
GCTGTGCCCTGGCCCTTCAGCGTGAACGGCCGGCTTACGTAACCCAGCAGCGCATCGGATTAGCGGCGGGCAAGGTCTTTGCCTGTCCGGTTGGCGCCGCCCGCCGCCGGGAATACACCGTCGTCGGCGATATCGTCAACCTGTCGGCCCGCCTCACTCAAATTTGCCGCGACGGCCAGGTTTTAACCGACAAAAATACCGCCGACCGGGTCCGCGAACTCATCGATTTTGACACCCTGCCGCCCGTTCGCCTCAAGGGCAAACAGGCCGAAATCACGCCCTTCCAGCCGCACAGCGACCAGGGCGGCCAGGCGCAGCTGCAAGTATTTTTTAATCGCTGGAAACGGCCGTTAGTCGGCCGGGAACAAGAAATCGACCTGCTGCTGGGAGGGATGGATGCCGCCCTGCGCGGTGTCGGCGGTGTGGTCGCCGTCTACGGTTCGACAGGTGTGGGCAAAACCAGTCTGTTGGCCGTGGGACTAAAACATTGGCTGGAATCGGGCGGCGCAGCGTATGCCGGGGAAGGCCAACAGCATATCAGCGATATTCCCTTTGGCCCCTGGATTACTGTCTGGCAGGATTTTTTGGGACTGACACCGGCAATGGAAACGGAAGCAAAGATAACGGCCGTGACCAATCGGATGAACGCCCTCATCCCCGACTGTGGTGATGATATTGGCCTGTGGCGCGATGTGCTGGGTCTGCCCCTGCCCCAGGCCGACAGACTGGGTGAATTAACGGCTGAAGTCAGGCAGTCGCGCTTTTTCCGAATGATCCGGCAGGCTTTTCAGGCAGCCGCCCAGCAGCAGCCTCTATTTTTTATTCTGGAAGGGCTGCATTGGGCCGACCAATCGACGCTGGATCTGATTGACGAGCTGACGGCCCATCTCGAAGATTGGCCCATTTTTATGGGGTTGTCCTTCCGTCCTGTGGGCGAACTGGCTTTTGAAACGCTGAATCAATCCATCTGCCTGCCCCTGGTTTTATCGGACCTGCCGGCAAAGTACGGCCGTCAATTTTTACAGCAGCTAATCGGGGCCTCTGAATTACCGGCGGCGGTGGAACAGCATTTGGGTCTGCGCAGCCGGGAAGGGCTGGAAAGCCCGGTCAACCCGCTCTTTTTGGAAGAGGCGGTCAATGTGATGATGGGGTTGGGCGTTTTGCAGGTAAACGGCCGTGTCCAGGTCAACGAGAGCCTCCTCAGCCAAATGCAAATCCCCGATACGATTCACGGCTTGCTGCTGGCCCGCATTGACCGGCTGCCAGTCGCCAGCCGGGACTTGCTGCAAATTGCATCCGTCATTGGCCGCCAATTCGACCTGGACCCCCTGGTTTCCATTTCACCGGACACATCGCGTGAAGTGGCCACAACCTTGCTTGAAAGTCTGGCAGTGGAAGAAATCACCCAGCTCATGACAGCCGACCCGGAATGGTCTTATCTATTCCAGCACGCCATGACCCATGAAGTGGCTTACGAAAGCCTGCCCTTTGCCCGCCGCCAGACTTTACATGCGGCCGTTGCCGACTGGCTGGCCAATCGCTATGAGGAAAATCTAAAGCCGCTCTATGCCGTCCTGTCTTACCATTACAGCCGGGCTGACGACCATGAAAACGGTCTCCGTTTTGCCCTGGCTGCGGCCAACAGTGCCCGCGACATTTTTGCCAATCAGGAAGCAGTCGAGCTTTATACGCTGGCTGAATCCCATTTGCAGATATTGGGAGAGGCGGAGAGGTGGGAAACGGCCGTGCACATTTTCCTGCATCGCAGCGATGCATTCAAATTATTAGGCGATTTCCCAAAAGCCATTAAAGATGCTGAACGAGTTCTCGAACACGCAGTAAGACACGAGGACCACAACTCAGAAGCCAAAGCATACAATCTGTTAGCTCACCTAAAATACTATCAGTCGCGTTTTGAAGAGGCGCTCGCTCTATCTCAAAATGTAATCGATCACCCGAGCAGTAGTATCTCCCAAACAGAATTAGCCAAAGCCCTCTTGATGTCTGGTATGGCTTCAGCCTCACTCTCAGAATATGCTGCCGCCTTAATCCAATTGCAAAAAGCCGAAGCTATTTGCGAATCAATCAACAACAATCAAACGTTGGCCGACATTCTTAGCGCTGTCGCATTTGTTTACTACTCACAAAAGAAACACGAATCAGCATTAAAAATTATGCAAAAGGCGGTCACGTTATCACGAAACTTTAGCACCCCTGTCAAAATAGGTTCCACCTTAAACAATATTGCCTTGATCCAGCAAAATTTAGGGCGTCCCGAAGAAGCTTTAGAAACATTAAATGAATCGGCTGCTTTGGCGGAGGAAACCAGCCGGAATTTATTAGCTTATACCATAGTCAATAAAGCTGAAGTGTACACTTACTTAGGAAAATTTAGCCAGGCTCTAAGAGATCTGGAAAAAGCTGTCAGCCTTTTTATAGTCAGGGATGATGAGATTGGTCTGATCGAAGCATACCTGCTGTTAGGTTGTGAATATTACCCGGCCGTCAACGACCCAATCAATGCCGAACAAGCACTCAATCAAGCCCAACACCTGATTGAAGCCAAAGGTAGCTATCAAGAACAACAAGTACGTATCTTAATCGGTCTGGCAAATGTAGATTTAATGATTGGTTTATTCGAACAAGCAAAAATAAAACTGGATATGGCTGAGCAGCTCATAGATAAAGAAAATTTGGTTTGGTGGGCGCCGGCATTAGGATATCTGCAAGGGCAAACCCAATTGGAACTTGCCAATGTAGTAAAAGCCAAAACACATTTTAATAAGGGATTGTTTGGTGTGGATGTCGGCGGTTGTCCTGATTACCTCCCCCCGATATTGCTTAAGTTGGCGATCATAGAAGAAGATGAGGGTCGCCAGGTGGAATTGTTAAAACAGTGTCTTATAGCGGCTGAACAAAGGTCACGCTACATTGATAAAATCAGATGTTTCCTTGAAGCCGGCCAAATATTGGCCAATCGAAAAGATTCCGATTTAAGGGCTTTAGGCCAAAAGTATCTCTTGGAAGCTGCCAGATTACAAAAGTAGCAAACCTCCCCCCGTATGTTGATCCTGTCGAAACCGTGCCCCCTTCGACAAGCTCAGGGGGCGGGAAGTGAATGATTACAAAAATAGCAGCCAAATAAAAAAAGCTCAGGCAAATTTATAAATCCACCTGAGCTTGAAAAGACATTTGATTGATTATCCTGGATGCCAAACGCCTTTTGTTGTCCGGTCGCCCAACCCGCCGGCAAACTGATCAAAATTGTCTTCGTTTAAGTCTTCGAGCATTTTGCGCTCGGCAGCAGTTAATTTGTAACCCGCCAGGGCTTTTTGGGGATCCTTAAATAATTGATTGCGGAACTTCTCGTCTTCAATTGCCTTTGTGATAATTTCCTTTACGACTGCTTCAGACATCTCTACATCTCCTGTTTGAAATATTCAAGTAATACCAAGATCGTTTTTAGTATGATGTCTCTTCCTTTTTTTGTCAACAGGCTTCATTACAATTTAGGTGAAATCTACTTAACGTTCACGTCATCTCTATAGATTTGGGATTTCTTTTGTTCCGATCTACAATCACCCAGCAAAATTCCCTGCTGTGGCCAATGATTGCCGCAAAAAGGCCTTGTTTATGGATCGCCGCCGTATCATTCCAATTTTCGTCATCGTCTTCACCAATATTTTGGGGTCGGGCGTTATTTTGCCGATTTTGCCCCTGGTGGCCGAGGGGCAGTTCGGGGCAACGGCGCTGCAAGCCACGACATTGGCGGCCGTTTTCTTTGGCGCCCAATTTGTAGCCGCGCCCTGGTTGGGCCGGTTGTCGGATCGATACGGCCGTCGCCCCGTCCTCATCGTCAGCCAAATTGGAACCGTTCTCTCATTCATCATGTTCGCCCTGGCCGGCCCTTTAGGCCACTTTTTTGATGGTCTGGGTCTGAGCCTCAGCATCAGCGGCGGCCTCGTCATTCTCTACCTGGCCCGACTGCTGGACGGCATCACCGGCGGCAACATCACCACCGCGCAAGCCTACATCACCGACGTCAGCAGTGAAGAGACACGGGCGCAGGCGCTGGGCACACTCAGCGCTGCGTTTGGCATGGGCTTTATCTTTGGCCCGGCCTTCGGTGGCTTCTTGTCCGGTGTCAGTCTTGTTGCCCCCTTTATCGGAGCCGCCATCATTACCAGCGGCAGCGTGCTGTTGACAACCGTAATGCTCAAAGAATCACTGCCGCCCGAAAAACGCTCGACCACTCAATCACGTCAGGAAGAGCTGCCGCTGCGCCACTACCTGCAAAATCGGACAATATTACTCCTGTTTTTGATTACATTTGTGACCACCCTGGCGTTTGCTGCCTTACAAAGTACGTTTGCCCTTTACGCTGAAAGGGTAGTTTTTCCCGAAGCAGGCAGCCAGGTAGTCGCCCGAAATGTAGGCTTATTTCTAACCGTGATCGGGATTTTTACCGTCGTTACCCAGGCGGCGCTCATCAAGCCGTTGGTGCGCCGCTTTGGCGAGCGCCGGCTCATTCTTTTAGGACAAACCAGCTTAATCGTTGCCTTTAGCGGACTGGCATTGCTTTCGGCGCCGCTGTTAATTGTCCTGTTTACGATTCCGGTTGCTTTTGGCAACGGGATTAACCAGCCCAGTTTACAATCATTGATCACCCGGTTTGGGGATGTGCAGTCACACGGCCGTTTACTCGGCCTATACCAATCATCACGCAGTCTGGCCCTCATTTTTGGGCCAATTTGGGCCGGATTCGTCTTCCAAACCATAAGCCCGCGCGCCCCATTCGCTATCGCTGTCCCCTTGCTGCTCATTGGCCTGATGTTGGGATTATTTTTGCAGCGGCACTCGTTTCCCAGCCGAGCCGCCCAGCCACTAAAATCATGATCATTCGTATTGAAAGCCAATTCAACCATCCGCGCCGTATCATGCAGGCCGCGCCGCGCACCAGACTCAAATTGCATCCGCCAAAGGAAGCCGTTCTACAAGGCTGGATCATTATCGCCGGTCTAACCGTCCTGTTTCTGCTGTGGATGATGGTTCATGCCTGGTACCGGCCCTTGTGGCTGGCCACCATGTCAGACACAGCCACTGAATTACTCAATCTACTGGAGGCCGCCAGCGCGTTTACTCTGGGCTTTTTATGGCTGTCGTTATGGTGGCGGCGGTCACAACCTGGCAAAGCCACGCCGCTGTTGGCAATATCTGATTTGCAAACGATGGATCCTGCCGATTTTGAAAAGTATGTGGGACAACTTTTCCGACAAAAAGGGTACCGGGTCAAACTGCGTGGCAGCAAAGGGGATTTGGGCGTTGACCTGGAACTGACCAAGTCCAACGGAAAACGAGCCATCGTGCAATGCAAACGGTATCAAAACACCATTGACCCCAAAATCGTGCGTGAACTGTACGGCACACTTATCCATGAACAGGTGGCCCATGCGTTCCTGGTCACAACGGCCGATATTTCCAGTGCCGCTCGCGAATGGGCACAGTTCAAACCGATTACGCTGATTGACGGGGAAACACTGGTCAAAATTGCCGCTTCCCTGGCCGAAATCAAATCCAATAAGCAATAATGACTCTTCCGAAAAAAGCCGTTCAAGACCAAAAGTTCAACTTTTCGTCTCGATAGAAATTTTCAGTTAATGGCCAAAAGTTGAACTTTTTTCGGTGGACTCAATAATCAATGAGGTAAAATCCAACCATCTGGAAGAAAGGGAAATAAAGCGTGGTCAACAACTCAATTCAACGACAAATATTTATTGGCGGATGCAGCCGCAGCGGGACTACTTTGCTAGGGGCAATGCTTGGCGCTCACAGCGACATCATTTGTTCCCCGGAATCCCATTTCAAAATTGATGTTTTGCGCGTTCTGGCCAAAGGCAATATCGATCCCCAACCTTCAACTTTGCTGGCCTTGATTCAGCAGCACTGGCGCTTCAAAATTTGGGAGCTAGACTTGCTGCCTATCGAATCATTCAATCATGATTCGTCTGAACCTTTGCTGGCTGAACTTCTCAACTGGATCATCGGCCAATATGCCCAACAGCAAGAAAAAAAACAGGCCACTCTGTGGGTTGACCATACCCCAGAAAATATCAGTTATGCCCAATCTCTGCGGGAACTGTTCCCCGATGCCCGGTTTATCCATATCGTACGCGATGGACGCGCCGTTGCCGCCTCTATTATGCCGCTGGATTGGGGGCCAAACAGTATCATGAAAACGTCTCGCTGGTGGATGCGTATGATGTCTTTTGGGCTGGCGGCAGAAAAAGCATTGGGGCCTGATTGTGTAATGCGGCTTAAATATGAAGACCTGGTCCTGAAGCCAGAATCAACGATGCGGGCAATCAGCCAATTTCTGGGTATCGAATTTCAACCATCTATGCTGTACGCCACTGGCTTTAATCCGCCGAGCTACACGACACGCCAACATAAGTTAGTAGGCAATCGGCCGGATGCCAGTGTGGTCAATCGCTGGGAAAGCAAGCTGACACCCCGTCAAATTGAGATTTTTGAACACCAGACCCGTGATTTCTTGTCATTTCTGGACTATCCACTGCGTTTTGGTATGCAGGCCAAAGGGCCATCGTTTTGGGAAGTCCAGATGGACAAGGTTCGGGAATTAATTCAGGGCGAATTAGGGAATAAGCTGAAATGGTTGAAGCGCAGTTACCCGCTGTGGTTGTCGCGGGATTTTTACACGCAGGGCAAGTTTACGGATACCAATAATTAAGGTTATGTTGACGATTGGCCAGTTGGCAAAAGAGGTTGGGATGCGCACGTCGGCTCTGCGGTATTATGAAGCGGAGGGGCTGCTGGTGGCTAACGGCCGTTCCGACTCCGGCTACCGTCTCTACAAACCAGAAGCCATACAGCGCCTGCGCCTCATCCAGCGCGCCCAACGACTGGGCTTCTCCCTGGCCGACATTCGTACCCTGCTGGATGGCTACGACGCGGGCAATTTAAGCGACAGTGCTCTCATCGAAACGGCCGAATCGCGCTATCTGGCTCTGGACAAGCAGGTCACGGAACTGCTCACCCTCCAGCATGAATTACAGCTTTTCCTGCAAGATATATACCAACAACATGGCGCCAGCGGCCATTTTGCAGCGATGCTGGAGCGTGTCTGCGCCAATCCGGTTACGCAGCCGGCGGCCAGAGGGGTTCTCGATTGGCTGATGGCTTATACCGGCTGCGTGTTGAGTACGGAAGCCGGGCAAGCAATCCTACAGCGGCTGCAAGGGCAGCATGTCCACATCTGGCAGGAGAAGGCGGTTTATTTTATTTTGGTGGTGAGTGAGGACACGGCCGTTTACCAGGCCCTGCTCGAGTTAGCCCAACTGGAAGCCAACTGCCAAATCCACACCGAAACGGTTCCCGAACTTACATTCAATGATGAAGGCTACCTGCTGCGCGTCGCCGGACCGAATGCCTTCATTTTTGCTCGCTTGTTTTTAGCGTTGGAGCAGACTCAAGAAGGGTAAAAGGTTAAACGGGGTGGTTCAGTACTTTGAAAAACCGCAGAGACGCAGAGAACACATAGAATTTTTTCGAGAGTCTCTCTGGCAGCTTAATAGACTCAGCGTCCTTTACGCCTTTGCGGTTAATCTTTTTAAACAAATGGCCAATCTCCCCGTTCTGTTTTCACCTAGCAGCTTGTCGGAAAAGTCCTGAATAAGGATATTTTGCCACAGATTAACACGAATCAACACGGATTTGGGAGCA
>JBNKZT010000302.1:0-7699 GCA_050301775.1 Promineifilaceae bacterium (SeqCode)
AGGTAATCAAGACGCCCCCACCCAGCCAAACCCAGGGAACGGGTTCTTTTTCGGTTAACGGCCGTTTCTCATCACTTTTCTTATCCCGGTCACGCGGATCGGGCGGAATTTTATAGTGTGCCATAGACTCCTACTCACTCACAGCTTCTACTACCAACAATGTTAAATCATCAAATGCCGGTGCGTTTTGACAAAATTGGGCCACATCGGCCGCAATTTGGTTCTTTAATTCAATGGCCGACAAATTGCCATTATCTTGCACGACCCGCCGCAATCGTTCGATACCATAACGCTCGCCGTACAGATTAACAGCATCCGTGACACCGTCGCTGTACATGACCAGACGGCTGCCCGGTTTAAGCTGCACGACAGTGTCGTCTAATGATAACTTAGGCCACATACCCAGGAAACGGCCGTTGCCCATTAACATCTCCACATCATGCCCTGGCCGATACAGCAGCGGCCGATCATGACCGGCCCGGGCATATGTCAAACGGCCGCTGGGACGATGTAACACCCCATAAAACGCCGTCACAAACGAATCCGCCGACTTGGCTACTCCCAACATCCCGCGATGCACCGCCAGGGCCACGGCCGCTGGTGACAACGAATATTGGCCTTCCTGGTAAAACAACGTTCGCGAAACCGCCATAAACAGCGCCGCATGAAACCCTTTGTCGGCCACATCAGCGATCAACAGGCCAACGTGTTCCTCATCGAGGGCCATCACATCATAAAAATCGCCGCCCACCTGCCGCGCCGGCTGCAAATAAGCGGCAAAATGATAATCAGGGAACTGAGGCAGGTCGCCGGGCAGCAAATTGCGCTGCACCACCGCCGCCAGCTCCAACTCCCGTTCCAGACGCTCTTTTTCCACCAGTTTCGCCTGGGCCGCTTGTAATGTTTCATAGGCTTGTTCCAACGCCACGTTTTTACTTTTTAATTCTTCAATCGAACGCCGATCCAACTGGCGCGTACTGGCTAAAATGCGCTGGACAACAGCATAAGCAACGGCCGGACTGTTCAAAACCAGTCGGTCAAATACTTTTTCGGTTACTTCCAACACGGTCGTGGGCACAAGCGTCATCACGGTGGCCATACGCGGCGAATCGTCAATCAGACTCATCTCGCCAAAAATAGCATGATTACCCAGCAAACCCAGCAGCCGTTCTTCACCCTCATCAACCCGCTGGACGACGGAGACACGGCCGTTGACTATCACGTAAAACGTATGCTCAATCTCACCCTGGCGACACAGAACCGTCTGCGCTGGATACTCTTTCAACTCCGCCATCCGTCGCAGCGTATTCAGTGTTTTCTCATCCACCCCGACAAATGCCGTTTTTATCGTTGTCGTTGCGCCTGATTTAGCCATCAATCCAGTCTTCCTATAAATAGCGGGGATTAAGGGAGTAGGAGATTATTGTTTTTCTTAATCCCTAAATCTCCTAATCCCCGCCCCCAATCACCCAATAAAAGCCAAGAATTCAGTTGTTGTCCAGGTATTGACAATATGATGCGCTTCCACCCAACCGCGCTGCGCCGTCGCCACCCCATAATGCAAGAAATCAAACTGGTCGGGATGATGGGCGTCGCAGTTGATGGCGATTTTCACCCCCAATTCAATAGCCCGGCGCACATGCCCATCACGCAAATCCAAGCGGCTGGGATTGGCGTTGATTTCCAAAATTGTATCTGTGGCCACGGCTGCCGCAAAAATCGCGTCCATGTCCAAATCCGCCCCTGGCCGATCCGGCAGCAGCCGTCCCGTCGGATGGGCAATCATGTCCACATGCGGATTATTGATCGCATTCAACATGCGCTGTGTGACCTGTTCCCGAGGCTGGCTCAGGCTGGTGTGCAAGCTGGCAATGACAAAATCCAGCTCCGCCAACACCGTATCGGGATAATCCAGCGACCCATCAGCCTTGATTTCCATCTCTGTGCCGTGCAATACACGAAAATCCGGCCCCATTTCCGCATCAACCGTGCGAATTTCTTCGGCCTGTTGGCCCAGCCGCTCAATAGAAAGACCGTTAGCAATGCCCAGACTCACCGAATGATCGGTAATGACAATGTGCTGAAAGCCGCGGGCTTGGGCCGCTTTGGCCATCGCCAACACACTCATTTTGCCGTCTGACCAGGTCGTGTGCATGTGTAAATCGCTGCGAATATCGTCACGCTGGACCAGGTTCGGCAGTTCACCGCGCAGCGCCGCCTCGATTTCGCCCCGATCTTCGCGCAGCGGCGGCGGAATGATGGGCAATCCCAGAGTTTTATAGACTGTTTCTTCGTCAGCACAAAGAATTTCCGGGCGGCCATCCTGCGGTGTAAAGGCATGCTCATTCAGACTCAAGCCCTGTTTAAGGGCCAGTTCACGCAGGCGCACATTGTGGTCTTTGCTGCCAGTAAAATAGGAAAGCAGTGTCCCCCAGCGTTCGGCCGGCAGGACACGTAAATCGACCCCCATGCCATTGTGTAAAACGATGCGCGATTTGGTCGGCCCGCGCCCCACGACGGTTTCGACCGCGTCGAGCGTGCAAAAGCGTTCCATCACCGGCAGGTAATCGTCGGCGGCAACCAGTAGATCAATGTCCCCAATTGTTTCTTTCATGCGGCGCAAGGAACCGGCAACGGCCGTTTTCGTTACTCCCGGCACCTGAACCAATTCCATCAAGATGGCCTGCGCCACCGGCCAGGCATCACCCAGTGAGGTACGGCCGTCGCCATGCCGGACCAGCGCTTCGATAGCGGCCAGGATTTTGGCTTCAGACTTGGCCCCCATACCGGGTAGATCGCGTAATTTGCCGGTTTGGGCAACGGCCGTTAACTCATCCAGCGTCGTCACCCCCAACACCTCATAAATCTGCTTCACCCGTTTCGGCCCCAACCCCTCAACCCGCAGCAGTTCCAGCAGCGATGGCGGAACCTCTTGCGCCAACTTCTCATAAAACTGCAACTTTCCCGTTGCCAGCATCTCCACAATCTTATCGGCCAGCGTCTTACCAATGCCCGGAATCTCCATCAGCGACCCTTCCGCCGCAATCTGATTAATGTCACGCCCCAACTCAGCAATGCTTTCTGCCGCTCGTCGATACGCCAAAACCCGGTGAATCTGATCCCCACGAATCGACAACATCTCGGCCACATCCGCAAACAACTGCGCAACTTCACGATTTTTCATCAAAATGGATCATCCTTTTTACACTATCTCGAACGGCCAATACTTATTAAATCGATTATACACGGAAACCTAAAAGGCAAAATCTGTTTGTCAGCCATCATAAGCCATGCTACCATAGGTAGCTTAACTTTTTAAGGTTCGTCATAGCCAACGCCGCACCTTCTTGTTCTATATCAAACAATTAAGGAGAAGAGATGAAGAACAAATATTTTTTACCGTTCGTTTTAATGCTCATTTTGGGCATGCTCCTCGCAGCCTGTGGTGGTACAACTACCGAACAGACTTCTGAGGAACCAGCCGCCGAACCGGCTGCCGTTGAAGAACCGGCAGTTGAAGAACCAGCCGCTGAAGAACCAGCCGCTGAAGAACCAGCCGCTGAAGAACCAGCCGCTGAAGAGCCAACCGAGGTTCCGATGGAAGAACCAATGGCCGAATTCGAGCCAATGAGTGTAGCCGCCGAAAATTGCGACTATGGCGGCCAGATTCTATCCATCGAGGCCGTTGATGAATTAACAGTCGTCTTCAACATGTGCAGCCCTGATCCTGCTTTCCCGGCTAAAGCAGCATTTACCCCCTTTGCCATTCAGCCAGCCGAGTGGATTGCCGAAACTGGCGGTACAGGTGATCTTCTGAGACAACCCATTGGCACAGGTCCCTGGAAGTTGGTAGATTGGGCCGCAGGCGAAAGCGTCACCTTTGAACGCTTCGATGATTATTGGGGAGAAGCAGCCCCCTACAACACCCTGGTTTTCCGCTGGGCGTCTGAAGGCGCTGCTCGTTTGCTCGAACTGCAATCAGGTACTGTAGACCAGATCACAAACCTGAGCCCAGATGACTACGAAACCGTCCAAAATGACCCCAATCTCCAATTCATACCGGTAGCCAATCCCAACGTTCTCTATCTGGCATTTACCAATACTCAGGCTCCGTGGGACAACGTAGACCTTCGCCGCGCCGTCGCCATAGGCATTGACCGGCAGCGTATTGTAGACAACTTCTACGCCGACGGATCAATCGTACCCGACTTTTTCACCCCCTGTTCGATTGAAAACGGTTGTGCTGGCGACCCCTGGTACGACTTTGATGTTGACGCGGCCAATGCCTTGCTTGATGATGCTGGCTTCCCGCGTGGCGATGATGGCGTTCGCTTCACGACATCCATCTATTACCGCGATGTTTTCCGCGGTTATCTACCGGAGCCGAGTCTGGTAGCTGTTGAGTTCCAAACCCAACTCATGGACAATCTGGGTATCGATGCCGAAGTCGTAGTCATGGAATCGGGCGCCTTCATCGAAGCCGCTTATGCGCAAGAGTTAGACGGCCCATATCTATTGGGCTGGGGCGCTGACTACCCGCATGTCACCAACTTCCTTGATTTCCATTTTGGTAGATCCCAAACACAGTTTGGCGAACCTTTCCCCGAAATTTATGAGGTTCTGGAACAGGCGGCCCAAATTGGTGATCCGGCCGTGGCCGAACCATTGTACGCGGAAGCGAACAATGCGATTCGCGATTTGGTACCGATGGTACCCATTGCTAACGGCGCGTCGGCTTCAGCCGCTTTAGCAACGGTAGAGAATGCTCATTTCCGTCCCTTTGGCGCTCCCCTTTTCCATCGCGCAAATCCGGGCAAGGACACCTTCGTGTATATGCAGAATGCTGAACCGATCAGCCTCTACTGTGCTGACGAAACCGATGGCGAATCGTTAGCCCCATGTCAACAAGTCGTTGAACCCTTGTTGGGCTATGCGATTGACTCCGGTGTTGTCGAGCCACGATTGGCTACATCCTGCGACCCCAATGAAGACTCGACTGTTTGGACCTGCCACTTACGTGAGGGCGTTGTATTCCATAACGGTTCTGCATTGGATGCCAACGACGTCATCGCCTCGTGGGCAGCCGGCCTTGACGCCGCCAACCCATACCATACCGGTAACACAGGCGCATTCAATTACTTCGGCAGCCTTTGGGGCGCGATCATGAACGCTCCGGCAGAATAAACTTCACTCCGCTACAACTAAAACCTGCGAGGCTTAAAAGCCTCGCAGGTTTTTTTACAGAGTTACAGTCTCATGATCCAATATACAATTCGGCGCACGCTTTATGCAATTCCGGTACTCCTGGCGGTCATCATGGTTACGTTTATATTGGCCCGCGCTATACCAGGCGATCCTTGCCGGGCGATTTTGGGCGAAAAGGCCACGGAGACGGTGTGTGCGCAATTCGCCAGAGATTTTGGCCTTGATAAACCTATTCTTGTTCAGTTTGGCATCTACATGGGTAATATATTCAAGGGTGATTTAGGAAATTCGATCCGATTCGGCCGGCCTGTATCGATCATTATGATCGAACGTTTGCCCATGACCATTGAGCTTGGTTTTACGGCTATGATCATTGCTTTACTGGTAGGTATTCCGGCGGGAATATTATCGGCCGTTAAGCGCAATTCAGCCATTGACGTCATTACGATGGTTGGCGCCAACATTGGCGTGTCTCTACCTGTTTTTTTCCTGGGTTTATTACTTGTTTATCTTTTTGCCGTACTCCTTAAAGACACGCCATTCCAACTACCTCCTTCAGGCCGTATTTCAGCCGGCCTCAGGGCGACTGCTTTTTATGAAGTTTTCGAAATTCCTTTGGAAGAGAGCAGTTTCAAATTCCTCGTTTATGAATTTTTCGCCAATCTCTATATTTTTAATTCAATCATCACCCAAAATTGGGAAGTGTTAAAAGATGTTATTCGGCACCTGATTCTGCCGGCCGTGGCGCTCAGTACAATTCCATTATCGATTATCGCCCGTATGACCCGTTCTAGTATGCTTGAAGTATTAGGAATGGATTATGTCCGTACTGCACGCGCGAAGGGGCTGTCCAATCGTAAAGTTATCCTAAAACATGCCTTTCGGAATGCACTGCTGCCAGTAGTAACCATTGCCGGACTCCAATTGGGTGGTATTTTAAGCGGCGCGGTCTTGACGGAGACAATTTTTGGCCTGGCTGGTGTTGGTTTGAGTATGTTTGAAGCAATCACTGCACGTGATTTCCCAATTATCCAGGGCCTTGTCGTGGTTGTGGCTTTTGTTTACGTCCTCTTTAATTTGCTCGTCGATTTATCGTATGCATTTCTTGATCCACGGATCAGGCTAGATTGACCCTAAATATATTATGACAACTGTAACTGAAATTCCCAGTGACAATATTGCTGATATCAGTGATTATAAATCGAATAGCTTATGGCGACTGACACTGCGCCGGCTCTTTCGGCAGCGGTCAGCTATTGTGGGGTTAATCATTCTGGGCTTCCTGATAATCGTGGCAATTTTTGCCCCGATTATTGCTCCTTACGATCCCACTGATGTACTTATCGGGGTTGAAGATGTAAAAAAGCGAGAAGCACCCTGTATTCACTTGCTAGGCTGCCCAGAAGAAAAACCACAGCATTTTATGGGGATTGATGGCAACGTACGTGATGTGTTTAGTCGAATTGTCTATGGTTCGCGGGTTTCGTTGCGGATTGGTTTTATTACCGTAACCATTGCGGTCATTACTGGCACAACATTGGGAGCCGTGGCCGGGTTTGTCGGCGGCTGGGCTGATAATATTATTATGCGGTTATTGGATATTGTCCTGGCTTTCCCCTTTTTCCTGTTAGCGATTGCAATTGTATTTGTTTTGGGGCCAAGTTTGCAAAATGCGATGCTAGCGATTGCGATTGTTAGTACACCATCTTATGCCCGGGTCGTTCGGGCCACAGTTTTGTCTGTTCGTGAGGCACAATATGTTGAAGCTTCGCGAGCTTTGGGGGCCAGTAACTTCCAAATTTTGTTTAACCGTATTTTGCCAAATGCGCTACCACCATTGATTGTTTTGGCAACATTAGGTTTTGCAACGGCGATTTTGGATACGGCCGCTCTCTCATTCCTGGGCCTGGGAGCGCAGCCACCGACGCCGGAATGGGGTACAATGTTAGGCAGTGAACGTAACCAAATTTTTAGTGCTCCCCATTTGGTTTTTATTCCGGGCTTTGCGATTTCAATTACAGTACTGGCCTTTAATCTTTTAGGTGATGGTTTACGGGATGCGCTGGATCCACGTTTGGTTCATGCAGGTGTTAAATCTAATTAATTTTAGGGAACGGCCGTTCCCTCCCCCTGTCTTCTTATCCTATTACGTTACATAATACTTGACTTGATCTTAAGTAAAGTCAATGGTATCATGTTGGCGATGGCAATGATTGGAAATCGTGTACTCCAAAAGGGGTGCGTGGTTTTGTATTTTGCCCTTTCGGTTGTATGTGTTTGTTAATGTACAGAGCAACAAAACACGTGAGTGTACTGTTGTATAGCTAGCCACCTTCTGGTTGGTAGCCCCAGGTGGCTGGTGAAAGGTTGCTCAGACGGGTGACCGATTAACGGTCCGCATCAAATGTGTGGGGGCCGTTTTTTTTGTTAGCCACCATCGCTTTTGTCAGCTTTGGCAGCTTCCTTCTCTTTGGCGCTGTAGTATTCTGCCAGG
>JBNKZT010000303.1:0-7694 GCA_050301775.1 Promineifilaceae bacterium (SeqCode)
AAAGGTCTGCGCTTTTTCGATCAACTGCGGCAAGTCGTCAAGCGAGAGTAAGAGCATGGCATCGGCATCGGCCGTTAATCGAGGCTGGCTTAATAAACTGACGGCCACGCCGCCGATAATAATGCCTTGCTGGTCGAATGCATCAATTAACTGCTGCACGGCCGTTACCGGCCCAAACAACGGTTCCAACAGGTCTGATTCACTCATTCGCTTTGGGCTTGCTCATGGACATAGAGGGCTTGCCACCGCAACTGCCCTTTATCCAAAGAGATGTCTTGATTTTGCGGGAGGATATTCAGGCTCAGAGCCACCCGAAAGAGCGCATTCAACTGCCGCCATCGTTCAGTGATGGAACTGGATTGGTGTTCGGTCGCTTCGACAGCGGCAACGGCTGCCCAACGCTGCTGATAAGCCAATAAATTTTGTTGATTTAACTCAGCTTGCTGCATGATTCTCCTCACGATTCATGCTTATTTTAGCATATTCGGTTTTGTGATGATAGAGGAGGAGGAAACGGCCGTTGCTTTTGCCACTCGCTTCGTCGGGGTTTGGTACGCACATCATCTCCGTCCGGCGATAAATCACCGGCCTAAAAAACCACGCCGACTTAAGCCGGTTCAGCCCGGTTTACCGCGCGTCGTTCGCTAGCCTGGGGCTTTAGCTCCAGGCGGAAACGGCCGTAACCAATCACCGCGGCACCAAATACCAATCCATAAAAATCTCCAGCCGGCGCTGGTAATCCATCTCCGTCTCGTGCTTCAGGAAACCATGCGGCTCATCGGCGTACGTCTTGTACTCAAACGTCTTCCCGGCGCGGCGCATCGCCTCGGCCCAGATTTCCGACGACTGCGGCGGCACGATGTCGTCCAGCAGGCCGTGCAGCAAGAGGACAGGCTTCTGCACGTTCTCGATTTGCAAAAGGGGCGAGGCGTCGAGGTAGACCTGCCAATTGGTCGTGGGATGGCCCAGCTGCATCTCCGTGTAGAGGCGCGTCTCCCGCTCGCACTGCGCCCAGGAGGTGTACAGATCAGCGTCGCCATACTTGCTGACGCCGCAGGCAAACAGATAATCGGGGTCGCGGGCCAGACAGCAGGCGACCATGTAGCCGCCGTAGCTGGAGCCGAAAATGCCGATTTTGGCCGGGTTGATCCAGTCCAGCGTGTACAAATAACGCGCCCCATAAAGGCAGTCCTGCGTATCGCCGACACCCCAATTGTCATAGTTGGCGTGCTCAAATTCGACGCCGTAGCCGGTGCTGCCGCGGAAGTTGGGGGCGATGAAAGTGTAACCTTCGGCGACCAGATATTGGGCCAGTGGATCCCAATCGAAGCGCCACTGGTCGGTGGGGCCGCCATGCGGGCGCAGGATGGCCGCGCCGTTGGGCTGGGGTGGCTTGTAAAGGAAGGCGTGGATTTCCAGGCCGTCGTAACTTTTATAGCTGATGCGCTCCGGCGTGACCTGGGGCAGGCCGGCCAGGGCCGGCGGGTTGGAGAAGGTAAGCTGGGTCATTGCCCCGCCGTGCACATCGACGCGGTAGAGGTCGGGCGGAGTGGTGGCGTTTTCGTATTCAACGGTGAGATAGCTGCCATCGGGCGACCAACACGGCCGTGAATAAATACCCAACCCGGTGCGTACATCGGTGACTTCGCCGCTCTCACTGTTGATGAGGGACAAATCCATTGCGCCGCCACGATTGATGGTGGCGGCCAGGGTATGTCCGTCCGGCGACCAGCTAAACTCACCCACGTCATGCCCCAAATGAGTCAACTGGTGTTCGCTAGAGCCATCCGGCCGCACCAGCCACACCTCGTTAAAATTGGGCCGCTGCGATAGGAAAGCGATCCATTGGCCATCGGGCGACCAGCGGGGGAACCAGCTTTTTTGCTTCGGCGCACCGACCAACTGGCGTACCTGCCCTGTTTCCAGTTCGACCAGTCGTACATCGAGCCGGTTGAGGTCATTGAGGGGGCGGTGGACGTAGGTGATGAAACGGCCGTCCGGTGAAGGCTGGGCATCATAGTCATCACCCTCCTCGCCGCTGGTCAAGGCGCGCGGCCAGCTTCCGTCGCGGTCGGTGAGCAGCAGCTTGCTGCACTCCTGCCGCGACACGCCGACGATGAGTTGATTGCTGTCCGGCAGCCACACCGGCGCGTAGGCCGAGTCGGTGAAGTCGCTGATCTTTTTAGCCAGCCCTGTGCCGTCGGCGGGGGCGATGTGGACGTGGTTGTTCATGGTGAAGGATAGGAAACGGCCGTCACCCGACCACTGCGGCGCGCGATCCATCCAGTACACGGTTGGTTTACGCCCGACGGTGATGCGCTGCGGCCAGCCACCGCCCGCCGGAACTGTGTAAATATTGGTCTCGCTGTCCCGCTGCCAGCAAAAGGCCAGCGTCTGCCCATCGGGCGAGAGCCGGTGATGGTGGATCAGGTTGACGGAGTTGATCAGTTCCAGGCTCCAGCCATCGGGTGGTTTGAGGTCAGGGCGTTTGAGGGCCGGCCAACCATTACGTTCGTATTTTTCTTCGATTTTGATGGGTGTGGTCATGGGAAATCCTCAAGAAATCTAAGGGACGGTGATAAAGGGTAAATAAACCCTGGTCATACAAACAGGTGCAGTCAGCCAGGGTTCATAGTCAACCGCCCCTAAAACGGCATCACCACTGCCTGGCCCAATCCCGCCTGGGCCACTGGCATCCCCCCACCAATTGTAAGTAGCAGCAGCAAGGTTAAGGTTGTTATTTCGCAGCCCGGCTCCGCCATTGCCGCTTATATCTGAACTCCATATGGTTACGTTTGGATTACTACTGTCCGCAATATAAATGCCATCGCTTTGGTTCTGAGAGAAGGTGCTGCAAACGGCCATTACCTCGCCGCCCAGCACATCCATACCATTGCCGCTGTTATGATGAATTGTCGTGTGGTTCACCGCCAACTGGCCATTGACCCGCAGGGCGCTTTGATCATTAGCCCCCGCCTGGGAAAGGATAACGTGGTCAAAATTGGCCGAGCCGCCGGTAAGGTCAATACCGGCCCAGGCTGTGGTAACGGCCGTTGTAAACGTAATTGGATTAAGCACCGTTCCCTGCGCTTCCAAATGACCGCTGACAATAACGCCCGAATTCACATTCCCAAACAAAGTTGTCCCCGGTTCCATCGTTAACGTAACCCCGGCAGGGATAATCAAATCACTTGTATACGAGTATGGTAGATTTTCATACAATTCATACCCTTCTAACCCTGGCTGCGACGTTAACGTTACATTCCCCCCCAATGTCTTGGGTTGATCCGGCAAGTTACCCAAACTAATACGCTTCACAAGATTATTGAAGGTTACATTAGATAGATGTAATCGATGCAAAGTAGATATAGAAACTGCGATTGGTTGGAGTTCCGGGGGACTTATGCCATCTTCCAAGGTACAGTTTTCAATTGTCAACCCAATGTCGGGATCAAGTTCGATAATACGCAAGACCGAATCAATCATTTTAGTATGAGCAATATACCCTCCGCCCCCTATAAAATCCACTGCACCGTAATAAACATTGGTAGGTTCGTCTACGGAACCCACTATGTTTAGAAGACCCTTTACCTCCATTATTGCAATCAGGTAAACGTCTAACCCTGATGAAATAGTCAGTGTAGCCGTCGGCTCAATGGAGAAGTAATTCAACATGCCAGAGTCACTCTGAATATAGTAACCATCTAAACCGGGATATGATAGAAGTGTTGCATCTTTCTGGATTTTAGAATTGGGTTCGATCGCAATGAATATGGATTCGTAATTTTCATCTGAAAAGGTCACATCAGTCATTTCCAATACGTCCAGCGTTTCCATCTCAACTCGAATGGGGAAGCGGCAGTTTGTCTGCCCCAATGTTGTGTTCTCTAGTATAAAACGAGCGTCCGGTTGTGGATCTTTTATCCAAAGCTGGGAACAACCATTTTGAATGGCGGCGTACTTAATGTGCCCATGACTTCCTTCGAAAGTAATTCCTCCCCATCCGCTGCTTTCCACATTGGTGACGGACGTAAAAGTAATCGGCTTTGAAACTGTGCCTACAGCCGACAAATTACCCAAGATAGTGATACCGGAATGATTTGCGGCCGTAACAATCACCCCTGGTTCAATCGTTAGCGTAATGCCTTCATTCACAATAACGTCGGCATCCATAATGTAAGGGCTGCCGGCCAGTGACCAGGTGGTGTGGGTGATAATGGGTCCGCTAACAGTTGTTCCTCCGGAAGGGGCGGCGTGTACGGCCGTTTCCCCCATCATTCCCATCACCACTGTCAACATCATTGTTGCCACCAGCAACACTATTACTAATACTACTATTGAGTTTTGTTTCTTCTCACTGGAAAACATGGCGCCCCCCTAATTTTCATTGTCTTGATAAGTCGCAGTAAAGACCTGCGAGATCGACGTTTAGTTTAACATTTATGAGGCAAATAGGAAACCCTCATTTTCCCACACTAATCGGACGTACCCGCGTCCAAACCCCTCTCCGGCACAAACTTCGGCTCCACCTCATGGCAGGCGACAAAATGGCCCTGCCCCACTTCGCGCCAGACCGGTTTCACCTGGGCGCAGTGCGGTTGGGCGATGGGGCAGCGGGTATGAAAGCGGCAGCCGGTCTCAAACATTCCACTTTGGCATTTCCTCTTGTAGCACCCGTCGCAGGATAGATTCTGTTAGCGGTGGTTCAATACTTTTGTTGAGGTATTCCTTGAGCGCATCATTGATCATCGTTTGATAGCCCGTTCCCGCTTCTTCTGCCCTGGCACGAAATTCTTCAAGTACTGCGTCATCAATATAAATCGTAATTCGGGTTTTGCCTTTACTCGACAGAACGGCTCCCCGCCTGCCCTCCGAAAAATCATATTCAGCCTGCATAGTCTTTCACCTCACGACGTGTGGCCCGTCGAACCGAAATAAGACTGATTTCATCGCCGCGAAACGTATAAAAAACGACGAGAATCTGGCTGGCGCTTCCCATACCTACCGCAATCCACCTGCTCTCACTTTCGGCGTAAGGGTCTTCTGTGTGAATGGCCAAAGGATCGTAAAAAACGCCTTCCGCATCAGCAAAGGAGACGCCGTGCTTCTTGAAATTGCGCTTCGATTTTGACGGAAGTGGTCATATGATTCCTCTTTTTTATCCAATCGACAAAGGTGGCCCCAGCAGCTCCATCCCGTGTGCCCGCCACAACGCCGGGTCCTGCGGCGGCATCGCGTTGGCTTTGGTCACTTCGCGGAAAAACGCTTCCATTTTGCCCGCCGGATTAAACGTGATCAGCATTCTGCCAATTGCATCACCCACATAGGCCCAAACATGCGGCACATTGCGCGGCGCAAACAGCGAATCGCCGGGATTGAGCCTGAATCGTTCTTGCCCCACCTCAATGATAAACTCCCCTTCAATTGCGTAGAACCACTCGTCTTGTTCATAATGCAGATGCCGGGCCGGGCCGCCTTTCGCCCGGAATATGTTCTCAAGAATGAAAAGACCACTGCTGTCCTGAGCAGCTATTTTGAAATCAATAGCGCTAATGCCCAATCCTCGGTGCTCGCCAAAGCGGTCTTCACCGGCGGCAACGAGCAGGACAGGTGCGGATGGATTAACTGCGGAAGTTGGCACAGATTCGTTCAAAAATATTCTCCTTCAACTTAGATTTGTTTTAATTGACGTTTGGTAGGTTAAACGGCCGTTTCCCCCACAAACTTCGGCTCCACCTCATGGCAGGCGACAAAATGGCCCTGCCCCACCTCGCGCCAGACCGGCTCTACCTGGGCGCAGTGCGGCCGGGCGATGGGGCAGCGGGTGTGAAAACGGCAGCCGGACGGCGGATCAATCGGGCTGGGCACGTCGCCAGTGAGGATAATGCGCTGCCGTTTACGCGACGTTTTGGGGTCGGGCACGGGAACGGCCGATAACAACGCCTGCGTATACGGATGCAGCGGATTCTCGTACAGTTCATCCTTCTCCGCCAGTTCGGCCATTACCCCCAGGTACATCACCGCCACCCGGTTGCAAATGTGGCGCACCATGCTCAAATCGTGGGCGATGAACAGGTACGTCAGATTAAACCTCGCCTGCAAATCTTCCAGCAAATTGACCACCTGGGCCTGAATCGACACGTCCAGCGCCGAAATCGGCTCGTCACAGACGATGAAATCCGGCTCCGAGGCCAGGGCGCGGGCCACGCCGATGCGCTGCCGTTGCCCGCCGGAAAATTCATGGGGAAAACGGTTGACGTAACGGCCGCTTAACCCCACCAGTTCCAGCAGTTCCTTCACCCGCTCGGCCCGCTCCTTTTCATTGGGCAGCAGCTTGTGGACGCGCAGCGGCTCGCCGACAATCCCGTTTACCGTCCAACGTGGATTGAGTGAGGCAAATGGGTCCTGGAAAATCATCTGTGCTTTGCGCCGTACCGCCAGCAAATTCTTGCCTTTGGCGCTGCGCACGTCCAGGCCGTCAATCGTGATCTGGCCGTCGGTGGCCGGGTAGAGACCCAGCATCGTGCGGCCGGCCGTGCTTTTGCCGCAGCCACTTTCGCCCACCAGGCCCAACGTCTCGCCACGAGCGATGGTCAGGCTGATGCCATCCACCGCCTTGACCGCGCCCACAGCCCGCTGCACAATGATGCCGCGATGAATGGGGAAATATTTTTTCAAATTATTGACAGTCACCAGTGCCGTGTTATTGTCACTCATCGCGGTTCTCCTGTGTTGACATTGATCCAGCAGGCCGCTTTGTGGTTTGGTCCAACCGGGATCAGCGGCGGCATTTCGGCGCGACACTGGTCGATGACGTAGTCGCAGCGCGGCGCAAAGGGGCAGCCATGTGGCTCAACAAGCAGATTGGGCGGCGCGCCGGGGATGGATTTCAATCGTTTTTCGCGCCGCCGGTCGACGCGGGGCAGGGCGGCTAACAGGGCCAGGGTGTAGGGGTGGGACGGCCGTTCATACAAATCATCAACCACTGCTTCCTCAACAATGTAGCCGGCGTACATCACAATGACCCGGTCGGCCAGCCCGGCAACGACTCCCAAATCGTGGGTGATCCAGATCATGGCCATGCCCATCTTCTCGCGCATGCGGATGACCAGATCGACGATTTGAGCCTGGATGGTCACGTCCAGCGCCGTCGTCGGCTCGTCGGCGATGAGCAGGCTGGGATTACAGGCCAGCATCATGGCGATCATCACGCGCTGGCGCATTCCGCCGGAAAATTGGTGCGGATAATCGCCCAGACGTCGTTCGGGGGCGGAAATGCCGACCAGTTCCAGCAGGTCAATGGCCCGCTTACGCGCCGGTTCCAGTTCCATGCTGTAATGTTTGCGCAGCGCTTCGGTAAGCTGCCGCTCGATGCTCAGAACGGGGTTGAGCGAGGTCATTGGGTCCTGAAAGATCATGCCGATTTCGCCGCCGCGCACTTTTTCCATCTCCTCTTCGGATAGTTGGAATAAGTCGCAGTTTAGCCAGGTGGCACGGCCGTTCACAATCTTGCCCGGCGGTATGGGAATCAACCCCAGGATCGACATCATGCTCACCGACTTGCCGCAGCCGCTTTCACCGACCACAGCCACCGCCTCGCCTTCCTTAATCTGGTAAGAAATGCCATTCACGGCGTGAACAATACCTTCCGGCGTCTCAAACTGCACCTGGAGATTTTCGACTTCGAGGATAGT
>JBNKZT010000304.1:0-7693 GCA_050301775.1 Promineifilaceae bacterium (SeqCode)
TAACCTCTGATGGCGCACTGGCCCTGGTCTCCATGATGCAAGGTGAAAGCATGGAAGCCGCCAACTTCGACCTGGTCCTCCGCTCCACCATTGGCGGCGCACCTTTGCCAGAGTTAAACGAATTAAGCCAGCAGTTACACGAGGGCGGCTTCAGCCACATCAAACAAACAAGACTGATGTTCGGCGGACCCTTCTTTGGCATTCTAGCCCAATAGCCTGTCACAAAATGAAAAAAAGCCGCCCCCGTCATGAGGGCGGCAATAATCAGTGTTTATCTGTAGCAATCAGTATCCAGATTCTTACGCGATCAACTCGGCAAACTTCTCTTTGGAGCGGGCCTCTACCTGCTCGTGAATACTCTCCCCGTGGCTGTCCATCGTCACCACCACCGGGAAATCCTCCACCCGAATCACCCACATCGCTTCCGGCACACCAAACTCCAACTTATTGACCTTGATGACCTCTTTTACTGCCTGGGCAATGAGACTGGCCGCGCCGCCGATGGCATGAAGATAAACCGCCGGCTGTTCCTGGCAGGCCTTGAGCGTATTGGCCCCCATCCCGCCTTTACCAATCACCCCCTTCAAATTGAAGTGCTTGATGACATCAGACTGATACACTTCCTCGCGGATGCTGGTCGTCGGTCCGGCCGCCACAAACGAATAGGAACCATCCTCGTGCTGCTTCACAACCGGCCCGCAGTGATAAATGACGCCGCCGTCCAGGATTTCCTTCAACTCTTCGTACAATTCAACCTCTTCCGGCTGCACTTCGCCTTTGATAAAATGCTCAATCATGAACTTATGCGCCGCGTCGCGGCCGGTCATAATCACGCCATTCAAAAAGACGGTATCCCCCACCTTCAGCGAGCGAATATCTTCATCAGAAATCGGAACCGTTAACTTATGCATATTGCACCTCCACATCGGCATCATTGATCGAAATGTCCATACTGGCCCGGCGATTAGCCCAGCACATGTACGCAATAGAAACGAAGTAAGAAGCGGGCAAACGATGCAGGGAACCAATCTTTACGCCCAACACCGACGTTTTACCGCCAAACCCCATCGGGCCAATACCTAATTCGTTCGTTTCCTCGTAAAGTCGGTCTTCCAAAGCCGCCAACTCTTCATTTTCGTTCTTGTCTTCCAGTTTGCGAAACAACTGCTGCTTCGATTTGGCGTAGGACGATCCCCGGTCGCCGCCAATGGCCACGCCTAACACGGCCGGGGCGCAGCCTTTGCCCTGGGCTTGCATGACCGAATCGAGCACGACACGGCGCACGCCTTCCAAATCGCGCCCGGCTTTCAAACCACCATCGGGCAGCTTATACTGAGTGGAAACATTCTCGCAGCCGCCACCTTTGAGCAAAACGTCTACGTGAATAGTTGGCTCGTCCCATTCATGGAAGTGCATTGTGGGGAAATCTTCGCCGGAGTTGTCACCGCTGTTTTTGCCGGTCAGACTGTCTACCGCATTAGGCCGTAAATAACTGCGCTGGGTAGCGATGGCCGCCGCCGCCCGAATCTGGTCGGCCAGCTTGCGGGTGGAAACGCCCAACGGGTAGCTGATTTCAAAAATGGGTGTGCCGGTGTCCTGGCAAATAGGGGTGCTGTTTTCGCGGGCCATTTTGACGTTCAACAAAATGGTGTCGAACGCGCCTTTGGCGGCTGACCCTTCATCTTCACGGACCTGAGCCTTGTTGAGAGACTCTTCCATATCGGCCGGAAGCTGCGTCGCCGCCCGACGGATTAGCTCAACAAAGGCGTCCGTCAAATCTTTTTGATTGAAATCATTCATAGTTTTCTCCTCATTTGTGGGAATCAATGAGAGAATTATCCCTCAAGATGGTTGTTGATTAACGTTACGGCCGTTCACTCAGCCGAACATCCTAAATGTAACAAGATCAGAGCCAGTCAGCCAGTTAGGAAAGGCATGTTTTCAGGGTGATGTTTGTAATAAAGCAGATTAGTCGGGTTGGAGGAACACGGCCGTTACCGCCTCCCGCAGCGTTTCATCTGATTGTGGGCCAATAAACGTCGCCGTTACTGCCCCGGATACATCCAAAACAGCAAACGCCGGGTGTCCACGCAATCCGTAGCTAAATTCTAATTCCTCATTTTCGCGTACATTGGCATCCAGTCGGGTGACAATCAATTTCCCGCCAAATTCTGTTTCCAACCCATTCACGATGGGTTCCATTTCTTGTCAGGGCACTCAATTATCTGTGTAAAAGACAATGAGGGTAGGGTTATTGATAGGAGGAACGGCCGTTGCCGACTGTCCGTTTCCAGTACAACCCAACAAAGCGCTCAAGAACCCGAATAAAATCGCAAGGCCAAATAAGTTGGCTAATTTTCGCCATCTCAACTGCATAAGATTCTGCCCTTTTTTTAACGCTGCGCCTGGGCAACCAAAATGTCGGCCGGCCACTGACTTTTGATGAAGGAGAGAACGGCCGTTATCTCCTCATCCGACAAAATATTATCATACGCCGGCATAGGACTGACCCCCACATCAGCCGGCAAACGAGGTCCGCCCAGCTTGATTGATTCAACCAGATAGGCGTCATCGTGGTGCCAGGTATGGCCGGTCTCGTCATGCGGCGGCGCTTTTAACACACCATCCGGGCTGCTCTCACGCCAGTATGCCTCCCCTTCCAGATTAGCGCCATGACAAGAAGCACACTGCACATCATAAACTTGCCGCCCCAAAGCAACCATCCCGGCATCAAAAGGATCAATGATCGGGACAGCTGGCTCGGAAAGGGACCAGATAACAGCACTCAGGACCAACACAACGCCCAGGGCCAACATGCCCCAGACTAGTCGCTGCCTTTGCTGCTGGCGGCGCAAAGCCGCCTGTCGCTCCCGCCGACTTAATTTGCTCATGATGATAACCTCACGCCAAAAGTGTTCGTTTGTCGTTAAAAATGTCGCTTAAGAAAAGAGGTGAACGGGACAGTCAACAACTGCGTAACTGCCTCGTTCGGTTAATAGTTTACAATTTGAGGGAGCGCAACCGCAGCGCATTGCTGACCACGCTGATGCTGGAAAATGCCATCGCCCCGGCGGCCAGGATAGGATGTAGTTGGCGCAGGAACCCCGGCGCCCAGTCAAAGGGAGCCAAAATCCCGGCAGCAATAGGGATGAGGGCCACATTATATCCAAAAGCCCAGCCCAGATTCTCTTTGATGTTGCGCATTGTCGCTTTGGACAACTTGATAGCTTGAGGTACGCTGCGCAAATCGCCGCGCATCAGAGTGACATCGGCCGTTTCCATAGCCACATCCGTCCCGGTTCCAATCGCCATGCCTACATCAGCCTGGGCCAAAGCCGGGGCGTCGTTGATGCCATCGCCGACCATCGCCACGATATAGCCTTCCTCTTGCAGTCGCGCCACATGGCCCGATTTATCGCCGGGCAGGACTTCGGCAAAGACGCGGTCAATGCCTACCTCGGCGGCGATGGCTTGCGCCGTGGCCTCGTTGTCGCCGGTCATCATGACGACTGTCAAACCCAGGCTTTTCATCGCCGCCACCGCTTCTTGGGAGCCGTCTTTGATGGTATCGGCTACGCCGATAACGGCGCAGGCCTGGCCATCGACGGCCAGCCACATGGCAGTCTTGGCTTCATTTTGCAACTGCCGTGCCTTTGCTTCCAGGCCGTTGAGATGAACCTTTTCCCGCTGCATGAGTCGTAAATTGCCCAGGAGGATGGCACGGCCGTTCACTTCCGCCGCAATCCCATGACCAGCAATCCCTTCAAACCGGGCCGGTTCGCTTAGGACCAACCCCTTCTCATTGGCCGAGCGCACAATCGCCTCACCCAACGGATGCTCCGAGCCGCGCTCGGCGCTGGCCGCTAATTGAAGCAGCTCATCACTCGCCACTAGGGACTCATTACTTACTAACACATCCGTCACCGACGGTTCGCCTTTCGTAATCGTCCCCGTCTTGTCCAGGACGATGGCGGTTAGCTTGTGTGCCTGTTCCAGGGCGGCACTGTTTTTGAAGAGGATACCTTTCTCGGCGCCCTTGCCCACGCCCACCATGATCGAGGTTGGCGTCGCTAAACCCATAGCACAGGGGCAGGCGATAACGAGCACGGCCGTTAACCGGATCAACGCCGGCACAAATTCACCACCCACAATCCACCAGACCGCCAGGGTCAACAGGGCCAGCCCAATGACAAACGGCACAAAATAAGCCGCCGCCCGGTCGGCGATCTTCTGGATGGGCGCTTTGCTGCCCTGGGCCTGCTCCACCAACTTGATGATTTGGGCCAGCGCTGTCTCTTTGCCCACTTTGGTCGCTTCAAATTTGAACAAACCCTGTTTGTTAATCGTCGCGCCGATGACTTCATCGCCTACTTTTTTCTCAACCGGCAGGCTTTCTCCGGTAATCATGGACTCGTCGAGGGTGGAACGGCCGTCCACCACTACCCCATCCACCGGCACCTTTTCACCGGGCCGGACAATGACCACATCTCCCTTTACCACTTCGGCGATCGGGATGTCCCGTTCCGCGCCGTCGCGCACGACCCGGGCCGTTTTAGCCTGCAAGCCCATCAACTTTTTGATGGCCTCACTGGTTCGCCCTTTGGCCCGCGCTTCCAGCAGTTTGCCTAACACAATCAGCGTAATGATCGCTGCTGAGGTCTCAAAATAGACGTGTGCCCCCAGCGCATCGGTTTGCCAGAATGTCTTGGCCAGCAAAACGGCAATGCTGTAAATATAAGCCACCGACGACCCCATCGCCACCAGCACATCCATGTTAGCGCTGCCGTTACGCAGAGATTTATAGCCGCCGTCATAATAATCCCAGCCCACGTAAAACTGCACCGGTGTAGCCAGCGCCAAAAAGAGCCAGTTAACCCAGGTCGCGTGCGCCCAATGTCCCACCAGGCCAAAATCGCGGGCCATGCTCAGCAAAAACAGGGGCAGCGTAAAAACCGCACCCACAATCAGCCGTCGCCATTGATGGCGAATTTCCAGTTCACGGGCAGCCCCCTCCGCGTCCTGCAAATCGGCCTCATCCGCGCTTTCAACAACGTCGTAGCCCGCTTTGCGGATCGCCGCCACCATGTCCGCCCGCGTGACGGCCCCAGTAGCGTAACGCACCGTCGCCTTATCACTGGCGTAATTGACCGTCGCTTCCAGCACACCGTCCACTTTGTTGTTCAGTGTACGTTCAATGGTCGCCGCACAGTTGGCGCAGGTCATTCCTAACAGCGACAGATCCAATTCGGCCGTGGGGATTTCATAGCCGGCTTTTTTCACACGCTCGATCACCTGTGTCGTAACCTGTTTAGCATCCACAACGGCCGGATCATAAGTAAATGTAACTTTTTCGCTGGCAAAATTAACTATGGCGTCAGAAACGCCTTCGACTTTTTTCGAGTTTCGCTCCACCGCCGCCACACAGTTGGCACAGGTCATCCCCAAGACCGGCAAAGTAATCTGTTGTTCGGACATGAAGTCTCCGTTAGTCGCGTAGTCGCGTAGTCAGGCATTCGAATAGTCCTTTAGACCGACTACCTGACGACTTAACTACTTGACTACCTGACTACTGAATCTGAACGAGGCCTTCCGGCGGGTAGTTAATTTCTTGCAGCAAGGCCGCAATGCCATCCCAGGTGGCCGGAGCTTCCCATTCGACGGTTACTTGTTTGGATTCAATCTCGGCTTTAACTGACTTGACGCCAGCTAAATCACCAACTTCCATCTCGACAGTGTGAGTGCAATGCCCGCAACTAATATTGGGTACGGTAAATGTTTTACTTGTCATGATTTTGTCTCCTTCAAACTAAATTTGAGTATGGCTTACAATTTGCCCGTTACTTCAAAAACACTAGTGATTTCTTGCAGCACTCGCTCACGTTCTGCCGGGTCTTCGCCCTGCACGGCTGTTGTCACACAAGTATGCAAATGATTATCCAAAATCAGCGTGCTGACCTTGGTTAGCGCCGCCTGCACTGCCTGAATCTGGCGGATGACATCAATACAGTACGTATCCTCATCCACCATCCGGGCAATGCCCTTGATATGCCCGGCCGTACTGGCCAAACGCTGCGTCACGGCTTTTTTCGTCGTCTCGTCCATAAAATGCTCCCTCTCTTATTTTATCCCCGCCCCCTACCGGGGGGGGTATGCAGATAGTTTACGTCATAAAAAGGGTTTGTCAACCACCTGGTCGGATAAACCCCACCTCACTAATGATGTTCTCAGGGAATTTGTTTTGGGGGCTAAAAAGATAGATAAAATGATGCTCAAACGCTGTTGAAAGACTTAAAATGAGGCATTAAGCCAATCCCCAAAAATAATTACCCGGAATCAAATCTATTTTGGGGATTGGCTAGCAGCTTGTCGGAGAAAGAATAATGGGATGCGGATTGCGCGGAAAAAGACGGCAAAAATCGATCATTATCCGCGTTTATCCGTGTCCTATCGGACAAGAATTGACTTTTCCGACAGACTGCTAGCGGTTGCTTTCGGCAATATCGGGTATTTTGTCTCTTGGAACAACCCTAACCTGGATAAACCAGAAAAGATTCTGACACGAATTTCACGAATTTCACGAATGAAGAAAAAATTAGTGTAATTTGTGAAATTCGTGTCGAAAAATTCTTGTACACCGTGCCAAGAATCTCACTGATAAGGTACTAAATGGGATTTCCAAATTAAATTGATGAAAATAAGAAAAAAGGGTTGACACCGATACGGCAACCTGCTATACTTATAAGTGGCTCCCCCCCCAGAGGTGAGACGTTAGGCGCCCGTCTAACGTCCACCTCATTTTTTTTGCCTTTTAGTCGTAAAACGGTAAGATGCGCCCCATGAATGAACCCCAATTAGTTAAAAATGGTCCAGCTTTGGAACAAAGTGGTTTGATTCACCGCGTACAGGTTCCCCAAACACCTGGCCCTTATCAAACTGTGGTTATGCTGCACGGCCGTTCCGGCAATGAAGATGTCATGTGGATTTTCGCCAAAGCAATTCCACAAGATTGGCTCATCGCTGCCCCACGGGCCATTGAGCCTGACCCCGATGGCGGTTACAGTTGGCGGCTGCGCCAGCCGGATGAATGGCCCACGCTTGACCAGTTTGATGATGCGGTAACGGCCGTTACCCAATTCATCCAAGCCCTACCCCATCTTTACAATGCCAATCCGGCCCAAATTTACCTGATGGGCTTTAGCCAGGGAGCGGCCGTTGCCTACGCAGTAGCTATGCGCAGTCCGGGACTGGTGCAAGGCATCGCCGGGCTGGTTGGCTTCATCCCCACCCGCTGCGACAGTGCTTTGGCAGCCTCGCCATTGGTTGACCTGCCCATTTTCATGGCGGTTGGCAAACGAGACCCCCTTATTCCCCCGGAACGAGCCGCCGGCTGTGCCCAAACGCTGGTCATGGCCGGCAGCAATCTGGAATACCACGAATACGACACCGGTCATAAACTTAACAGCATCGGCATGGCTGACTTGCAAGCCTGGTGGTCTGAAAGGCATCAATCTTTTTGAAATACAAATTGGGTGTGCTTCATTTCATCTAGCAGTTTGTCGGAGAAGTGATTTTCTCCAAACAAACACAATATTGGTGTAAACTTCGGGTATGGCAAGAAAATTCAGAATCGCTGATTACGAAAAGACCTTGAACTTGCAAATCACATTGCGCGATGTTCTGCCTCCCGACCATC
>JBNKZT010000305.1:0-7676 GCA_050301775.1 Promineifilaceae bacterium (SeqCode)
AATTGGAGGGGGTTAATAAATTTTGATGGGACGCAGATTGACGCGGATGAACGCTGATTTTTGGTGTTTTGCTCAGTTTTTATCTGTGTAAATCCGTATCAATCAGTGTCCTGTTTCAATTTAAGCGGGCACGGCCGTTGCCTCCGCCAGTTGCGCCAATTGCTCATTCAAACCGGTCATGAGGGTGCGCAGTTCCTCAGTCTCGGCCAGGCTGAGGGCGGTCCAGGGTAGGTGGAAATAGCGGTCGGTTCGCACCTCGGCCGCCTCGCGGATTTCTTTACCAGCCGTCGTCGGGACAAAATGATCACCATCCGCCATGACCCAGCCACGGGTGACAAGATCATCCAGCACTGCGGTGTAAGCGGCTTCATCATGGCCGCGGAAACCGGCTTTTTCGGCCATTTCGGCGGCGTTGGCGGCGTCGCCGCGCCAGAGGTAGGTGAACAGTTCCCAGCCATGCCCGCTGATGTCGTGAGGGGCAAAAGTGGCCAGGTGGGCGTCATCGCGGAAGGCATTCAGATCATCCAGGAATTGGTCGATTTTGGCCAAAGCCGAAGCATTTTCGGCCGGCATAAGCTTGTGGCTGAGGGTGATGGCGACCGTGCCGGGCGGTTCCGGGGCGTTGAGGCAGGCATTGACGATTCGATTCAGCAAAGTGACCAATCGATCCAGATCAAGATCGGTTTCTACCGCGCCCAGGTGGTTGCGGAAGGTGTCGAGGAAGCGGGTGAGGGCGGAACGGCCGTTATCCGTCAAATAATAATCGCCATCCCCATCGGCTGCCAGCAACCCTTTTTTAGCCAACTTGGCCAGTGGTTCTGCCCAATTGGACACAACCGCATAAGGATAGCGGCGATGGATGGCCTTGCTGGAAACGGGGGCTGGATCAAAATTAGCCGCTTGCAGCAGCATAAAGACTAACCCGCGCTCGGCCAACTCCATCTCGGCAAAAAGCGGATCTATTACCGGCCGGGTGAGTTTGTAAATCGAACCGGAAATTTCTCCGGCCAATGGCCACAAATCGTTACGCGTTTTAATCGCTTCATCGGCGGCCAATTCATTGAGTTTGTCACGCAAACGGTGCAGCAATGTTTCGAACTGAGCCTGTTCGGCATCACTCAGCGCCGACCAGCCTACGAAAAAGTAGTCGTCAGTTCTGGTTTCCGCCTCTTCGCGCACCATTCGACCGGCTTCGGTGATTTGATACGCGCCATCAACTTCCTTGGCCCAACCTTTTTGGACGAGATTTTGCAAGGCGGTGGTGTAAACGGCCTCGTCATAATTGCGATTGGCTAACTGCTCGGCCAGTTTGGCGGCGGTGTGAGCCTGATCGCGCCAGAGCGTGGTCAACGTTTCCCAGGTCTGGCCGTCCACGCCGTGGCCCAGCCAGGCGGCAATGCCGGCGTCATTCCGGTAGCGAAGCATGTCGGTGGCATACTGGTCAATGCGCCGTGCCGGTGGAGCGCTGCTGCCAGGGTCGGTGCGGCGGCTCATCAAAAATACCGGTTTGTGGGTCGGTTCTTCAGCTGCTTCGGTAGCAGCGATGATTCGACCAAACAAATCGGCCAACTGCTGCATGTCGGCCGCCGGCAGCAGTTCCAGGCCGGAAATGGCGGCCCCGGTATCGGCGTAAAAGCGCTGCATCCCGGCCCGCCCTTTGTCGGTCAGGCGGTAGCTGTCGGTGGCGACTGCTTCCAGGAAACCATGTTCGGCGGCCAGGGCCAGGTTTTGCTTCTGATTTTCGATGTTGGCGTAGGGGAAGCAGGTGTGGAAGTGAACGGCCGTTAACGGTTCCGGGTCAACGCCATAGGCAACGAAAGAGAAGAACCAGTCTGGTCCTTGAAAACCGACTTCATTTAAAAGGGGCTGCATTGCATCACGATAATGCGGGACAAATGCTTGCATTGTTGCTTGGAGCAGGGGCCATAAATCATTGCGGGACATACTTTTTCTCCTTATTTTTTGATACTGGACATTGGAGACTAGAGATTTGTCAGTCTTCAGTCTCTAGTCTCTCTTAAGATAAAGCGGATGCAGGTTTTAACTCTTCTGCTTGAGTGGTAAAACGTTCCCTGGTTGCCAGATGCAAGGTATAAAAACCGGCAACGGCAACGGCCGAAAAGATACCGGCGGCGTACCAGACCCAGTTGGGGTTGTAGTTGTCCATGAGCACCCCCGCAGCCCACGGCCCCATCGCCGAAGGAATCGTCCAGGCCAGGGCGTAGATAGCCATGTAACGGCCGCGCATCGCTGCCGGGGCAAAGTTGGCCACCAAAGCCTGGCCGACCGGCATGACGATCATTTCACCAATTGTGATAATGAGCATGGCCACGACAAACAGGCTGTAGTTGGCGACTAACCCGTACATGGTCAGGCCAACCATGTAGAAAAGAGAACCCAGGGCCATCATCAGCATGGGCGACGCTTGTTTGATGCGGCGGGTTAACCAGATTTGCAGGACGACAACAAAGGAGGCGTTGAGGCTCATTAACAGGCCGTAACCCTGGGTGGACACGTCATGAACGTCGCGCAGATAAACGGACAGGGTGTTGTAGATTTGCCCGTAAGCAATGAGCATAAGCATGGAAACGAGGAGAAAGCCGATGTAGATTTTGTCGGCCATGACGTCGCGGTAGCCGGCCAGGGTGGTGAGGAGGGATTCCTGTTTTTGGGCCTCGGTGGCCTCTGGTTTGGTTTCAGGGATGAAGTTGTAGACGATAACGGCCGTTATCAAACTCAAAACCGCATCCAACACAAACAAAATCAGGTAAGAGCGCGCCGCCAGCAAGCCGCCAATCGAGGGACCGATGATCCAGGCCAGGTTAGTTACCACGCGCATGATGCCAAAGCCTTCTGAGCGCTGCTCTTCGGGCAGGATATCGGCCACCATCGCCTGGTGGGCCGGTCCGGAAATGTTGGACAGCAGTCCGACGATGACCGCCAAGCCGTAGAATACATTCAATTCGTTCACCAGCCCCATCGCCACGCTGCTCAACGCGCTGAAAACCAGGCCGAACAGGACCATGCCGCGACGGCCAAACTTGTCGGTCAAAGCGCCGCCCAACATGCTGCCGATGAAGCCAAAAACAGAGAAGATGCCCAGCAAAACGCCGGCCTGTGTCATGCCCACGTTAAAATGCTGGGTGACGTACAGGGCAAAAAACGGGAAAATCAAAGTTCCGCCCAGGCGGTCAATGAAGTTGGCCGAGACCAATATCCAAAACTGGATGGGGAACTCTTGATAAGTTGATTTGATTCGAGTTAGCATCATGTAAATTCCAATCGAGTCTTCATTTGGTTTATGAATGTTTCCCAAACGGGGTAGTCGCTTTCATTCCAAATAGCAGCCCGGAATGTGTCAGCTTGCGCTTCGGTCCATCCCAAGTGCTTCATGGCATAAAGGGAATAGAAAGCGGTGACGCGGAAGTTGGCAGCGCAGTGAATGAGCATCTTACCGTTTGCTGGCTGCTGCATCAGGCGTTCAAAAGCCTGGAAATCGCTTTCCTTGGGGGCCGACCAATCTACCGGAATGTGATGGTATATCATACCCAGCGACTGCACGATGCCATCTTCATCTGCCAGAGAACGATCTGGGCTGTAGGTGGCCAGATTGATGACGGTTGCAAAGCCTTCGGCGGCGGCCAACCGCAGCTGCTCTTCGCTGGGCTGCCCGCCGGTGATAAGCCGGTCATTCACTTTGAGGTAGTTGTAAATGTCTTGAGTGCTCATTGACTGGAAAATTTTTCTAATTAACGGTGTGATGGTTTGCGTTATTGTAGGGATGGTTCGCGAACCATCCCTACAATAATTTATCATTAGCCACCGGTCGCTTCGGGTTGGAGTTCGTCATAGTCGAAGTGGACCTCGATGCGAATGCGGCGGGCATTGCCTAAAGCACGCAGGAAGGCGTTGAATCGGGTGCGCTGCGGGTTGGAACGATTACTTTCCAGCGCTTCTTTTATTTGTTGTTTTGTGGGTAATTCTTTCAGCATCCTTTGATGTTGATAAGCTTTGACATCTCTTTCTAGTAAAATGTCCATGATCGTTCCCCTTTTTTCTGCCGGTTCGGGCAAATCCGCCCGAGACCGGCTCATTTGACAGAAACCAGGTTAGCAGCCTGTCGCTTTGGGCTGGGGTTCGTTGTAATCGAAGTGAATTTCGATGCGGATTTTGTGGGCATTGCCAAAGGCGTGCAGGATATGACCCATTTGAGTTGCAAAATGGCTGCTGCGTAGTGGTCTGGCTAGTGATTCATTGATTTGCCGCTTTAGTTCCAGGTTGGCGAGTTGTTCGCGCCGGTAGTATTCTGTTAAGTAACTTTCTCTACGGATGTCCATCGTTTACTCCTCTAAATGTACGAGTGCCCCAGGAAGTTGGCCAGGGCTTGCAAGGTGGCCTCGATGCGGTCGGGATTGAGGCTGTAACATTTAGCGCCTTCACGGCGGCGCTCGATCAGGTAGCCGGTGGCGCTGAGCTGTTTGAGGTGGCGGGAGGCGGCCGACTGGCTCAGGTCCAGCAGGTTAATCACGTCTTGGGAACATTGTTCCCCTTCGTCCCGGATAAGCTGCAAAATGCGCAGCCGGTTATCGTCGGCCAGGGCGTTGAGGCGGACCAGTAGTTCGGAGCGGCTTAAATCGGGATAGATCACGGCCGTTCCCTCCGGCAATCGCGCGCCAAACAAAAGCCAGAGCGTGCCATTGGGCTTGAACATGCTTACATAAGGACCCACGTGAGCCGATGGGATAAAGACGACATTTTCTACCTTTTCCTCAGCAAACATTTTCTCCCAATGTTCTTGCAAATCCTGGCCGACGACTGTACGGGCAGCTTCAACCGGGGTCATGTTAGAAAAGTCCACTTCACTGAAGGCATCGACGCTGGCTTGCAGCATTGGTTGGATGCGCTCCCATTCTGGCTTGAGAATCGTTTGCCACATGGCCCGCAGATGGTCGACGATGACTTGCTGCATTTTGGGTGGGTCGATCATGAGGGCGTAGGCTTCTCGTTCGATTTCGTCGTCAATCACTTCGGATGGGAAACGGCCGTACAGATAATCCAAATACGCATCCGCACTGGACAAAATCTGGGCGCGATCCGTCACCGGTATGTCGCGGGTACAGGACATGTTTTCGTAAGCTCCCAACACGCGGTCGCGCAGTGTTTCGGGGTGGTGGGCCGCAAGATTGTCCACGTACGCTTCAAAGCTGGACCAACTACGGAAGGGGACGACGGCATAGTGCAGACCCAAGACGACCAATTTGTTGGTGTGGAGTTGTTCGGGTGTGAGGGAAACGGCCGTTTGTGTGACCCATTCGGCATAACCGGACAGATGGTCGCTTTTATTTAGCAAAACCAGGCTGTTGATGAGATGGTGGGCTGGTTCCAAAGCGACGGTAATCGTTGTTTGGTCGGGTTTCCGAATGAGTTCATTTGTTGGTGCGGGCATTTCCTGTTCCTTTTATGTAACTTAATCACTTTTGCGCATTACCCATTTAAGTGGGTTGTATGCATATAATAAACGATCGTTGGCCGCTTGTCAAGCCCTAAAATGCAATTTCGCGGGTAAATTCAACAAGTTATGCATAAAATCGGGTAAATGGCATATTGCAGGATGGCTAAAATCTCGTAGGTCGTCAAAAAATAGGTACAATGATGCTATGACTGATTTTCAATTATTTGCTGTGACAGCCAAAGGACTGCGCCAATTGGTTACGCCGCCAGCAGCACGGCGTTTTTCTGACCTGTACACCGGGCTGGCGTTGGGCGTTTACTCCGTGTGGCGCTCATATGGCCACAACAAATTCCTTCATTTGGAAGCCCATCTGGAGCGTACCCGCCGTTCGATGGCGATGTTGGGCTGGGAGTTTGAATTGGATGAAACGGCCGTTCGCCAAACCCTCCACACCATCTGTACCAACGCCCCTTACCCGGAAATGCGGGTAAGACTGGATGTGTTGGCCGAACCAGCCTATGCCCTGGGCAGCAACAGCCGGGTTTTGCTGGCTCTTATGCCCTTCACGCCGCCATCACCGGATATGTACGAGCAGGGCGTCAAGATGGATGTTGCTTCGGGACTGGAACGAGAGCAGCCGCTTATCAAAACGGCCGATTTTGCCATCAAACGGCGCACGTTTACTAGCGCGGCTTACGAATCGCTGTTGGTTGATGAGACTGGCCGCATCCTTGAAGGCACTGGCTCTAATTTTTACGCTGTGCGTGACGGCGTGGTCTGGACGGCCGGGGAAGGGGTGCTGGAAGGCATCACCCGCCAGATTGTTCTGGATTTGATAACTCAATTGGGAATTTCACTGCGTTTGGAGCCAGTAACGCTGGCTGATTTACCGTATCTGGATGAGGCGGCGATGAGCAGTTCCTCCCGCGCCCTGCTGCCGGTGGTGGAAATTGCCGGGCAGCCGATTGGCAACGGCCGTCCCGGTTTCATCACCCGGCGTATTTTAGCGGCTTACAATGAATATGTGGCGAAGAGGGTGGAAACGGCCGTAGCCGAATGATATTGCTGACCAGCGAGTTATTCTTCGCGGAGTTGGCGATACAAAGTTACCGCCTGGGCCAATCGATCCAGTGTTTCCACCTGGTATGGGGCAACATGGAACATCAAATGGCCAACGCCAAGTTGGTCGTATTCCAGCAGCGCTTGGGCGATTTCCTCGGTTGAGCCGGAGAGGTGGTCCATGAAATTGGTGAGTTCAGCCAAATCGGGATAGCCCAGCGCCATCCCGGCCGTAATTTCCAGCGTGGCGATGTCGCGGCCTACTTCGGCGCAAGCTGCTTTCATCTGTTCCAGTGGTTTGTCCAGCGATTCTGGTTTGTGCAGATAAGCGGTGTTCCAACTGTCAGCGTATTGGGCGGTGAGGCGCAGCATACGCGGCCCTTCGCAGCCGATCATCAGTTTTGGCCCTTGCGGGCTGGGACCGCGCGGCCGGATTTCGCAGTTGCGGGCCTGGTAATATTGGCCGGCAAAATCGACGTAACCTTCGCGCAATAACGGCCGTATAATTTGCAATGCCTCTTCAAAGCGATCCACCCGGTGGTCGAAAGGCAGCCCAAAGGCGTCGTACTCCGGTTTGTTCCAGCCAGCGCCGATTCCAAGGGTGAAACGGCCGTTGCTCACCTCGTCCAGCGTTACGGCCATTTTGGCCAAAATAGCCGGGTTGCGGAACGAATTACACAAGACTAGTGTGCCCAACTCAACCCGCTGCGTGGCTTCGGCCAGCGCCGACAGTATCGTCCAACATTCCCAGATGCCAATTCTGGACTTGTCTTCTTGTTCATACAGCAAATGGTCGTACAGCCAAATCGAATCAAACCCGGCCGCTTCAGCACGTAACGACATTTCCCGAATTTCAGTATAACGCCTCGTTTTTCCTTCCCGCCAATTTTCCACGATCAGAATCACAAACCCAATTTCCATGATCACCTCCCGTAAGCCATTGGCTGGTAGCAAGCAGCTACCAACCCAAAATCACCTTGGCGCCAATAATAGTCCATCATCAAAATTGTTGCGACTGTTGAAGCCGATAGAAAAGGTGGGGGTAAGCAAAGCAGCCTGGACTAAATGAACGGGATGCTTCATTTTGTCTAGCAGCTTGTCGGAGAACCCCAAAAAGTCCGACTTTTGGCTGTTTTTAAGGCTGCTGCTACACGAGACGCGCACT
>JBNKZT010000306.1:0-7608 GCA_050301775.1 Promineifilaceae bacterium (SeqCode)
GAATGGGGGAAACGGCCGTTTTCGTCCGAGGTTTCTTGTATCCGCATTGATGCGTGTAGGGGGAAAACGGCCGTTTTCCCAAGCTTTCTCTCGCGCCCAAATGAGATAAAATCACGAAGCCGTTACGGTCCGAAGACCGAAGAAAAAGAGCGGATCGGTGAGACACCGTCCGCAGCCATCTGGAAGACCGCGCCGGAGCAGGAGGCCCACTGCTGCTGTCCTACCTTGCAAAAAGCGTATTCACCCTTCCATAATAGGCCGCCGCTACAATTTTCGCAAGTTTCGCTGACGCCTGGCCGGTATTGTTAGCTGTCGGATTCGGAAATTGAATCGTCTTCTGGTGTGGCGCGAAGCATCCAGGCTGTTTTCCAACGACATTCAAATACTGACGAGGCTGATCGTCACAGCTCATGTTCTAGTCCAGCAGCAGCTCGACAAAGATGGCTGCGAATCTTAACAGTCGTATGCCCATAGAACTAGTTCTCTTTCGGCCGCCACCCCCCTAAAGATAGTTCTCCAAATAGGTCACATAACAATTGAATAAGAAATCAGGCCCCAGTAAAGTATTTTCAATATCAATTTCCCATTGCTGTAAGAGGAGAAAGAAAATCATGTTTAGAAAGAGTAAGAACACCCCAATCATCGTCATAAGTTTAATCACTTTTTTGTTGTTGCTGCTCAGCGGATGCGGTACACGTCCCGGAACTGAAGCAGAACCTGTGCCGACTCAGGAGGAAACGGCCGTTCAGGAAGAACAACCCGCAGTTCAGGAAGAACAGCCCGCAGCAGCGGACGGCCCCGACGTAAATATTGATTGCACCACAATCGAGAGTGATCTCAAACTGGGCATGGACGGTTCGATCACCGGCGGCACGGCCGATTACGGTGTAAACCAATCACGCGGCTTCCAAATTGCCATCTATGAATACAACCTTAACGGTGGTTATAACGGTCAACCCATCGGCTGCGCTATTTATGACGACGCCACCAAAGCCGAAACAGGTCAGGAAAACGTCACCCGCATGATCGAACAAGACAATGTTCTCGGCATCATCGGTGCGGTTAACAGCGGTGTGACCCTGGGCTTTTCCCAACAGGTCCAGGAATCGAAAGTCCCGTTAGTTGTGCCTGTTTCCACCGCCACCTCCATCACCGAGCAATATCCTAACCCAGAGAGCTACATCTTTCGCATCTCCATGCCCGACGTTCACCAGGTCGATACCGTTCTGGCTTATGCTCAAGAAAAAGGTTGGACCAAGCTGGCGCTGCTGGCCAGCACCTCCGGCTACGGTCAGGCCGGTCAGAATGATGTCGTCAATGAAGCGGCTAAATACGACATTGAACTGGTGACCGTGCAGAACCTTGATGAAACCGATACCGACATCACTGCCCAGATACAGGCCGCCCGCGATGCCGGAGCACAAGTCATCTTCACCTATGCCCTGGCCCCAGCTTTAGCCAATATTGTTAGAAGTATGGACAAAGTCGGCTTCAACGTCCCGATCATTGGCTCCTGGACATTGGCCCAACCACAGATGCGCGAACTGGCCGGCGAGGATTTGCTGGAAAGCTTCGAAGTCTACATGGCCCAATCTTACACCATTGACCAAAACGACCTGGCCAAAGGGCTGCACGAAAAAATGTTAAACTTCTTCAACGAAGACCCCTTCGCCATCGCCGCCGGGCAAACCTATGACGCCACCCGCCTGATGCTCATGGCCCTGGATGCGGCTGGTCCCGACCGGGTCAAGATGCGTGATGCACTAGAACAGATCAACAATTTTGCCGCAGCCACGACCGCTCCCGCCCAACCCTTTAGTCCGGATGACCACGAAGGCATCGAGGCCAAGGATATTTTCGTCGGCCAGCTTACACCGGTAAACGGCCAACTCCAGGTCGTAAAAGCCCCATAACACCAATCACTGTAAATAAGAGGTGTTCGGGTCTTCAGATGCGAACACCTCTTATTTATGTTCCTTATTTAAGGAGACAGTCATGGAAGAACGTTTTCTTCAGGTTTTATTGAGCGGATTGGCGCTTGGCAGTTTATATGCGTTGGTGGCGCAAGGCTACTATATTACCTTTACCACCACCAATATCGTCAACTTTGCCCAGGGTGAATTCTTAATGGTTGGCGCACTTATTGGCCTTTCCATTTATCTGGTTACACGCGAGCTTCCCAATTTAATGATGGGATTGAACCTGCGGCCCGAAGTGGTTAATCCCCTGTCAATGGTCATTGGCGTGATCATCGTTATTCTAATTTTGGCATTCATGGGGGTGCTGCTGGAACGGTTTGCCATCCGTCCCCTCAAAGAATTCACCGCCGTCGGTTGGATCATGAGCACAGTTGGTGTCAGCGTGATGCTGCGTGGCATAGCCCAGACCATCTGGGGACCTGATCCACAGCGGTTTGTCTCGCCGATACGTTATATTACCGGACTGCTGGGCGTAGAACCGACGCTGCATCCAACGCCGCGTACCGGCATTACTTGGCACGAGATATTTGTTTTCGTCATCGCCATTCTGTTGATGTTCGGTCTGGTTTTCTTTTTACGGCGCACTTTGCTCGGTAAATCTATGGTAGCCGTTGCTTTTAACAAACAGGCTGCCGCATTGATGGGGATTAATGTACGTCGTACTGTCATCCTGGCCTATGCCCTGTCGGCCGCGTTGGCCGGGCTGGGTGGTGTGCTGGTTGCTCCCATTGTTGATCCCAGCCCGCAAATGGGTACTGTCATCGGGCTTAAAGCTTTTGCAGCGGCCATCATTGGCGGTCTGGATAACCCGTTCGGCATCCTCGTCGGCGGGTTGTTAATGGCTGTGACCGAGCAGTTAGTGGCAAACTTCTTACCCGGCGGCTCTAACTGGCGCGATGCCAGCGTTTTTGTCCTGATTATTCTTCTGCTTGCTGTGCGTCCCACCGGACTATTTGGCAAGCGTCTGGCACAAAAATTCTAATCGTTGCGGTATTTGTCAAAGCCATCAGTCAAATAAACAATAGGAGTTTTTCATGACTCAACTTATCACTTCCAAACTGTCAGCGCAGCGGCGGTGGGCGCTGCCAATCTTTAGTGACGCTTCGCCTTGGGTGCTGCTCTACATCGGTTTGGCCAGTTTGGTCATCTTTTTCGCCCCCGCTTTTGCTCAGACATTCCTGCTGGATAAAATTGCCCGTTTCTACCTGATTGCCCTGGGCTTGAATATCCTCCTGGGTTATGCGGGCCAGGTCTCTCTGGGACATGCCGGTTTTTACGCCCTCGGCGCTTACACCTCAGCAATTCTTAGCAGACAACTGGGGTTACCACTCGTCGTAACTTTTCTACTGGCTGTCGTTGTAGCCAGCGTGGCCGGCGCGATCCTGGCCTTACCTGCCTTGCGGGTCAGTGGTCCTTACCTGGCAATGGTGACGATTGCCTTTGGTTTGGTTATTGAAATTGTGGCTAACCGCTTGGTGGGGTTGACGGGCGGCCCCGATGGCATGGCAGTACCACGTCCGGCAATCGGGAGTTACCAATTGCAGATGGTAGATTATTGGTACCTGATTGCCGCCGCCGCATTTTTAGGCCAGGTCTTCTTTAACAATCTAGTCAAAGGACGGGTTGGGCGCACTCTACTCGCTTTGCATGGCAGCGAAGTTGGCGCTGAGACGGTGGGCGTGAATATTTACCGTTGGAAGGTGCTGGCTTTCGTCATCAGCGCAGCCTATGCCGGATTAGCCGGTGCCTTTTTCGCTCACCGTCCATCAGCCGGCCACCTGGACCCCACTTCCTTTCGCTTCGACGACTCGATTCTCTTTTTGGTGATGGTAATCATGGGCGGCAGCCGCACACGCTATGGGCCGCTTGTCGGGGCAGTGGTAACGGCGCTTCTGCAAGAGGCTCTGGCTACTCAGGCTGAACTGCGATTGATCGTGTATGGTGCTGTTTTGGTGCTGACACTGATCATTGCTCCCGAAGGTATTGTCGGTGCTTTCTCGAAACTGCCGTTTATCGCCCGCCGGCGGCGTCTACCACCGCTGCCGGTAGAGGTACCGACCTGGGGCGGCGTTACGCGCACGATCAAAAATAAAGAACGGCCGCTTCTAACGCTGGAAAATGTGACTAAAGACTTTGGTGGTTTGCGGGCAGTTGACCAGGTGGATATGCAGATTATGCCGGGCACAATTCACGGCCTGATCGGTCCCAATGGCGCAGGCAAAAGCACCATCGTTAACCTGGTGATGGGTATCTATCCACCAACTGAAGGCAAAATCATTTTTCGGAACAACGAAGTAACCGCCTTACCGCCCCACGAGTTAGCCCGACGCAGCGCCACGCGTACTTTCCAAAACCTGCAACTGTTCCCTGACTTAACCGTGCTGGAAAACATCATGGTTGGTTTTCATACCGACCTCAAAGCCGGCTTTTTCCACCACCTGTTTCGCAGCCGCAAAGCACTGGCTGAAGAACAGCATTACACCAAACGTGCGTTGAGTTTGCTTGATGTCGTCGGTTTACGCGACCATGCCCTGGAACAGGCTGACAGTTTGCCCTATGGCGATCAGCGCCGGTTGGAAATTGCCCGTGCACTGGCTGTCGAGCCGGTCTTTTTGCTGCTTGACGAACCGGCGGCAGGTATCAATCCCACTGAAGTGCAGGCCTTATCTGAGTTGATCAGGCGCATTCGCGATGCCGGGGTGACGATTCTGGTCATTGAACACCATATGGACCTGATAATGGCTATTTCCAATTATGTCCTTGTGCTCGACTTTGGGCGCAAAATCGCCGAAGGGACACCGACCGAGGTTCAAACAAATCCCCAGGTTATCGCTGCTTATTTAGGCGCACCTGAATCTGAGATAGTAGAAAGCGAGGAGTGACATGCTTCAAATCACTGATCTTGTAGTTAACTACGGGCACATCCAGGCCCTGAGTGGTATCAGTCTGGAAGTTAAAGAGGGAGAAATTGTCGCCTTGATCGGGGCCAATGGTGCGGGCAAGACAACCACGTTAGCGGCCGTTTCCGGTTTGGTACGAGCCGTTTCCGGAAACATTATATTTAACGGCAAAGATATTACGACCGCTCAACCACATGAGATTGTGCGGCTGGGGCTGGTGCATGTGCCCCAGGGTCGCCAAATCTTTGCTGACCAGACCACCCTGGATAATCTGCGCCTGGGCGCTTTTACAAGTGCCGCCAATAAAAAGGATTTAGAACAATCACTTAATCGAGAATATCAACGTTTTCCCATTCTCCAAAAAAGGCAGCATCAAATGGCCGGAACCTTGTCTGGTGGAGAGCAGCAGATGCTGGCGATTTCGCGCGGGCTGATGACAACCCCAGCTTTTTTGGCATTGGATGAACCATCGTTAGGCCTGGCACCAATCATCGTCGCCCAAATCGGACATACCATTCGCCAACTCAACGAGGCCGGAATGACCATTCTCCTGATTGAACAAATGGCAACCATGGCCCTCAAACTGGCCCATCGGGCCTATGTGTTGCAAACCGGCAAGGTTGTCCTCGAAGGTACAGGAAAAGAATTATTGCAGCATCCAGAGGTAGTCAAAGCCTACCTTGGTGGGTAATAGGCAAGAAGGAAACCAAGACAATGGAAAACGAATTTGTGAAAGATTGGATGACGACCCAGGTTGTATCAATTACGCCAGATACCTCCCTATCGGAAGCGCACCGTTTCATGAGTGATAAGTGCATCCGCCGGCTGCCGGTTGTACAAAACGGGAAATTGGTAGGGATTGTGACTCGCTCTGACGTGCGCGGCGCTGAACCATCTGCTGCCACCTCGTTAAGTATCTGGGAAATGAGTTACCTCCTTGCTAATCTGAAAATTGAGGAAATCATGACTCGCAACCCGATAGCAGTTTCTCCACAGATAACCATTGGTGAGGCCGCTCGAATTATGCTGGAGAAAAAAATCGGCGGCTTGCCGGTAGTGGATGATACAGGCAGGCTGGCCGGCATTATCACCGAGTCTGACATCTTTCGTCTCGTTGTGCAGACGTGGCACAATTAAGTACTCATGAAAATTCAACTTTTTATCACCTGTCTGGCCGAACAATTTTATCCCGGTGTTCTGGAAAAGATGGTAGGACTTTTGGAACGGCTTGGCCTTGAAATGCTGTTTCCAGCAGCTCAAACCTGCTGTGGGCAGCCGCTTTTTAACGGTGGCTTCCAATCTGAGGCACGTCAGGTAGCTGCCAACTGGCTGCACACGTTTGGCAAAAGTGATACGCCTATCGTTTCTCCCTCCGGCTCGTGTGTGGAGATGGTGCGCCACCATTTTCCGGCCCTGTTCCCAGACGGTTCGCCTGAACAAGCCCTGGCCCACGACCTGGCGCAACGTACCTTTGAATTGAGTGAATTCCTGGTGCATCAACTCAAAGTAACTGATGTGGGCGCTCGTTTTCCGCACAAGGTTACGTATCATCCCTCTTGTCACGGGCTGCGCGGGCTGGGACTGCGCACCGAAGCCGGACAGCTTTTGGGTTCAGTACGCGACCTGGAGTTGATCCCCTTGCCGGAGGCAGAGACTTGCTGCGGCTTTGGAGGCGTGTTCAGCGTCATTTATCCCGAAGTGAGCCGGGCCATGATGAACAACAAAGTCAACAATATTATCGCCAGCGGCGCAGAGGTCGTGATTATCGGCGACGCCGGCTGCCTGATGAATATCGGTGGCGGACTGCGCAAGGCCGGCGCGCCGGTAAAAGCAATGCATCTGGTGGAAGTTTTGACTGCAAATGGAGAGACAAAATGAGCAGCGAGGCACCCACTTACATCAGTTTTGCGGAATATACCCGGCGCATCCCCTCCGGCATCCCGGTGGCTGTGCAGCAGGCCACGAGTCGCTTTCTGGACAACCGTGAAACACGTGTGGCGGAAATGCCGCAGTGGGAGGAACTGCGGCAAGCTGCTTCTGATATTCGGCTGCACACCCTGCAACATCTCGACACCTACCTTGAGCAGGTGGAGCAGCAGGTGAAGGAGGCAGGCGGTCACGTTCACTGGGCACGGGATGGAGCCGAGGCATGTCGAATCGTGGTGGACGTAGCCCGGCAGCACAACGTGAAAACGGTTGTCAAGTCTAAATCAATGGCCACTGAGGAGATTAACCTGAATCAGGCCCTGGAAGAAGCAGGTATCCGCGCCCTGGAAACCGACCTGGGCGAATATATTATTCAACTGGCCGGAACCGGCCCCTCGCATATTATTGCTCCGGCCGTACATCTCAAGAAAGAGGAGATTGCCGCGCTCTTCAGTGAGAAGTTGGGGGTAGATGCGCCCAGCGACCCTATTCAATTGGCAGCGCTGGCCCGCCGCAAACTGCGTGAAGAATTCTTCGCGGCGGAAATGGGAGTGTCGGGTGCAAACTTTTTGGTAGCCGAAACGGGTACGCTGGTGCTGGTTAGTAATGAGGGAAACGGCCGTATGGTTACCACCTTACCCAACCTGCACGTAGCCGTCGTGGGTATTGATAAAGTTGTGCCCGATTGGGAGTCACTGACAGTCCTGCTGAAACTGCTGGCCCGCAGCGCCACCGGCCAAAAAATCACGGTCTACACCTCCATGATGACCGGCCCGCGCCGCCCCGGCGACAGCGATGGCCCG
>JBNKZT010000307.1:0-7601 GCA_050301775.1 Promineifilaceae bacterium (SeqCode)
GGCCAGTTTGTGCCGGAAACGCTCATGCCGGCCCTGGAAGAACTCATCCAGGCTTACGACGAGGCCCGCAATGACCCGGCTTTTATGGCCAACTTTGAATATTTATTAAAGACCTACGTGGGACGGCCGTCCCCCCTCTCTTACGCCAAACGACTATCCGAAAAACTGGGCGGGGCGCAAATTTACCTCAAACGGGAAGACCTCAACCACTCTGGCGCCCATAAAATCAACAACGCCCTGGGGCAGGCCCTGTTGGCCCAGCGCATGGGCAAAACCCGCATTGTCGCTGAAACCGGCGCGGGGCAGCATGGCGTCGGTTCGGCTACCGCCTGCGCCCTGCTGGGGCTGGAATGTATCGTTTATATGGGTGAAGTAGACATCGCCCGGCAGCAGCCTAACGTCTTTCGCATGAAACTACTGGGCACGGAAGTCCGGCCGGTGTCCAGCGGCAGCAAAACGCTCAAAGACGCCATCAATGAAGCCATCCGCGACTGGGTCACGAACGTGGAAACCACCCACTACCTGCTCGGCTCGGTGCTGGGGCCGCATCCTTACCCGATGATGGTGCGCGATTTCCAGAGTGTCATCGGGGTTGAGGCGCGGGAACAGGTGTTGGAAATGTGCGGCCGTTTACCGGACGCCCTGATCGCCTGTGTCGGCGGCGGCAGCAATGCCATGGGCCTCTTTCACGCCTTTCGCGATGATGAAGATGTGGCCATGATCGGCGTCGAAGCCGGCGGTGAAGGCATTGCCGGCGGCAAACATGCGGCGCGCTTTGCCGATTTGAACATCGCCCGCCTGGGCGTATTGCAAGGCACGAAAAGCTTTGTCATGCAAACGCCCGACGGCCAGATTATGGAAACTCACAGTATCAGCGCCGGTTTGGACTACCCCAGCGTGGGGCCGGAACATGCCTGGCTGCGCGATCAGGAACGCGCCTTCTACACCTACGCCACTGATGAAGAGGCCCTGGAAGCATTCCAAGTTCTCTCTCAAACCGAGGGGATAATCCCGGCTCTGGAATCGGCTCACGCCGTGGCCGAAGTCATCAAAATGGCACCCAAGATGAAATCTGACCAGATAATCGTCGTCAATTTAAGCGGTCGGGGCGACAAGGATTTGGACACTGTTATCAAAGCAATTGGCGCATAATTTAGGTACTTTTTTACTCAAATCCAGTTTGCATACCCTCACGCTTTTGATATAATTCCTTTCGCTGATCCTCAGTAGCTCAATGGCAGAGCATGCGGCTGTTAACCGCAGGGTTGTTGGTTCGAGTCCAACCTGAGGAGCTAAAAAAAAAGACCTTTTGCGTAATGCAAAAGGGCTTTTTTATTATTTTTTGATTGAACGTGTGAGGCTACAAATCACGCCGCCGGCGACGGCGTTCCCGACCTTGACCCTCTTCGCCAGCCGTTTCCTGACGATTAGCACTGATCCAGGCCGCACAGTTTTCATCACGGCCCATCATCACATCCGCCGCCAGAATGGTTTGTTTGATTTCGGCATGGAGGGGGTTGACGATGGCCGAAGTCAGCCCATTGGCAATAGCCATAGCGATGAAGGCCGCGTTGAGCGGCATCCGAGAAGGCAAACCAAAAGAAACGTTGCTCGCGCCACAAGTGGTATTGGCTCCTAATTCATCCCGAATGCGGCGCACTAACTGAAATACCTGTCGCCCTGCGGTTCCTATTGCACCGACTGGCATGACCAATGGGTCAATGACGACATCTTCGGTTGGAATGCCGTAATCCTGTGCCCGCTGAATGATTTTTTGCGCGATGGAGAAACGCACGTCGGGGTCTTCAGAGATGCCGGTTTCATCGTTGGTAATGGCAATAACAGCCGCACCATATTTTTTGATCAATGGCAGGACGGCTTCTAACCGTTCATCCTCGCCGGTGACGGAATTGACGAGTGCTTTCCCCTCGTAGGCCTCCAAACCGCTTTTCAGCGCTTCTACAACGGAAGAATCAATGGAAAGGGGTACATCAACGACGGATTGAACCAGTTTGATGGCTTTGGCCATAATCGCCGGTTCGTCGGCCAGCGGAATGCCGGCATTGACATCGAGCATGTGCGCTCCGGCGGCCACCTGGGCCAGGGCATCGCTGATAACGCGGTCGTAGTTTCCGGCGGCCATTTCGGCGGCCAATAATTTCCGACCGGTTGGGTTGATACGTTCACCGATGATGGTAAACGGCCGTTCCGAACCAATGATTACAGTTTTTGTTTTGGATGATATGATTGTTTCAGCCATGATTAATCGCTCCTGCGGCGATGCCGCCGTTCTCGTCCTGATTTGATTTCTGTCGTGGTAGATGTGGTGGTGGAAGGAACGGCCGTGTCCACTGGTAGCTCAGCCGACTTCAATGCCTGGCTCATCGCCTTGATATGTGCCGGTGAACTGCCACAGCAGCCACCAATAAGGCTGGCGCCCAATCCAAACACACGCTTCGTGTACTCGCCCATCACTTCCGGTGTGCCATCATAATACAGCTCATCATCCACCCAATGGGGGATGCCAGCATTCGATTTAGCAATCAAAATCGTGTCCGGGCTGAGCGAGTGCATCGTCTCGATCACCCCCTCAATTTCGGCCGGACCATTGCCGCAGTTAGCGCCCAACGCCGCCAGACCAAACGAACTCATCACTTCCAACGCTCTAGCCGGACTGACGCCCATCATCGTGTGGCCGTGGGTGTCAAAGGTCATCGTCGCCGCCACCGGCAAATCGGAGACAGATTTTGCCCCTTCAACGGCTGCCCGAACTTCCTCCAGGTCGCTCATCGTCTCCACCCAGAGGATATCCACGCCGCCTTCGTCAAGCGCCGCGGCCTGTTCGGCAAAAGCCGCTTTGGCTTCCTCAAACGTCATCGTGCCCATGGGCGCGAACAGTTCACCGGTTGGCCCGATTGAACCGCCTACCAACACAGGCCGCCCGGCGGCGTCTGCTTCAGCCCGGGCAACGGCGGCCGCCGCCCGATTCAACTCCGCCACGCGATCCTGCAAATTGTGCAGCTTGAGCCGGAAGCGGGTCCCGCCAAACGAATTGGTCAAAATAATATTGGAACCAGCCTCGATGTAAGCCCGATGGACGGCTCGAACCCGGTCAGGGTGTTCGACGTTCCATCCTTCTGGTGGAGCGCCTTGTTCCAGGCCGGCGGCCATCAGCATGGTCCCCATCGCGCCATCCAATAAAAGCCGTCCTTCTTTTTCTAACAATTCTTGCAATTTATTCATAAAATTGTCTCCGATGTATATCTATCATTTTGGCAATTGCTCAACTGGAATGTCACGCAAGCGTAAATTGGCAGCATCCCGCTGGGAGATAAACGGTGGTTCATTGGTTTGCCAGTCTAATCCGAGATCAGGGTCATTCCAGGCAACGCCATATTCATCTTTGCCGCCATCGTAGTAATTGTCCACAACGTAGGTGAGAATGCAATCGGTAACGGCCAAAAAACCATGGGCGACGCCAACCGGTATGTACACTCCAAAAGCGCCGTTACTGCCATCCATCTCGATTAGTTGTGCTTGCAAATAGGTGGGAGAAGACGGCCGTAAATCCACCAATCCAGCTCGTAATTTACCCGACTGCACATACCAATAATCAATTTGATGAAAATGGTAATGCAAACCGCGCAAAACATTGGCCTTTGATTCGGAACGATTCATCTGAAATTTTTCCCAACTTCGCTGCGGGAACCATTCTTTGCGAAAGGTCTCTAAAAAGCGGCCGCGCTCGTCAGAAAATGATGACAACTGCACGATAAAGACACCTGATATTAATTTTGATTCTTCGATGTGGGTCATTTTTCTCCTACAAAGATAGCGGGGATTAGGGGATTGGGGAATTAAAGGATAACAATTCAAAAAATCCCCTAATCTCCCAATCCCCACTATCATCCATTTTTCATCAGCCGATGAATTTTATCACGAAACGCGCTCAATGATAGTTGCAATTCCCATTCCACCGCCAGCGCACAACGTAATTAGCGCCGTTTCTTTATCGCGGCGCTCTAGCTCATCCAATACAGTTCCCAAAATAACCGCGCCCGTTGCGCCCAATGGATGGCCCAAGGCGATTGCGCCGCCATTGACATTAACCCTTTCGCTCGATTCCAGCCCCATATCCTTGATAAATTTGAGGACAACGGCCGCGAATGCTTCGTTAATTTCGATGAGATCAATGTCATCTAAAGTCATGCCGGCCAATTGAAGCGCTTTGCGTGAAGCCGGCGCCGGTCCGGTTAACATGATGGTCGGTTCGTCACCAATTAAGGCAGCAGCGATGATACGCGCTCTGGGTTTCAGACCTAATGCCGCACCCTTTTCCTGGGAACCAACCAAAACTAAAGCCGCACCATCCACAATTCCGGAGGAATTCCCGGCCGTGTGGACGTGATTGATGTGGTCAATTTGTGTGTATTTTTGTAAAGCGATGGCATCGAACCGGGCTTCGCCCATTTTCTGGAAGGCAGACCGCAAGCTAGAAAGGCCATCCAGGGTTGTGCCGGGGCGGGGGTGTTCGTCATGGTCGAGGAGGATACGGCCGTTTCCCCCATCCCCCACCGGCACAATCGACCGAAAGTACTCACTCGTCGCCGCGTGGGCCGCCCGCTGCTGCGATTGCAGCGCAAACGCATCTACATCCTTTCGTGTAAACCCTTCCAGTGTCGCAATCAAATCAGCACTGATACCCTGCGGCACAATCCCCAATCGGGCGATCACTTCCGGGTCCTCAAACATCGCCCCGCCGTCCGATCCCATCGGCACCCGCGACATCGACTCAACGCCCCCGGCCACAATCAAATCCTCCCAGCCAGAGCGCACCTTCATTGCCGCCGTATTCACCGCATCCAGACCCGATGCACAAAACCGATTGATCTGCATACCGGGTAAATCCACATCCCAACCGGCATAAAGCGGCGCTGTCCGGGCAATATTGGCCCCTTGTTCCCCAATTGGCGTCACACAACCCAATAAAATATCATCCACTTGAGACGTATCCAAATTATGACGGTTCTGCAAATCATGAAAAAGCGCAGCCAATAAATCCAGCGCCTTCACACCATGAAGAGCGCCGCTCTCCTTACCCCGCCCGCGTGGCGTCCTTACCGCATCAAAAATAAATGCATCTCGCATCTCACAACCTCCCATTGCACAATCAAATCCTGTAGAATCGCCATAAAAAAACCATCAAAACCCATGACATATTGTACGTCAGCCTATGAAGAGTTGACAAAACAGGCTACAATTAAACCATCATAAACATCAAGTTTGGAAGAAGTCTGATGTCCTTAAAACTTACATCTCATTTTATTACCATCGCCGGCAACATTGGCGTTGGAAAATCGACACTTACCACACTACTTGCGCGCCAGCTTGGCTGGAACCCTTTTTTCGAAGGGGAAGCCAATAACCCCTACTTACCCCAATTCTATGAAGATATGCAGCGCTGGAGTTTCCACTCGCAAATTTTTTTCCTGTCACAACGGCTGCTCCAACACCAACACCTTTTGCAAAGTGATGGTTCCGTACTGCAAGATCGCAGCGTTTACGAAGACGCCGAAATTTTCGCCCGCAACCTCTATCTTCAAGGACAGATGAGCCAGCAGGATTGGCAAACCTATTACCTTTTGTATCAAACATTATCCCAACTACTGCGCCCACCTGATTTAGTCGTCTATTTGAAAGCATCAGTCCCCACACTAAAGCGCCGAATCAGCCAGCGCGGCCGGCATTATGAACAAAGTATTGCCCAAACATATTTAGAGCAATTAAATCAACTATACGAAGAATGGGTAGGCGCGTTTAAGTTATGCCCCATACTCACAGTCGATACAGACAATTTAGACTATGTCCAACACAATGACCACCTTAAACTCATTGTAAATCGCATCCAAGAACGACTGCACGGTCAAGATTATTTAGCACTGGGAGATTAAGCTCAAAACATTGGGCAATGATCAAAGGGTTTGTTTGTTTTTAACTTTACGAGATTGGTCCAATCTTGGAGATTGGGCCAATCTGAAAAATCAAAAGTTAATTCCGATTGAACCCAAAGGATACTGTCATGAGTAGTAAACCACAAGTTCTCCTTGTTGATGATCAACCAGGCGTGCTCGAAATGCTGGGCCTTTTTTTTGATCGCGCCGGATTTGTCGTAGAAAAAGCGATGGATGGCCTCACTGCTTTGAAAATAATCAACGAGGCACAACCAGATATTGTTGTCCTGGACGTGATGATGCCGGGAATGAGCGGCATTGAAGTGTGCCGACAGCTCCGGTCGCAGCCCCAAACTTCTCAACTTCCAATTATCTTGCTCAGTGCCAAAGGGGAAGTGAATGACAAACTGGTTGGCTTCGAAGCCGGCGCCGATGATTACGTTTCCAAACCTGTAGCCCGGCAAGAACTTCTGGCACGCGCCAATGCGCTGCTGCACCGTGCCCAATACACTAAAATCCCAACCGCTCGTATTGTTACTTTTGTCGGTGCAAAAGGCGGCGTGGGCACAACAACAGTGGCTGTTAATGTGGCTGCTGCGTTGAACAGTACCGATAACACTATCACCCTGGTTGAACTGCAATCCCATCCCGGTACGATGGTACATCACCTAAACATGGCCCTGGCTCAGGATTTGGGTGATTTACTGGCCCTTGAGCCGACGCAATTGAACTGGCGCGAAGTCAATCGCCGGGTGGTTCAACACGCCTCTGGCCTACGTTTTTTAACCGCCCCACAAGATGCAGCGGAGTTTACGCTTTCGGTAGAACATGCCAGAAGCATTGTCGATGCTTTGACCATCCGCACTGACTATTTAATCCTGGATATTCCAACTGTGGCCGGTAAAGTTATGCATGAAGTATTAGACCTGACAGACCTGATTGTCCTGGTAACCGAGCCGGAAATTGTATCTGTCAAAGCAGCCCGGGCTAAAATGGCAACCCTGCATGATTGGTCACTTTCCGACCGGGCACGCATTGTTATTTTGTCACGTTCGCCTTCGGCGACGATGATGCGCCGGGATGAAGTTGAAATTGAATTAGGGCTGCAGCCAAACAGCGATACAATTCTTGGTGTCATTCCACCGGCCCCGGAGGCATTTCAGCAGGCTTCGCAAATGGGAATACCGGTTATTATGAATAAGCCGCATATTCTGGCTTCACGGGCGCTGACAGAAGTAGCCAACAAAATTGGACTGTACACACGTGAAATTTGACTCGCTTCAGTTTCTATACACTGGTTTCAGCGGAGCGAAATTGAGTTTCATATAAGGTGGCATAAAGACCACCTTGCGCCAGCAGTGAGTCGTGTGTGCCTTGTTCGATTAAACGGCCGTTTTCCATCACCAAAATCAAATCCGCTGCCAAAATCGTAGACAGCCGGTGAGCAATCACCAGGCTGGTCCGCCCTTCCATCACCCGCTTCAACGCCTCTTGAATCAACGCTTCCGACAGCGAATCCAGGCTGGACGTGGCTTCATCCAACACCAAAATACGCGGGTCTTTGAGAATGACCCGGGCAATGGCAATGCGCTGGCGTTCGCCGCCACTAAGCCGGTAACCCCGTTCACCAACAACTGTGTCGTATTGATC
>JBNKZT010000308.1:0-7601 GCA_050301775.1 Promineifilaceae bacterium (SeqCode)
ATTCATGCCCATGATTGCATTCAATAATCCAACTCAATCCCTTCGTTAACTGTTTTTGCCCGTTCAACATACCGGCTGGGTGTTTGCATATTTGTCCAGCCACCTGCGTCGCGCAGAACAAAAGGATTGCTACGTTTCGCCGCCTGTGTTGCCCACGTATGGCGTAAATCGTGCGGGCTTAACTCCCAAATGTCCAAAATGTCACGGCCCAGCGTTTTGATCCGGCTGCCGATGGCCCGCACGGACATGACATCATCGGTTAATTTTCCACCTTTTCGACTGCCTCGCAACAAGATACCTTGCTGCCGCAAGTACGGCTCATAGTCGGCTAAGGCCTGGCGGATGTCGGTGGACAGGACCATCCGATCTGTTGTGTCTGTTTTTTGCCGGTAGACGACAACTGTGTTTGGTTCGGCAAAATCTGACACTTTCAAACCAGCTAATTCGCTGGCCCGCAGCCCCAAATCTAGCAGCAAACAAATCATTAATCGGTCCCGGACGCCCTGAGGGGTGGGGGGATGGGTATATTTGAGTTGGCGGGCTTGCTGCGCGGTCAGCACAATTGCCGTTTCTTTTTTGTGGCCGATGCGAGTGTACGGCCGTTTCTCATCAATTCGCTTGCCTTCTGTTTGGCCATAACCGCGCACCTCGCGAATCAGGGCATGTTCGGCAGGGGGGATGACGCCCGCCTTTGCCGCCAATCGCACGTAAACCCGGATGGAAGCCAGCCGATTGTTGACACTGCTGATGCTATAACCCTGGTTAAGCAGCCACTTGACAAACCCCTCAACTAATCCCCAGGAAACCCCTTGCCAGGCGGCTGGCTCGCTTTGGCAAAAATGAGCGGCAAAAATGAGGCCGATTACTTCATTCTGCTCCTTCGCATATTCGTCCAACTTTTGCACATCGGCGACAGCGAAATAATCTGCCGCCCAATCAGCCGCTTGACTGGCGATTTCAGTTGCAGCACCGATTGAATCGAGGTAGGAAATCCACAGGAGCAGTGCGGCTGTGTGCGTCCGCAGCGTTTGGGCCGAACGGCGCTGTCGGTAGTCGATGAATATGAAATTAGATGCCGCACGGTCAGCCAACTGCGAAACCTGGGCCAGAAGCGTGTCATCATCGCGATTGAACAGCGTACCGGATTGGTTTGGAATAAGCGAGTTGTTTGTTGCTTCTTTTGTCATATCAAAATTACTCAAGTCGTATAGATACTGATATACTTAACATATCGGTATCTATATGTTAATATAAAATTGCTGTTATGTCAAACGTTCCGCGATTTGAGCGTAATTTAGGACATTTGGCGAAAACACTCTAGAATAGAACCTATAGAAGCGGAGGAAATTATGACAAAAAAAGTGACTGCACCAGAAGAAATTAACGCGATTGTTGGCGGTTATCACGGCGATCCGTTTGGCATTCTTGGCCCGCACGAAATTGAAGGTGGTCTTGTTGTGCGCGCTTTTTTGCCATTCGCCACGGCCGTTGCCGTTGTACCAGATGATGGCAGCCAACCTGTACCAATGACACGCATCTATGAAACCGGCTTTTTCCAGGCTGTCTTACAGGGGCGTTCACTGCCATTCACCTACCAATTCAGCATAACAACATACGCTGGCGAAACACTGCTACACGAAGATTCGTATGCTTTTTCCAGTTTGCTTGGCGAATTTGATAAATATTTACTGGCTGAGGGGACCCATTTGCACAGCTACGAACAGTTAGGCGCGCATATTCGGGAAGTCAACGGCCGTACCGGTGTCTTTTTTGCTGTCTGGGCGCCCGACGCTATCCGGGTTTCTGTTGTTGGCGAGTTTAACCAGTGGGACGGCCGTCGCCATCCCATGCGCTTTCACCCCGGTGCCGGCATTTGGGAAATTTTCATCCCCGGTTTGGGGCAAGGCACACTTTACAAATACGAAATCAAAACGAAATATCAAGAATATATGGTCAAAAAGACCGATCCGGTCGGCTTTTTCAGCGAACAACGCCCCAAAACTGCCTCAATCGTTTGGGACATAGACCGGTATCATTGGCGTGATGTTGATTGGACGACCCGCGGCCGGGCGCAGCGTAACGCCCTCGATGCACCTATCAGCATCTACGAAGTCCATCTTGGCTCCTGGAAACTCAAAAACGGCTGGGAATGGCTCACGTACCGCGAATTGGCCGAGCAGCTCATTCCCTATGTCAAGGAAATGGGTTACAGCCACATTGAACTGCTGCCCGTGTCGGAATATCCATTCGACGGCTCCTGGGGCTATCAGGTAACCGGCTACTTTGCGCCGACCAGTCGTTTTGGTACGCCCGATGATTTCATGGCTTTTGTCGATGCCTGCCATCAGGCCGATATCGGCGTCATTTTGGATTGGGTGCCGGCCCACTTCCCCACTGATGAGCATGGGCTAGGCTTTTTTGATGGCACACATCTATACGAACACGCCGACCCCCGCAAAGGGGCACATCCTGACTGGGGCACGCTGATTTTTAATTACGGCCGTAACGAAGTTCGCCAATTCCTCATCAGCAACGCCTTGTTCTGGATTGAAAAATATCATATCGACGGGCTGCGCGTTGATGCCGTTGCTTCCATGCTTTACCTTGATTTTTCACGAGAAGCGGGCGAATGGCTGCCCAATCAATACGGTGGCCGGGAAAATATCGAAGCCATCGATTTCCTGCGCGCCTTCAACGACAGCGTTCACGAAGTTTTTCCTGATGTCCTGACCATTGCCGAAGAATCAACTTCTTGGGGCGGTGTAACTGCTCCCACCAGCGAAAATGGCCTGGGCTTTGACTTAAAATGGAACATGGGCTGGATGCACGATACGCTGAAATACATGAAAGAAGACCCGGTTCACCGCGCCTACCATCAAGGCGAACTGACATTTTCACTGCTTTACGCCTTCAGCGAAAAATTCCTGCTCCCCCTATCGCATGATGAAGTCGTCCACTTAAAGCATAGTATGTTAGACAAAATGGCCGGTGATGTCTGGCAAAAGTTTGCCAATTTACGCCTGTTGTACGGCTACCAGTGGGCGCATCCGGGCAAAAAGCTGCTTTTCATGGGGGGCGAGTTTGGCCAATGGCGCGAATGGAGCGAAGACCGCAGCCTGGATTGGCATTTGCTGGACGGAGATGAAAAACATCGTGGGTTGCAGTCGTTTATGCGTGATTTGAACCGTTTTTATCAGGATAACCCGGCGCTGTACGAAGAGGACAATTCCTGGGAAGGATTTACCTGGCTTGATTTCCGTGACAGCCAGCGCAGTTTGCTGGTTTTTATACGCCAAACTGCTGATAAACGAGATCGTGTTATTGTGGCCTGTAACTTTACACCGGTGCCCCGTCACGATTACCGTCTGGGTGTGCCGGAAGCGGGCGTGTATGTTGAGGTATTAAATAGTGACAGCACTGTTTACGGAGGCAGCAATCTGGTCAATGATCAACCGTTGATCAGCGAGTCGTCTCCCTGGCAAGACCAACCCCATTCAATTTATTTAACTTTGCCGCCGCTGGGCGTCATTTATCTAAAAAAGGATCATGGCTGAACGATTCTATCCCCTCCTTTTTGAACCCGTTCTAAAAGATTACATTTGGGGCGGCCGCAATCTGGAGAAACTGGGGCGCAGGCTGCCACCGGGCAAAACCGCCGAAAGTTGGGAGATTGCGGCACATGAAGATGGCACGGCCGTAGCCACTAACGGCCATTTTGCCGGTAAACTGCTCACCGAAATCCACCAGGAATTGGGTCTGGATCTCATTGGCACCAACAACGCCTGGGCGCAAGAACGGAACAAATTCCCGATGCTCATTAAACTGCTAGACGCCAACCGGCCGTTGTCGGTGCAGGTTCACCCTAACGACGATTATGCCCTGGAACACGAGGGTAATGAACTGGGCAAAACGGAAATGTGGGTTGTGCTGCACGCCGAACCAGAGGCGGCCATCATTTTTGGCGTCAAACCGGGGACAACATCGGCCAATTTCCGCCAGGCAATTTTGGACGGCAATCTGGAGCAATATTTGCATCAGGTTCCGGTTAAAGCGGGCGATGTGGTTTGTGTGCCCGCCGGTTCGCTGCACGCCATCCTGGGCGGCCTCATCATCGCCGAAATTCAGCAAAATTCGAATACGACATATCGGGTGTACGATTGGAATCGGGTCGGTGCAGATGGCCGGGCACGGCCGTTGCACATCGACAAAGCGTTAGATGTCATCAATTTCAACCAGGTTGAGCCAGAATTATGCCAACCGGCACTCATCCACGAAGCCGACGGCGTCCGCCGTTACAAACTGTGTCGTAATCGTTATTTTGTAACCGAGCGGGTAGAAATGGCAGCAGGTGCGGTGTTTAACGGCCGTTGCGATGGCACGACCCTGGAAATCTGGGGGGTGATTGAGGGGCAGGCTGTGATAAATGGTGTGGGGTTAACGGCCGTACGCTTTACACTGCTCCCGGCTGCATTGGGTGACTTCACCGTAAAAGCGATGAATGAAACGTCTCTGCTTCGGTCGTACGTGACCAGTCATCCATGATGTGACGCATCCTATCAATAGGTTAACAGGCCAGTTTTGGCGGGCAACACGCCAAAACTGGCCCGACAAGCACGAATCCTCTTATATCCGCAAATCTGATACAATCATCCTATCCCACTAACCTGATCGGTTGCTACAATTTAAGATTTTAGTTCGCCGCAGCGCATAATATTAAGGCGCGTTTTGTGGGCGAAATATAGGAGTTGTTTTTCGTAATGAAAAAAAAAGTTGAAGAAAACAGTGAGCCACGGCCTTTAGACCGAAAGACATTGGCTGATATTGTCGACTTGGCGCTGCGGGCCGGGCTGCTGCTCATCCAAAATGGCGCCGAAAGCCAGCGCGTCGAAGAGAGCGTCCGCCTTTTAGGGACCGGCCTGGGCTGTGATTGGGGTGATGTGTTGGTTTCGCACAATGCTTTGGTTGTTTCCCACAGCAGTAAAGGCGACTTTCGCACCAAGATTCGCCGCACCTCGCATGACGGCGTGAATATGACAGTCGTGACGGCCGTTTCCCATCTGGTCCATCGCGTTGAAGAAGGCAAATACGATCGTTTCCAGGTGCGGTCAGAACTAAGACGAATCAGCGCCCTGCCCCGCCATTACAACCGTTGGTTAACGGCCGTGATGGTCGGGCTGGCCTGTGCCGCATTCAGCCGTTTGTTTGGTGGTGATTGGGCTGTATTCGGCGTAACCTGGGCAGCTTCCATCGGCGCCACATTGGTACGTCAGGAACTGGCCAAACGACAATTTAACCGATATTTAGTGGTAATTCTTACCTCATTTGCGGCCGGCCTGTTCGTCGGTATCGCCAATTTGATTCAATTAAGCAGCCACCTGGAAATCGCCCTGGCTGCTTCAGTGTTGATGCTGGTGCCCGGTGTGCCTTTCATTAATGCGGTAGAGGATCTCATCAAAGGAAACACCGTTGTCGGATTGGCTCGGGCCGTCACCGGTGTTTTGATAATATTAGCCATTGCTCTGGGGCTGATCCTGGCAATGCGGGTAACGGGTATCAAATTATGAGCGGCTGGCTGTTTTTACAAAATATTGTGTGGGCTGGCATTGCCGCTTTGGGATTTGCCATTCTTTTTAACGTACCAAAGCGCACCTTATTCGCCTGTGCCTTGAGTGGTGCATTCGCTTATGCCGTGCGTACCGGGTTAACCAATTTCGGATTGATGGGGATTGAAGCGGCAACTTTGATGGGATCGGCTGTTGTGGGTTTCCTGGGCGTACCATTTGGCCGCCGCTGGCATGCCCCGGCGATTATTTTTGTGATTCCGGGCGTGATTCCGTTGGTACCTGGTGCGTTGGCCTTCCGTACGATGATCGATCTACTGACGTTGACGACCAGCACAACGGGAATTGATGCTGGTTTGTTGGCTGATACGACCGTTAACGGCCTCAAAACCATTTTAATTGTCGGGGGAATAGCCGGCGGCGTGGCCATGCCCAGTTTGCTGCTACGGCGGAATCGGCCAATGACCTAAGCTCCCATCCGTTTCATTTACATATTTGTTACATGATTGCTACGTTATTGTGATATTCCCGTAACATAAATTGATATAATTATCTCGCTCCTCAGGAACATTTAGCATCTGCCCAGCGTCTGTATGATGCAGCTAGGGTGGATTGGTTAAGATGTGGCATTTACGACGTAACTACTTTTCTCGTGGGATAAACGTATGGATGCCATCAATTTTTTTGCCCTCAATAGTTGTATGCTGTGCAAGTTGGTGTAAGTATGCCATTTTTGTTGGGAAGTGTATATGCAAAAACAACTGGTAGTGATGAAATTTATTTTATTGGGTGTCCTTAGTCAGGTTGGTCTGGCTGCTGCCCAGCCGGCAACCGGCGGCTGGCAGGCAACATACTGGAACAATACTGATTTGTCGGGCACGGCCGTATTGCAGTTATTTGAAACCGATCAACACGATAATCCGGAACTGGATCGCAATTGGGGCAATCAGCGCCCCTGGCCCCAAGTAGAAGGCGATTTCTTTTCAGCGCGCTGGCAACGAACGGTTTTTATGCAGCCGGGACGCTACCGCTTTTCGGCGACGGCCGATGATGGCATTCGAGTGTGGGTTAATAACCAGCTCATCATCGATGAATGGCTTAATCAAATAGTTAGCACACATTTGGGTTATTACGATGTAACTCAAGCTGGCGATGTGAGCATCAAAGTTGAATATTACGAATACCAACATGATGCCGTAGCCAAGTTGACCTGGGATCGGATTTACGGATCGGACACGGCCGCTACCAATCAACTCTACCAACCCACCATCACCGGCTGGCGCGGCGAATATTTCAACAACCGCATCGTGGCCGGGATTCCGGCCCTGGTGCGCGACGATGCCGCCATCGATTTCGACTGGGGCATCGATTCACCGGCCATTCAAGCCATCAACGCTGAAGCATTTTCTGTACGCTGGACACGAATTCTGGATTTACCAGCCGGTGTTTACCGCTTCACGACGACAACCGACGATGGTGTACGCCTATATGCCAACGATTTGCTCATCATCGACCAATGGCGCAACCAAACCGTTTTCACTTCCCATACAGCCGAGGTAAATCACCCCGGCGGCCCGCTGCGGCTAAAAATGGAATATTTTGATGATGTGGGGCTGGCGCAAGCAAAACTGGTCTGGGAAAAGATAGGCGAAGCGGCTCCGGGAGCGGGCAGCACAACCCAGCACGGTTTCTGGCGCGGTGAATATTTCGACAACAGCATCCTGGCTACCCAACCGGCACTGGTGCGTTACGACAATGAGATTGATTTTGATTGGGGAACCGATTCGCCTTTGCCCCAATATCTTATCCGTGATGCGTTTTCCGTGCGCTGGACGGGCACACTGGATTTACCGGCGGGAGAATATGAATTTACGACGGCCACCGACGACGGCGTGCGGCTGTGGGTCAATGACCGGCTCATCATCAATAAATGGCGTGAGCAGGCCGAACTGGCCTTTTCGGCCCAAATTACGCTGCCGGGCGGGCCGGTTCCGGTGAAGATGGAATATTACAATGTGGAACATGTTGCCAGCGCTCATT
>JBNKZT010000309.1:0-7582 GCA_050301775.1 Promineifilaceae bacterium (SeqCode)
TTTTAAGTTTGTTGATGTGTGTTGGGAGGATTGCTGCGAGCTTTCACCTTTTTTGGCTATAATAGGTAATATGATGGGTGGTCTAGACAGAATAATTGTTCTTCGCAATACCATCATCATTTTGTCAAGTCTGGAAATCAGGTTTACTTTTAGTAAGGAGAACTATAAAAATGACTAACTTGCTGGGTGGGTTATTACCAATTATTTGCTTTCTGGGTCTGGGTCTCGTTGTTGTTTTAGTTGCTTCTATCAGAATTGTGCAAGAATACGAACGGGGAGTAATTTTTCGATTGGGGCGTGTCATGGGCGCTAAAGGACCGGGACTTTTCTTCATTATTCCCATCATTGACCGTATGTTTAAAGTTGATCTGCGTACGGTAACGCTGGATGTGCCCGCTCAAGAGGCAATTACCGGTGATAACGTAACAGTTAAAGTGAATGCGGTTGTTTACTTCCGGGTTATTGATCCGGTGAATGCTGTGATTCAAGTGGAAGATTACCGTCGGGCTACCTGGCAAATTGCCCAAACCAGCTTGCGGAATGTCATTGGCCAGTCGGATATGGACCATATTTTGCAGGAGCGGGAGCGCATCAACGAGACTTTGCAGCATATTATTGATGAAGCAACTGAACCCTGGGGTATCAAAGTGAGCATTGTCGAGATCAAAGATGTGGAACTAAACCAGTCTATGGTGCGGGCGATGGCACGGCAGGCAGAAGCGGAACGAGAACGCCGGGCCAAAGTGATTCATGCTGAAGGTGAATTGCAGGCGTCGGAGCAGTTGGCACTGGCGGCTCGTAGAATGAATGAAGAGCCTGGGGCGATGACACTGCGTTATTTGCAGACATTGGTTGAAATCGGTGTAGAACAAAATACGACAACAATTTTCCCTGTGCCGATGGATCTGATTGCTGCCTGGCTGCCGGCTGTGAAAAAACAGGATAAATCGTAAATAATTTGGCTTCCGGGGTTGGATTAATCCGGCCCCGGAAGCTATACATTCTCTAATCCCCAATTTTATAAAATAGGGTAATATTTTTTTAGACCTGATGTTTTGGGAGTTATTTTGCCGCGTCGACTATTACTTACGTTTTTATCTTTAATTATTTTTACAACGGCCTGTTCTTTGTTGGAAGGACCGCCACAGCCGGTTTTACCGACGCCTGTGGCCACGGCCGTTCCCTTTGACGCCGGTTCGGTAAATTTGGGTGAGTTAGTGTTTGATCCGGTGAGTAATGTAGTGCCGGCTGTGGATCCGACGATTGCTTCGTTGTTGAACGAAGTGTCGCAGCAGCAGTTGATGGGCTACGTGCAAACGCTGGAAAATTTCGGCACGCGTAATTCGTTTAGTGCAGTGGACCGGCAGGATTTTGGCATTGGAGCAGCCCGGTTGTGGATTTACAATGAATTTATTCGAGTGGGAAACGGCCGTCTCCAGGTACAACAGCAAACATTTCCCCTCAACTACAATGGATTGGTTAACGAGCAGCAAAACGTGGTGGCTACTCTGCCCGGAACCAGCGGTTCTGCCGGCATCATCGTCATCATGGCTCACTATGACACCCGCCGCGATGACATCACTGATGGGGTGAATCGTTCCCCTGGCGCTGATGATAATGCTTCCGGCGTCGCTATGCTGCTGGAGACAGCGCGTGTTCTCAGTTCACGTGGCTGGAATCATACCGTCGTTCTGGTTGCTATGGCCGCTGAAGAACAAGGATCGTATGGTGCCCACCACTTTGTCCAAGATGCATTCCTGAATGATAAGCCGATTCTGGCGGCCATCAATTATGATACGGTTGGTGGCCGAACCGGTATTCCCCAATCAATCCGGCTGTTTGCGCCTGAACTCAATATCTCGTCATCAGGGGCACTGGCGCGATATTACAATTTGCTCAGTGGATTGTATGTCCCTACCTTTCCCATTACCGTTATTAATGCTTTAGATCGGGATAACCGTTTTGGCGACCAGCGAGAATTCATTCAGGCCAATCTACCGGCTGTCCGCCTGACCGAATCGGAGGAAGATCCGTCACTGCTTAACTCGGTCAAGGATTCCTGGGGTTTGATTGATTACGCTTATTTGCAGCAAGTCACCCAGATAAACGTGGCGACTGTGGCGAATATGATTGGTGCGCCGGCTATGCCGTCTGCCCCTAACATCGCTCCAATGGACGATCCCGGTAGTTTCGTCCTGAATTGGACACCGGACCCGGCGGCAGCGGGCTATGTTATTTCTTTTCGACCCATTGAATCGGTTGATTATGTGCCGTTCCGGTTTGTGAGTGCCAACGATGCGGGGAATGTGGCGTTAACGGGGTATGATCCTGGTACAAGTTATGGCGTTAGTCTGGCGGCCCTGGATGGTAACGGCCGTATCGGCCTCTTCTCCCCTGAAATTATTATCAGTCCCTAACAAAAAGCCCTCGACCAATTCGGGTCAAGGGCTTTCATCATTTGCAACAAGACCAGAATTACCCTTCCTCGTCACTCAGCAAAATAACATAGTTGCCACCGGTATCTTCATTGGGGCTAACCGTGACACTTAACGAGACACCTTCGCGCATGTAGTTGACCAGCGCGTTGCCACTGGCAATGAAAGAGCCTTCTTCATCTTTTACCCAGCCTTCATTTGCCAAAGCATCGTCGTAGAACGCAACGATATCTTCCATCGACAAAGCTGTCTGATAGCTTAGAACACCGGCAAATGAGGTGACTTCGGACGCATCATCCAGTATGGGGAAATCAGAGCTTGCACCGCCAACTGAGCCATCTTCGGCGGTACAGGCTGCTGGAATGGTAGCTTCTACCGGTACATCGACGTCGGTTAAATTGATTTCAACATGCATTTGACCATCTTCAGTCAACCCTTCGTCAAATAAATCAAGCTTGCCGGTCGCATCAATGACCATTTTCACGAGGAAGTCACCATCTTTGGCGATGTAGATATGTCCGTTTGCTTCCTCGATATCATTGACATCCGTGCCGGACATGGCAAATTTGTCGAAGGAGTAATGGCGGGTGGCTATGCCATTGATAGTTTCTTCACCTTCGTATTTGGCATTCTCCAAATCGTTGAGGAATTGATCGGGTGACATCATGCTGGTGAAGGGGTTTTCTTCAAGAATATCGCCACCGCTGGTGGTGATGCAGCCCATTTCCGGTATGACCATGTAGGACGTGCCTTCCACCTGAGCCATTTCAATTGATTCGGCATCCATCACTTCATCGACACCGGAGAAGCTCATGACAATGTTCATGATTTGTGGATCATTGGAAACGGTAAATTCAGAATTTATCGATTGAGTGACTTCTTGACCGTCGGTTTTTTTACTGGTGACTGCCAAATCCATCGTAATGCGGTAGCTGTTGAATGGCAGCTCGTCAATGGTGTTCAGGTTTAGGGCGGATTCAGGCAGGGTTGGTTCGGCATTTGTTTCCTCAGCGGCGGCCGGTTCTTCAACTGTTTCAACGGCCGTTTCTTCAGCTTGGGGAACGGCCGTTGGCTCTGGGGCCGATTCTTCAACGACAGGGGCAGCTTCGGGAACGGCCGTTGCTTCCTCATCACCACCGCCAAAACCACCACAAGCCAGAGCTGGTAAACTCAACAGCAACAATAAAACTACAATCCAGTACATTCTTCTCATCATTTTAGTAACCTCCAGGGAATAGGAACAAAAGCATACTTACCGAAGAAGGATGCTTTGAAAAAATATAAAGGGCGAAGGTTCGACTTCACTCGAAGACTTAACTTCGCCCTTTGTACACCATCATATCGGATGACACCCCCCATACGCAGTTAAACAGTATACGTTTCATCCACACCGAGGACGACAGGTTTGGCTTCTGTTTCGGCGCTGACCCGTTTGGCCCAGGCGGCAACATCGACAGCAATCAAGGGCCAGGTATTGTAATGGCCGGGGATAACGACCTTGGGTTTTAAGTAATCAATGGCCAGCAAAGCGTCATCCGGCCCCATTGTGAAATTGTCACCAATGGGCAGGATAGCTACATCCAACCCCATCTGGCCAATTAAGCTCATATCTGAAAACAGAGCTGTATCGCCAGCAATGTAGATATTTTTTCCTTCCGCAGTAACCACAAAACCGCCGGGATCGCCGCCATAACTGCCGTCAGGTAAACCAGAACTGTGCAAAGCGGGGGTCATCTTGACCCGCCCAAAGGGGAAATCCCAACCGCCGCCGGTATTCATAGCATGGCTGTTTTCGTGGCCTTTGCCGCCTATCCAATTGCAAATCTCGAAGTTGCCAATGACCAATGCTCCGGTTCGAGTTGCCAGACCAGGTGTATCGGCAATGTGGTCACCGTGTCCGTGGGTTTGCAGGATGAAATCGGCGGCAATGTCAGTAACGGCCGTTTTCGCCGCCGGGTTGTTGCCAGCAAAAAACGGGTCAACCACAACATTTTTGCCACCAATATTGAGCGAGAACGTACCATGACCATGCCAGGTAATTGAAATAGACATTAAAAACCTCCTTCCAAGTGGATATTAAATCGGCTCAAACGCTGCCTCAGTAAGATGGGAAATAGCAGACGTGAATCAAGTATAAAACCCCTAAAAACCCCCGTCAACAGGAAACAAAAAGCGTGAAACGTATTTTGGTCTACGTTTCACGCTTCAAAGCGAAACAAAAATGCGATATTGGTAGTTTTTTAGTTCAGATTTAACCGATTTGACGCTTGCTGGCATAAACTGGCGCCACCAGCCTGCATCCATTGCTGCAATGTTGTGCTGGTTGCTGCACCCGATTTGGCATCTTCATAGATTCCTTTGCTCCAGGTGTAATATCGTTGGGTCTCATTGACCCAGGTATTCCAATTGCCGGCAGCAGCGACATGGCCACCATTGTAGCCGGCAAAGGCCTGGAAAATGTCGCCTCCGGTTTGCTGCAAGCGTTCGGCATAGTACGCCAGACCGCGAGCGGCGTTGGTGTCAGGATCGAGCATCGATTCACCAGCGGTGAAATGGAAGGGCATGACCTGGAATAAACCCTGCGCCCCGGCACTGGAGCCAGCCTGGGGATCGCCGCATGATTCGATTTGCATGATTGTGGCGACGATGTCCGGGTCCAAACCATATTGGGCTGACCAGGCGACGATTTGGGGCGCCCAATGTTGCACCTGGGGCGAAAAGACGGGCGAGATGCCGCCTTCAATCAGGGCAACGGCTGGGGCGGATACGGCCGTTTCACTATTCACAACCGGTTCAACACCAGTAATTGTTTGAACAGACTCAGACTGATTTTGCTTAAACAGACGATTGATGCCTAACCCGGCAAACAGCACAATAACCAATACCGCAGGCAAAATAATCATCATGACTTGCGGCGGTCTGGCCGCTTGCCGCCGATAAACAGGCTGGTAATAAGCACTATCTTGATTCAATGGTGTTTGCAAAACCTGATAAGATACTCCAAGGGATTCACCGTAAACAGTCATAGTTTACCTCTTTCCTTTTTATGCGAAAACCTTATCAGACTTAATTATTGCGGGATCGGGCCTGGACACCGGCCGCCGGTACCCGTCGGATACCACCGTTGGGCATCGGTGGACGCTGGCGGATGCGGGAATTCTGGCGTTGTGGTTGGGACGGCCGTGTCGGGAAATCATTATCTTGTGGCGTGGGCGCTTCATTCATGGGTTGGGCGGCAGCCGGTACTGTTCGGGGAGATTGGCGCACCGGTTCCCGTTTGGGCGCACGGATGGGACGCGATTGCACTGGTGTAATCGGTTGGGCATATGATTCTCGCGCTAACGACTCCCGGCTAAAATCAAAAATGTGTTCACCGGCCACCGTGAATGCCCCAATAAACAAAATACGTGTCAGCCAGACGAGTACAGCCACAAAAATGGGGACGACACTGAGCAGTGTTTCCCGGCTTAAAACCTCATTGCCAAAATCATGATTCAGCAAAGTCAGGGAAACGGCCCACCAGGTCATTGCGGCATTCATGGTTGCTCCCAAAAACCAGGCACCCATCAAATACCAGACCTCTTTTGGTTCATCAGCGCCTTTTTCCGGAGTAAACAAACGGGCTAAACCGGCAAAATCAATCGAACAAAAAGCAATGGCTAAAATGCTCGCCCACTGCAAACCCAGGAACCGCACTTCTCCCAACAGATTGCGCAACGCGTATTGGGTTGTGTCAAAATTAAACATCTCAAAGGCCAGCAGCGCCACGGCCAAAATGATGCCGATGGTGGCTTTACGGGACATATTGAGATTCATACCTGATAAATTAATTGCAAAGTTATTTCCATCTTGAAAAGTCTGTTCGTTTCGCATGATGTCTCCTCTCTTTGTTTGTCCCACTCCATCCCTGCCAGGTGTTTGGACAAACGCCTTCAAAATTATTGGTCCACTTCATCACAAATATTCTGTTTTGGGCAGGGGAGCCGGTGAAGGTTGCGCACACCGATTCCCTTTACAAAGATAGGAAACAGAACACTTGTTCTTAAACAGAATAGCACGGATGTTCTAATGTGTCAACCCCCCCGATATTTGCTCGGGAGCGCGGAGTTTTTGTTGACGGTCGGCAAATCGCCGGCAAATCGCCAGCCGGCAAATCGCCAGGGAATGAATTCCCCGGCTGCTATAAAAAGTACGCTGAAGCGCACTAAAGTCTGAAGTCGGCGTTGGCGATTATCTTGAACGCGCTTTCAGCGCGTTTTTTGTCTCAGCCTCCGAATGGAATTCGGAGGAAAGGGCCGTCAACAAAAGTTTCGCGCACCCATATTCGCTCTTGTGGAGGGTGGTGTTTCTGTTGCGACCCAAAGGGCGTCATGTTATGCTTGGCAGTAATTGTTTTTATTGTTATGGAAGGAGATACCTATGGCTGATGAAAATGAGTCCGGCCGTTCCCCGTTGCGGTTGATTTTTACTTTTGCGGTTGTCGTGCTGGTTCCATTGGCGATTGGGTTATTTGCTGCCCTACGCCTGGTTCCTCAGCCCAAGATTGGCATTGTCCGTCTAAGCTATGACATCAACGCTCTGACGGCTTACGAAATCACGACCCAGTTGGCCTATGCCCGAACCGATCCGGCGGTGGAGGCAGTGGTGTTGGTCATTAACAGTCCCGGTGGGTCGGCGGCTTACAGCGAAGAACTGTATCTGGATGTTCTCGACCTGCGGGCCGAGATGCCGGTAGTGGCTTCGGTTGATTTGCTGGCGGCCAGCGGGGCCTATTACATGGCGGCGGCGGCGGATGAGATTTTTGCCAAGCCAACTTCGACCGTGGGCAGTATTGGTGTCATTTCGTCTCTGCCGGGCGAGGTTTATATTGAGGAAGAACTGCTGACGACTGGCCCGTATAAGGCATTTGGCGGCACACGGGACGGCTCGGTGCGGCAGATTGAGCGGGCCAAGTTTGCCTTCCTGGAAGCGGTGAGAAACGGCCGTGGTAGTCGCTTGGAAGTCAGTACCGACTTTTTGTCGCGGGCGGAGATATTTACCGGCGTCCAGGCCTTGGAAATGGGGTTGATTGATAAACTTTTGTCCAATGAGGAAGCGATACGGCGGGCGGCCGAATTGGCTGGCATTTCTAACTACGAGGTTGTGGA
>JBNKZT010000310.1:0-7518 GCA_050301775.1 Promineifilaceae bacterium (SeqCode)
CGACAACACAAGCAAACTGGCGCCGGAACAAGCAATTATCAAAGATGGGCAAATTATTGCCATCCCCTGGCAACCGAGGAATTGAGTATGAAACAGGACGCAGAGTTACGCAGAGGAAACACAGAGTTACACAGAGAGAAGAATGAGAAAACTTTTCTTTTTTCTACATTTTTCTCCGCGCCTCTCCGCTTCTCTACGATTCTCCGCGTCCCATCTTCAAGGAGCTTTCGATGAGTGGAAAAGTTATCACCGTAACCTCTGGTAAAGGCGGCGTAGGCAAAACAACGCTCACGGCCAACATTGCCGCTGCGCTGGCCAAAACCGGCAAAAAAGTAGTCGCCATCGACGCCGACATCGGTTTGCGTAACCTGGACGTCGTCATGGGGCTGGAAAACCGTATCGTCTACGATCTGGTAGACGTGATTGAAGGGCGCTGCCGCCTGCGTCAGGCGATGATCAAAGACAAGCGCCAGCCAGAACTGTACCTCATCCCCGCCGCCCAAACCCGCGACAAAATGGCTGTCAGCCCCACCGACATGATCCTGGTTTGCGACCAACTGCGGGAAGAAATGGATTACATCATCATCGACTCGCCGGCCGGGATTGAGCGCGGCTTCCGCAATGCCATCGCCCCCGCCGACCAGGTAATTATCGTCACCAACCCGGAAGTGTCGGCCGTGCGTGATGCCGACCGCATCATCGGCCTGATCGAAGCTGAAGAAAAAGGGCCGGGCAAGCTCATCGTCAACCGGTTAAAACCGGCAATGGTGGCTCGCGGCGACATGATCTCCGTCGAAGATATTTTGGACATCCTGGCCGTTGATTTGATTGGGGTCATTCCTGAAGATGAATCAATTTTGATCTCCACCAACCAGGGGCTGCCGGTGACTATGACCGGGGTCAATGGAACCAGCGCCGGTCAGGCTTTTACCAATGTCGCGCGGCGCCTTTTAGGCGAAGATGTACCATTCCTGGACCTGACTCCTAAGAGTAATTTTATGGACAAGGTTCGTGTCTGGATGAACGGCCGTTAAGGAGGGGAACATGAGTTGGTTTAATCGATTGTTCGGACAACAAGAAAAAAGCGGCTCCGTGGCCAAGCAGCGGCTGCAAATGGTTTTAATCCACGACCGCAGCGAGGTTTCCCCCGGCCTGCTGGAACAAATCAAGGACGACATCATTGCCGTCATCGCCCAGCGGTTGACCATCGACCCCGATAATGTCGAAGTCAACCTCACCCAAACCGCCCGCGAAAGTCGATTGGTGGCCGAGATTCCCCTGATGCCGAGTAACGGCCGTCACAAATAAACGCTGAACGCTAAAATGGTGAACGCTGAATGAGGAATTCAACGTTCACCATTCACCATTCCTCATTTTTCTTGCGCTTTCCCCCACATTTTCTAAAATTGATCCCATGTTAGCAAGATTATCCGTCTGGCGATACTTCGATATTTGGTTAACCGCCGCTGTTTTACTCCTGACCGCCTACGGCATTTTAATGATTCGCAGTGCCGTCACCGGTGCGCCCGCCTTCGAAGGGCTGCCAACCCAGCAAATCATCTGGGCTGTGGCTGGTATCATCATCATGCTGGCCGTTGCCGCCATCGATTACCGCGTGTTAACCTCCTCCCACTGGTACATTTATGCGGGACTCGTCTTGTTACTCGTCTTGGTTGTCGCCGCCGGCCAGGTCAACAACGACGCCCGCCGTTGGATTCAAGTAACATCCGGTTTTCAAATTCAACCATCTGAATTCGGCCGTATCTTCATCACCATCACCTTTGGTCAATTCCTGGCCAACCGGCAAAAACGCATCAACCAATTTTCCAACACCATCGCCACGCTGATTTACATCGGCATTCCCATTGGCCTTATCTTCATCCAACCCGACCTGGGGATGTCCGTCCTCTATATCGTGATCTGGTTTACGATGATCTGGCTGGCCGGACTGCCCATGTCCCACTTTGCCACCCTGGCTGTCATAGGTGTCATGGCCGCTGTAATCGTCTATCCTAACCTGGCCGATTATCAAAAAGCCCGTATTACCACCTTCGCCAACCCGGACGAAGCTGATCCGGAAGACATTTTCAACATCGATCAAGCTGAAATCAGCGTCGGCTCCGGCGGACTATGGGGCAAAGGCTACATGCAAGGCACCCAAAGCCAGCTCGGCTTCCTGCGCGTGCAGCACACTGACTTTATCTTCTCCATGATTACCGAGGAAATGGGGTTTGTTTTCGGCTCCCTGATCATCCTCAGCCTGATGGCCTTCATCCTCATGCGTATCTTGCGCGCCGCCGCCCTCAGCCCGGATCCGGCCGGAAAATACATCTGTACCGGGATAGCGGCCGTTCTCTTTTTCCAGACCTTCGTCAGTGTCGGCATGAATGTCCGTCTCCTGCCGGTTACCGGCCTCACCCTCCCCTTCGTCAGCTATGGCGGCAGTTCCCTCATCACATTGTTCCTCGCTATTGGCGTGGTACAATCCGTCCTTATGCGGCATCGCAAACAAGAATTTGGGTAATCGGTAAACAGTAAGGAAAGGGGATTAAATAAATCCTTAAACTTTAATTTGTCATTCCCGCGTAGGCGGGAATCCACTCCTTATACGAGATGGATACCTGCCTTCGCAGGTATGACAAGTTCGGGATTTAATAAAGGCCTCGTTCCTAAACAGCTGTCCGATTTCTAATCATCGATTACCGACCACCAATCACCAGGAGATCATATGACTGTTCGCGTAAGATTTGCCCCTAGTCCAACGGGGTATTTACATATTGGCGGGGCACGCACTGCCCTATTTAACTGGATTTTTGCCCGGAAGAATGAAGGTAAATTTATTTTACGTATCGAAGATACGGACCAGGGGCGCACAGTGCCCGGCGCGATTGAAGCCATCATGGATGGCCTGCGCTGGCTGGGGCTGGACTGGGACGAAGGACCCGACATCGGCGGTCCTTATGGCCCCTATATCCAGACAGAACGGGCCGATTTATACCGCACCTGGGCCAACTGGCTGGTAGAACACGACCACGCTTATAAATGTTACTGTACCACTGATGAGTTAAGCGAAATGCGAGAAGCCCAGGCCGCCGCCAAAGAGCAGTTGGGTTATGACCGGCGCTGCCGCTACCTGACTGTAGCGGAACGCGCCGCCAAAGAGGCAGCGGGTCTCCCACACGTCATTCGCTTCAAAATGCCCATCGACGGTGAAACCATTGTCCCTGACGTCATCCGTGGCGACATTACCTACCAAAACAGCCAGATTTATGATGCCGTCTTGCTCAAATCAGATGGGCTGCCGACTTACCATCTGGCCAATGTGGTTGATGACCATTTCATGGAAATTAGCCATATTTTGCGAGCTGACGAATGGATCAATACCGCCCCATTGCACATTCGGCTGTACGAAGCATTTGGCTGGCAGCATCCTATTTACGCCCACCTGTCGTTGGTCATGAATCCCAGCGGTAAGGGCAAACTTAGTAAGCGCAGCCAATCATTTACCGATGATGGCCAGGAAGTATTGGTTAAGGTGTCAGAATTCCAGGAAGCCGGCCTGCTGCCGGAAGTTGTGGTCAATTTCCTGGCGAATGTGGGCTGGTCGTTTGGCGACGATGTGGAAAAATTCACGTTGGCAGAAGCGCTGCCCCGCTTTGAACTGAAAGACATCAATCCAGCCCCATCGCGTCTTAATTACACCAAGCTGGACTGGCTAAACGGGCAGTACATTCAAGAAATGGAACCGCTGGCGTTGGCTAAAGCAGTCAAACCATTCCTGGATGCGGCCGGACTGGAAGTGAATCCGGCGGCCCTGCTGGCGGTCATGCCACCGATGAGCAAACGGCTGCGGCGGCTGCCGGAAGCTGTCGAATTTTTGCGCTTCTTATTTGATGATGCGCCTTTTGACTTGACCGTTGATCAACTAACCCACAAGAAAATGCCCCGTGAAGCCGCCCAACGCGCTTTTACGGAAGCACGCGAGTTGGTGGCCACGATTGAACCCTACGACGCGGACACGCTGGGGCCGGCCTTGATGGCGCTGGGCGAGCGGGTGACGGAGAACGGCAAAGCCGGCCCCTTCCTGGGCACGGCGCGGCTGGCCATCACCGGGCAGCAGGTATCGCCGCCGCTGTTTGAGTCAATGGTCGCCCTGGGCCGGGAGCGGACATTGGCCCGATTGGATGAGGTGATTAAATTATTGACGATTGATGATTGACGATTTTTTGCTGCCGGCTCGCCAATGCTTCGAATTCGCTCAGCACAAGTCGTCAATCTAAAATCGAAAATCGTAATCATATAATTTGGCGGCTGGCTCCTGTCATGATAAAATTCCGTCCGTCCTTGAGGGATAGTTTAACGGTAAAACAGCGGACTCTGACTCCGTCGTTCCTGGTTCGAATCCAGGTCCCTCAGTCCAGAGTAAAAGAGGCCCATTTTTGACAAATGGGCCTCTTTTTGTTTTGTCCTATCAAACGTAACGTATCACCAAACAGAAAGGTGTTTTAGCCAGCAGCAACTTTTTCCAGCAGTTGTCGATAATAGACGTAATGTTCGTAGGGAATCTCAGCCCGAATACGGCCGTCAACCAGCGGAATAAACCCACCATCAGCCAACAGGGGCGGCACCTTCTCTTCAACCTCACGCTGGATGGCCAGCTTGTCTTGGCGCAGGACATCGGTGTCAATGCCGCCAATCAAGCGTAAATCGCGGCCAAATTCACGGCGCAAGGCGGCGTAATCCATGGCCGCCGGATTGGTTTCGCAAGCCCACAAGCAGTTGAATCCAACCTTTAAGATGCTGGGAATCAAGAGGCGGGCGTTGGCATAGGTGCGGAAGATGATGGTGGTTACGCCGTGACGGCGAGCCAGGTCAATAATCGGCGCGTAGCTGGCCAGTGCCAACTCCTCATACATGCGGGGCGATACCAGCGGATTATTGTTGTCGGCGATAGGTTCGCTGAAAATTACGGCATCCACTGAGATTTCCTGCAAGATGCGCTCAGTTAACTGGCAGACAAATTCGGTTTGAACGGCCGTCAATTCGCGGCAGAAATCAGGGTCATCGATCAACAAAACCATCACTTCGGCGAAACGCTGCCAGTCGGCAATGCCCAGGGTTTGGAACAAGCCGTGATGGACGCGCAGCAGGATGGGGTAATCGCGGTTTTGAGTGGTTTGTTTTAGCTGCTGGTAGTTGGCGGGTAAACGGCCGTTATCCCCGGCATCCCATCGTTGGCGCAGTTTAGCCAACTCACTGTTGTTCGTCGGCCACCGTTTGGGATAAGGCAGCGGTTCCAACACCGGCAGCAGTTCTTCCCGCCGGTCCAGGTGGAACAGGCCGGCCAGATCACGCCCTGGCGGTAAGCCTTGCGCCTGCCAGGCCTGAAGCACGTCGGTGCGAATGCCCTCTTCAAAGAAAGGCGGCCGGTCTGGCTGGCCCAAGGCCATCGTTTGCAAAAAGCGTTGGCGGCTGTTCATACCCATGGAGAAAGTATACGCTAAATTTCCAATTATTTCCTTGTTTCTCGATGAATAGTTGCGTTCAGGCCCCTCAGCCGGGATGCCGCTCCTGACCGGGTGGCTTTTTTATTTGTCAGGGAACCGGTTGGCGCGTAAAATGTAGCATGTGTGTTCCTTTACTTATGTTTAACGCCAATCGACTGCGATCGGGGGTATGTATGAAGAAAGACCCATTTTCAAAACATTTTGACAAAGTAGTATTGAGGCAACAAGTGAGCCATCGCTAAATCTTGCTAACTGTGGCCTAGTAAGGCATTTTCACTGTCAATAGCTGATTGTAACTTGGCAATTATGACAAAATGAAACAAAGGGTAACAGATTCTCTATTCAAGCTAAGAGCCAATATACGGCCTTTGATGATCGCCTATTTTTTCTGTGAGAGCGATGAAAAATCGCTCTCGCGTATTATCCAATTAGCTTGTACACAATGGGGAGGATATCGGCATCTTATCGTTCCAATTCGCCGTGAAGAAAATTCGATAGACGAAATACATAAACATCTTATTTCACTTCACGAACCAGATTGGTTTGTGTTTTTTAGAGGAGGTGATTTCCTCAACGACAACATTACAAATCAGCTTCAAAGACAATTGAGCAATATTTTCCCATATCGGATGATTAAAATTCAAGATGGCGACTCTTTTGAACAAACAGATAGAACGCTTCATACATTACATGCAATTCCCGACGATGTTCGATTTAAGGAGAAATTAACCGTCAGTCAATTGATATTGGAAGATAGCCATTTAATGAGTCAAGCAATTTATGGCAACATATTTCCTGGCCAAGAAGAGTTTTATCATAGGTCTTTTCACAGTGTGGATTATAAAGATATTTCATTAAACTCTGAGGAGTTTTGGAAAAGTCAGCTTAACATATCTCCATTTGACTCTGTTATTAATCTAACAAGTTATGGTTTTTACTCTTACAAAGTGAGAGGTTGGGGATTTCTTTTTGATCATATGGATATTGCCTTGGTTGATCCAAAGTCAACCAAAGATATAGTGATGTTTTGGAATATCCGTGCAATCAGGGAGGCTGTTAATTTCAAACAACGTATCCCCCCGTTCCGACAAACTCTTTGTTTGCCTATAGATTTGCTCGAAACTGCTAACAATATCGAGAATTTGTTCACCACGGTTAAGGATACACTCTTCTTTCCTGGGCGAACTACAAACTTGGATATTCGATTTTATTGTTACACCAAAGAGATGACTACCAGAGCGGAAAACGCCGTCTCTTCCTTGCCGATTCTGCAGAAGTTTAAAGAAGATAAAATAACAGGGAATACTCTTTATTTGGGTGAGGATCAAAAATCCTTACAGACAGTTGAAGATCGCCCACTTAGCTATATTTTTTCTCGTTTAGTTACACCTGACAATTATTACGAAGGCGTTTCAGGCAGCAAAATCCAATTAATCAATTTTGAATTCGGGGAAAATGAAATATACATTGAACCCCCCTCTGACTTTCAAAGTCAATTAAACGGAACAATTGCGCTCGATCTAGAATGTGAAATATGGGGTAGATACCCCCATAACCGTCAAGTGGCTGAAAAAATCAAGAGGGACAGTTGGTTTTCTCGTTATGGGTTGAGCATGGCTATCGACTCAACTTCAAAACCACACTTCCAGAAATTAACTATTCCCTTAGAGAGAGAAGCTATTAAACTATTTTTTCAAGGTAAGGGGTATGAAATACGCCCTTCTAAAGTTGAAAAATATTCAACAGCAGTAATCCAATTGCTAGGAGGAATAAATAATTGTGAAATCCTGGCCTCTGAAGCAACCTGGAATTTGTTAGATACGCTTGCATTAAAAAGCACGAAAAAAGTAGCTCAAAGGATCATCAAAGAAATTGGGCTAAAAGAAAATGATGTTGAAGACATTATTGGCATCTTGGACGATTTTGAAATGCCTCTTGAACTAAAAGGGGTGCCAAGAACGATTGACCAGCTTAACGACAATCATAAACTAGACTTACCAAAAGAAAAACT
>JBNKZT010000311.1:0-7513 GCA_050301775.1 Promineifilaceae bacterium (SeqCode)
CATGATCGATATTTGCAAAGATGTGCTGCAAGATTCGATGGAATTTGAGTATCCGGAAACTGTTGATTTGCCGGGTTACAACCCTAATCAGAACGCACCCACCCCCGAATCAGTGGCCCGTGCCGCCCGATTGCTCAACGAGGCCAAACAGCCCCTTATCGTTGCCGGACAAGGCGTTTCCATAGCCAAAGCCGAAAAAGAGCTGCGTCAATTGGCCGAAAAAGCCAATATTCCCGTCGCCACCAGCCTGCTGGGTATTGGTACCTTCCCTTCAACCCATCCCTTGTCGATTAGCTGGGGCGGTATGCACGGTGAAGCCTATTGCAACTACGCTTTGCAAGAGTGTGATGTGATGTTTGCAATTGGGGCACGGCTGGATGACCGTCTTACCGGTGTGTTCGATACGTTTGCACCCAAAGCCAAAATCATCCATGTTGACCTGGATCCGGCCGAAATGGGCAAAAACATTACCATTAACACCCCTGTCGTGGGCGATGCGCTGCTGACCTTGCGTGAACTGCTGCCCCAGGTAGAACAAAATGAACATCCGGCCTGGCTGTCCCAAATTGCCGAGTGGAAGCAGGAAACAAGCGACCGCGACATTTTGGCTCAGGAAACGGACGAATTAATTGCTCCTTATATCATGAAACAACTCTGGCACGCGACCAATGAGGGAGAGGCCACCGTCGTCAGCGATGTCGGCCAACACCAAATGTGGGAAGCCCAATATTATCATCACACCAAGCCGCGTAGTTTGCTGACGTCCGGTGGTCTGGGCACGATGGGGTACGGCCTACCCTCCGCTATCGGTGCGCAAATGGGTTTGCCGGATGAGGAAATTTGGGTTGTCGCTGGTGATGGCGGTTTCCAAATGACGATGGTCGAACTGTCAACGGTGATGCAGGAACGACTACCGATTAAAATAGCCATTATCAACAATGGGTTCCTGGGCATGGTTCGTCAATGGCAGGATGTTTTCTACAACAAACGCCATTCTGGTACGCCGCTTTTTAACCCCGATTTTGTCAAGCTGGCCGAAGCGTATGGCATTCCGGCCCGCGCCGTGACAAATAAAGATGATGTGTATGCAGCGATCAAGGAAGCACAAGCAGCAGAAGGACCATTCCTGCTGGACTTCCAGGTGGAAGAGTTCACCAATGTATACCCGATGGTAGCCCCCGGCAAAAGCAACGCCGATATGATTCGACGGCCGTCATCGGCAACTGAGACTGGCGACTAAGACGAGGAGACAAGGAGACTAAAATGACTAATCAACACACCATGATTGCCTGGATGGAAGACAAACCGGGCGTTTTGAATCGGGTGGCTGGCTTGTTCCGCCGCCGTAATTTTAATATCGAAAGTCTGGCCGTGGGACACAGTGAAACGCCGGGTATCAGCCGCATGACCTTTGTCGCCGAGGGTGATGACCGGGAAATGCGCCAGGTGCAGACGCAGTTGTATAAATTGATCAACGTCACGGCCGTACAAGATGTCACCGATGTCCCCACCGTAAACCGGGAACTGGCGCTGATCAAAGTCAAGGCCAAAAACGGCAACCGCTCCGAAGTGATGCAAATCGTCGATATTTTCCGCGGCAGCATCGTCGATGTGGATATGGAAACACTCATCATTCAAATTGTTGGACCGGAAGATCGGGTGCAATCGCTCATCAACTTGCTTAACCAATTCGGCATCGTGGAAATGGTGCGCAGTGGTCGTCTGGCGATGGTACGTGGCAGTCATGACCGGGCGGCCGAACAGAAAACAGCCGTTGCCGGCTACAAAAACGGACATAGTTAAGATTTTTACTACGCAGAGATTCGCGGAGTAAACGCAGAGATTCGCGGAGAGAAGAAGAAATTTGTTTTTCTCCTTTTACTCTCCGCGAATCTCCGCCCCTCCGTGCAACTCTGCGTCCAAATTCACAAGAGGAAAACAATGGCAAACATTTACTACGACAAAGACGCAGACATGAGCTTGCTTGACGGCAAAAAAATTGCCGTGCTGGGCTATGGCAGCCAGGGGCATGCCCATTCACTCAATCTGGCCAATTCCGGAGCCGACGTACGTGTGGGTTTGTACGAAGGCAGCAAATCTTGGGCGGCCGCCGAAGCCGCCGGATTAAAGGTGATGGAAACCGGCGCGGCTTGTGCCGAAGCCGACGTCATCATGATTTTGCTGCCGGATACCAGTCAGGCAGCCGTTTACAAAGAGTCCATCGAACCCCACTTGAAGCCGGGCGATACGATCATGTTCGGTCACGGCTTTAACATTCGTTTCGGCCAGATTGTGCCGCCCAATTTTGTGGACGTGAGCATGGTCGCCCCGAAATCGCCGGGCCACCGCGTACGCGAACTGTACGTGGAAGGAACCGGTACGCCCTGTTTGGTAGCCGTTCATCAGGATGCCAGCGGCCAGGCCAAAGAATTTGCCCTGGCGTATGCCAAGGGTATTGGCGGCACGCGAGCCGGCGTACTTGAAACGACTTTCTCCGAAGAGACCGAAACCGATCTCTTTGGCGAACAAGCGGTGTTATGCGGCGGCGTCACGGCGCTGGTAGAAGCAGGGTTTAATACGTTGGTCGAGGCCGGCTACCAGCCAGAAATCGCTTATTTTGAATGTATGCATGAATTAAAACTCATTGTTGACCTGATGTATCAGGGGGGCATGAGTTACATGCGTTACAGCATCAGTGATACGGCCGAACATGGCGATTACACCGCCGGTTCCAAGATTATCACGGATGATACACGCGCCACCATGAAACAGATGCTGCAAGATATCCGCTCCGGTGCTTATGCCGAAGGATGGATTGATGAGAATGCTAACGGCCGTCCCTGGTTTAATCAGATGCGGGAAAACGGCCGTAACAGCAAAATTGAACAAGTCGGCAAAAAGCTGAGGGTCATGATGCCCTGGCTGAACCCGAAAGAAGTTTGAGCGGGTGAAAGAGTGAAGGGGTGAAAGGGTGAAAACGTCACCCCTTCACCCCCTCATCCCCGCATGGAGGAAAAATGGACACCAACAACACCGTCCTGTTCTTCGATACCACCCTGCGCGACGGCGAACAATCGCCCGGCGCAACCCTGAACGTAGAAGAAAAACTGGAAATCGCCCGCCAGCTATCCCGACTGGGCGTTGATATTTGCGAAGCCGGTTTCCCCATCGCCTCGCAGGGCGACTTTGACGCCGTGCGCCGCATCGCCCAGGAAGTCGGGCCGCTGACCGAAGGGCGCAAAAGCGGCCAGCCAATGGTCATCACCGGCCTGGCCCGCGCCAACGAAACCGACATCCAGCGCGCTTACGATGCCGTCAAAGTGGCCCCGCGCCACCGCATCCACACCTTTCTGGCCACCAGCGACATTCATCTGCAACACAAGCTCAAAATCGACCGCGAAGAGTGCATTGAGCAGACCATCAGAGCCGTCAGTTTTGCCAAAAGCTTGTGTGATGACGTCGAATTCTCGCCGGAAGATGCCGGCCGTTCTGACCCGGACTTTTTGGTGCAGGTACTGACCGAAGCCATTAAAGCCGGGGCAACCACCCTCAATATTCCCGATACTGTCGGTTATACCACGCCGGAAGAGTACGGCCGTCTCATCAAATACCTCATCGAAAAAACGCCGGGGGCCGATACGGTCGTTTGGTCCACCCACTGCCACAACGATTTAGGGCTGGCCACGGCCAATACCCTGGCCGGCATTCAGTCAGGTGCGCGGCAGGTGGAAGTGACCATCAACGGCATCGGCGAACGGGCCGGCAACACCTCGCTGGAAGAGGTGGCGATGGCCTTACAGACCCGGCCAACGACCTACTATTTGGACCACAACATCGATACGGCCCAAATTACGCGCACCAGCCGCATGGTCAGCGCCTACACCGGCATGGTCGTCCAACCCAACAAAGCCATCGTAGGGGCCAACGCTTTTGCTCACGAGGCCGGCATTCATCAGGATGGCATGCTCAAAAATCACCAAACCTATGAGATCATGCGGCCAGAGACGGTCGGCTTAAATGCTTCGACACTGGTCATGGGTAAACACAGCGGCCGTCACGCTTTCCGCGTCCGTTTGAAGGAAATGGGCTATGGCGATCTGGACAAAGAAGACCTGGATGCCGCTTTCAAACGCTTCAAACATCTGGCCGACAAGAAAAAGGTCGTCACCGACGCCGATCTGGAAGCGATCATTGCCGATGAAGTGTACCAGCCGCCGGAAATCTGGAAGCTGAATAATATTCAGGTGTCATGCGGTGACCACTCCATGCCGACAGCATCGGTCAGCCTGACCGGGCCGGATGGTGTAGAGTACCGGGATGCCGCCTTGGGAACCGGGCCGGTAGACGCCGTCTACCAGGCCGTCAACCGCATCATCGGCACGTCCAACCGGCTGACGGAGTTCACGATTAACGCCGTCACCGAAGGATTGGACGCCATCGCCGAAACGACCATCCGCATCCAGCCGGATGAAGACGGCGGCGAGTACGGCTTTAATCCGCAGACGAACCAGCCATTCGCCCGCACCTTTAGCGGCCACGGAGCCAGCACGGACATTGTCGTGGCCAGTGCCCGCGCCTATTTGAGCGCGTTGAACAAGATGTTGGCGGCACGAGAAGAGAAAGCGAGTGAAAAATTGTTGATGGCTGAGAGTTGAAAATAGGGAAGAGACGGTAATGTAAAGCTGGTATGTTTCGGGAATTGGAATTCCCGAAACTCCCAGTGCGTCAGGTATCGGGAATTCCGATTCCCGATACACAACTCAGTCACGCCACACGAATCGGAGATTACATGACCCAACCAAAGACGACTTTCGACAAAATCTGGGAGAGCCACGTCGTTGTAGATGAGCCGGGCAGTCCGGCGGTGCTTTATATTGATTTACATCTGGTGCATGAGGTAACGTCGCCGCAGGCGTTTTCGGGGCTGCGCGAAAAGGGATTGACGGTGAAACGGCCGTCCCAAACCGTCGCCACCATGGACCACAGCATCCCGACCACGCCGCTGCACATCCCCATCAGCGACGCCATTGCCGCCAAGCAAATCGCTACCCTGGAGAAAAACTGCCAGGATTTCGGCATTCCGCTGCACGGGATGGACAGCCCCAACCGGGGCATCGTCCATGTCATTGGGCCGGAACTGGGGCTGACCCAGCCGGGTATGACCATTGTCTGCGGTGACAGCCACACGGCGACCCACGGCGCGTTTGGCGCGCTGGCCTTTGGCATTGGCACCAGCGAGGTGGAGCACGTCCTGGCTACGCAAACGCTGCTGCAAACGAAACCCAGGACGTACAAAGTGCAAGTTGAGGGCCAGCTGAAGCCGGGTGTGTCGGCCAAAGACATCATCCTGGCCCTGCTGGCAAAAATCGGTGTAGGAGGTGGAACGGGCCATGTGTTTGAATACACAGGCCCGGCCATTCGCGCCCTCTCCATGGAAGAGCGGATGACGATTTGCAACATGAGCATCGAAGGCGGGGCGCGGGCCGGTTTGGTGGCTCCGGATGAGACGACGTTTGAATATATCAAGGGACGGCCGTTGGCCCCTCAAGGCGAAGAGTGGGACAAAGCCGTCGCCACCTGGCGCACACTGGCCTCTGATGAAGGCGCAGTCTACGACAAATCAATCACGATTGACGCTTCCGCGCTGGAACCGATGATCACCTATGGTACCAATCCCGGCCTCGGCCTGCCCATCACCGCCCCCATCCCCAACCCGGAAGACATCGCCGATTTGAGCGAGCGTAACACGGTGAAGAAGGCGCTGGCGTATATGGATTTGGAAGCGGGACGGCCGTTACTGGGTCATCCCATTGACGTTGTCTTCATCGGCTCCTGTACCAACTCGCGCATCTCCGATTTGCGCCTGGCTGCCGGGCTGCTGAAAGGCAAAAAAGTGAAGGACGGCGTGCGCGTCATGGTCGTGCCCGGCTCGCAAGAGGTCAAAAAACAGGCCGAGCAAGAAGGTCTGGCTGAGATTTTCCAGGCGGCCGGGGCCGAATGGCGTGAAGCCGGTTGCTCGATGTGCATCGCCATGAACGGCGACCAGCTTCAGCCTGGCCAATACGCCATCAGCACCAGCAACCGCAACTTCGAAGGGCGGCAGGGCAAAGGCGGCCGTACCTTCCTGGCCAGCCCGCTCACCGCAGCCGCTTCGGCTGTGACCGGTGTTGTGACGGATGTAAGAAGTTTTAATGGAGATTAGATGACTAGAGACTGGAGATTGGAGACTGGAGATTATCAGTCTCTAGTTTCCATTCTCTAGTCTCCAGAACTTAACCAATGAACCCTTTTACGACTTTAACCAGCCACATGGTGGCGATTCCGACGGAAAATATTGATACGGACCAGATTATTCCGGCCCGCTTTTTGAAGACGATCAGCAAAGCCGGGTTGGGCGTCAACCTGTTTGCCGACTGGCGTTACAACGAAGACAGCCAACCTAAGCCAGACTTTCCCCTCAACCTGCCAGAATCTCAGGGGGCTAACATCCTGTTGGCCGGTGATAATTTTGGCTGCGGTTCCAGCCGGGAACACGCGCCCTGGTCGTTGATGGATTGGGGTTTCCGTGCCGTCATCAGCACCTCGTTTGCCGACATTTTCCGCAACAATGCGCTGAAAAACGGCCTGCTGCCGGTCATCGTTGACGAGGCTACGCACCGGCAGCTTCTCAGTCTGGTTGAAGAAGACCCGGCCACCCAGGTAGCGATTGATCTGGAGAAGCAGACGTTGACCTTGCCGGACGGCCGTTCCGTCACTTTCCCCATCGACAACTTCAGCAAGACCTGTATGCTCGAAGGCGTCGATCAACTTGGCTACTTACTTAAGCAGGCCGAGTCTGTCGCAGCCTATGAAGCGGCACACCCGGCCAGAGTACGAACAACTGGAGATTAGAGACTAGAGACTGGAGATTGTTTTTAGTTTCTAATCTCCAGTCTCCAGTCTCATTTTGAGGCAAACATGACCCAAGTATTTGTTTACGACACAACCCTTCGTGATGGCACCCAACGCGAAGGGATTTCTCTTTCTGTTGATGATAAGCTCAAAATCGCCCAAAAATTAGATGAATTTGGCGTGCATTACATCGAAGGCGGCTGGCCCGGTTCCAATCCCAAGGACGTGGAATTTTTCCGCCGGGCGGCGACGATGGAATGGCAAAATGCCAAAATCTGTGCCTTTGGCAGCACCCGGCGCAAAGGTGCGGTTCCTGAAGAGGACGTCAATCTCAAACTGCTCATTGACGCCGAAACCCCGGTTGTCACCCTGGTGGGCAAAAGCTGGGACTTGCACGTAACTGACGTACTGGAAGCTGGGATGGAAGAAAATCTGGCCATGATTGGCGAAAGCGTCGCCTACTGCAAGACCAAAGGGCGCGAAGTCATTTACGATGCCGAGCATTTCTTCGACGGCTATAAGGCCAACCCGGAATACGCCGTCGCCACTGTCAAAACGGCGGCCATCAACGGCGCTGACTGCGTGGTTTTGTGTGATACCAACGGCGGTTCGCTGCCCTGGG
>JBNKZT010000312.1:0-7513 GCA_050301775.1 Promineifilaceae bacterium (SeqCode)
AAATCAATCTAGGCTTTTATCCCGGCGGCGATCCGTATTTCTATTCCAATCCCTGGCCGTTTGAGGCCGACCAACTGCTGGATAAGCCGCTGCCGTCCGGTGCGTCCTGGCACACGGAAGGCTGGCAGGGCAGCAAACTTCCCTACAGAGAACTGGTCAATGATCAAAAGGCCGAATCTCGCCTGCGCGCTTATGCCCAGGCTGTTTTTGAACTGGCTGCGCCAACCTTGTTGGATTAACTTCAGGGAATTTCCGGTTCGACGCTGCCAGTGCGGTTGGCCAGAAAAAGCGCCCCGGCCAAGACAACACCAAGTCCCATCAGGCCAATGACCAGCCAGTTTACGTTTTGTTTTGTTTGGACTTCGGTTTGGAAGGCGACCTGACCGGACACATCGCCCCTGGTCATGGCCACACTGATTTCGTACAGCCCTTCGTCCGGGGCGGGGAAGTCGGTTTCGTAAAATAGTTTGTTGGTGGATTGTTCCGTGGTGGCCGGTTTGGTGATGACAACGACGCCGCCGGCAACGTTGGTCATCTGCACAACTATCGCCGCATCCAACAAAGGGGAATCGTCTTCGGCCAACGCCCCAACGGTGATGTGGATGGTTTCGCCCGGCTGGGCTTGAGGTGGATTCATCCAGACAGTTAGTTTGTAGGGGCCAACTGGTTCCCGCCCGATTTTGATTTCACCGCCACCGTGGGCCAGTAACGGCCGTATCCCCCCCACCAAAACCAACAAACCCACCAACCCACCAATCAACCACCGTTTCATTTCTTCGCCAAACCCTTATTCACCAGGACAATATACATCACCCCTAAAATCGTACTGAACAAAAACCACTGAACCGCATAGCCCAGATGTGGCCCTTCTGACAAATCCACTTCCCGCTCGCCGCGCCGGGGCGGCTGATCATTATTCTCGTCCGGCGCTTGTTTGATGAATATTGGCAGGAGTTTGTAGGGCATCTGTGTCTGGATGGCGCCAATGTCTACCCGGTACCAAGCCAGTTCATCCGTCAACGTGCTGGATGCGCCCTCCCGATTGAGGGTTTGGGTCAGGGCAATGTAACCGTTGATGATAACCGGGCCGGATTCATCATAGGCGGCGAAGTTATTGTCTTCGGGAACCCAGCCACGATCAACGAGAACGGCCGTATCCCTATCCGCCAACACCAACGGCGCAACCAGATTCACGCCTGGCCGCCCCTGGAAATTTTGCAGCTTTACAATGCCCTGATACGAAAAATCAAATTCACCCTGCACCACAACATCCCGATCTTTCAGCGGAACCAAATCATCCGGCAGCGCCGCTTCATTCAAATTCACTGGTTCCGATTCCAGCGCCGCAACCAGAGCTGCATTCTTTTCCCGCCGCTGATCCAACCGATCTAACTGCCAAAACCCCAAGCGAGCCAGGAGAATCATCCCGGCGATCACTACCAGCGTTGGCAGCAGCCATTGGCGGCTGACCAACGCCTTCCCCACAGACAAAACACGGCTCATTTTTCCAACCCCGGTGCAATCAGCGCCTCGTCACTGCCCCACTCCACCTCCGGCAACGCCGGTTTGCGCGATTCCCCTTGCAGCAGCCGGCTGATCAGCACCAACGCGGCAATGATGTACATCATGCTGCCCGGAACCCACATAATGACGCCGCCCAACTGCTGGTCTTCCAGCACCGAGAGTCCCATGAGACGGGGCACATTGTTGTAATAGGTGTAAATTGGCTCGGTGGCAAAAGCAATAGCGGCGCCGGTAAGCATGTTGGGGGGAACGGCCGATAACGCAAACGCAGTCCGTCCAATCAGGCCAAACTGCTTGTGAATGCGCGGTCCGGCCCCCGTCACATGCCACCAAAACAGCATCCCGCCAAAGAAAAAAGTCAAATGTTCAATATCATGGACAACATTACTGCGCAGTGCTGCATTATAAGCATTGGGGTCATGCCAGCCAATGATCGATATCAACCAGATCATCCAGACTACGCCTGGCGTTGTCGCTTTTTGCAAATAATGTCGAAAAATAGATTTGCCGTTCAGCAGCCGCGCCAGTCCTCGCCCGATTTTCAGCCGCCATTTATCCGGCAGTCCCCACAACATAAACGGCATCGGGTTGGCAATTAACATCAGCGGCGGGGCAATCATAATCAACAGCAAATGCTGAATCATATGCATCGAAAACAACTGCGCCGCTAACACATCCAGCGGCGACATCAACGCCAGACCCACAAAAATCAGACCGGCCACATACGAAATCGGCCGCCAGGCAGCCGAGGCCCGCCAACCACCCGTGCGTGACGCTGCCTGAGTGCGCTGGCGCAAACGCCACCAACCGGTGACAAAAAGCGTGCCGGCCAGCAGCAGTGTTAAAATAACATCAGGCCGCCAATCCCAGGAGGAAAGCGCGGCCTTCAAAATCGGATCCATTGTCACTCCCCATTGTGGGGGTCTAGCTTACTAAATTGCGTTATGCTGCTTTACCTATCAAATATAGCGCCGGATAGTAGAAGACCCAAATCACGTCAACGTAATGCCAGTACAAAGCAGCCCCTTCCACACCCCAATGTTTTTCGCTGGAGAAGTGGCCTTTACGGCCGTTATTCCACACAATCAACAACAGCACAATCCCGCTCAACACATGTAGCGCATGCATCCCCGTCATCGCATAAAAAACCGCGCCAAACACACCATCAGTTGGTTTCAAATAGCCGAACAACTCAATCCCGGCTATCTCGCCTTGCAAACCGAAAACGTTCCATTCCATAAACACCACGCCAATAAAAAACAGCGTGCCCAGAAATGCGGCAATGAGCATCCAAATTTGAAACGTCTGGCGATCATTGTGTGCCATTCCCGATTCAGCTCGATTCACAGCAAAACTGCTCAACAGCAATACACTGGTCGTAATCAAACCCACAACCTGGCTTAATTCCGGCCGAGTATTACCCCACAGGGCAAAACGAGCGACCAGCAGCGCCGCAAATAAAAATATTTCCGAGAAAAAGAACAACCATAAACCAAGCCGGTTACTCTTTAACTGAACCGCAAAGGGCAGCTCATGACTATTGTCATGACTGTGGCTATGTGCCTGATCTTCGTGATGGGCTGTCGCTGCACTCATTAATGACTCTCCTCATTCCACAAACGGTAAATATGCATAAAGTTCTGCACAATCACGCCCACTTTCAACAAAGCGATGATAAACATCCAAACCAGCCGGCTCTCAACATTGACGCCAATCCAAAATTCGATAATCGTCAACACAAACAAAACCGCTATTGTAATCAGACCCAGGCGATACGCCGCCGCTTTCCTTTCGTTCATAATCTTGTAGTCTCCAGTCTCGTAGCCTCTAGTCTCCAGGAGATGGCATGGGTACGGCTTGAATATACTTGGACCCTGCCAGCCCATAATCATACGGATCGCCAACCACTTCAAAGGGAACATCATAATTGAATTCCGGCACCGGATAGGGAATCTGCCATTCCGGTGAACGGGACCCCCAGGGATTGGTGGCTGCCTTTTCCTGCGTCCGGGCACTGCTAATCAAATTGTAGATCATAATCAAAATCGACCAGCCAATGACCAATGCCGCCACGGTAATCAAAACTTGCGTCGTTTGGATGCCCAATGCCGGATCGTAATCAGCAATACGGCGGCGCATCCCCATCAAACCAATGCGCATCTGGCCCAGGCTCATCAGCCAAAAAGCCGGCGTCATCAGCCAGAAGTGGAGTTTGCCCAGCGATTCTTTGTACATACGGCCGCTAATTTTAGGATACCAATAGTAAACGGCCGCAAAGAATGGGAAAACAAAGCCGCCAAACATCGTTGAATGGAAGTGCCCCACCACCCAATAACTGTCATGCAAATGCAAATCGGTCGGAATCGTGCCCAAAATCGGTCCAGTAACACCACCAATCAGAAAGACCGAAATAGAACCCAAGACAAACAGCATCGGCGTTTCAAAGGAGAGCTTGCCTTCCCACATCGTCGCCACCCAACTAAAAAACTTAACCCCGGTAGGAATAGCCACAAACATCGTCGAAATCATGAACGGAATCCGCAGGGCATCGTTCATGCCGGAAGTGAACATATGGTGTGCCCAGACCAGGAAACCAACGAGGGCAATGCCCAGGCTGGAGAGAGCAATCCATTTGTAGCCGAACAGCGGCTTACGTGAAAAGACCGGCAGCAATTCACTGATGACACCCAATCCCGGCAGGATGAAAACGTACACCACCGGGTGAGAATAAAACCAGAATAAATGCTGATATAAAACCGGATTGCCGCCCATGTCGGGATTGAAAAAGTTCAGGCCAATCGTCCGTTCCGTCACCACCATAAGCAGCGCCATACCAACGGTTTGGGTAGCCGTGAACTGGATGATGGAGGCGGCAATCGCCGCCCAAATGAAGATGGGCATACGGAACAACGACATCCCTTTGGCCCGCATGGTGGCAACAGTGACCAGCAGGTTAATTGAACTGGCAATGGAGGAAAGACCGTTGATGTAGAAGCCGAGCAGGAACAATTGGACACCCAACGGAGCGCGCAAGCTCAATGGCGGATATCCGACCCAGCCGGTATCCCAGCCGCCAACAAACATGCCGGACAAAATCAAGGCAACGGCTGGTATACCTACCCAATAGCTGAATGCGTTCAATCGGGGGAAAGCCATGTCTGATGCGCCAATCATCAATGGAACCAGGTAGTTGACCATCGCACCAACACCCAGAAGAATGCTGGCGATCATGATGATGCCGTGGGCGCTGAAAAGGGTGTTGTAATTATTATTGCTCAGGTACTGCATCCCTGGCGCGGCCAACTCAATGCGGAACAGGACGGCAAATAAACCACCAACCAGCAAAACAATGACACTGGTATAACCATACTGGATGCCGATGACTTTATGGTTGACATCGACGTTGAGGTAACGAGACCATTCCGGTTTGCCCTCAGGCACACCGTGCTTAAGCGGTGTCTTTTTGCCGGAAATCCACTTGATCCAGTCGGTGAGGACACCAGCAGCCAGCAAAAAGCCGATGACGCCGATGAGCGCGCCAAAGACAACACCGGGTTCGATGTTGTATTCCAGTCCCATCGCGCCGCGGATGGCCTGGATGAAGCCAATGCCCAGGGCGGTGCCAATGGCCTGGCCAATCAATCCGCGAACGTAGGCTGAGGTGAGCCAAATCGTTAATTTATTCATGGACGTTTCTTACTCCTCCAGGGTTTGCATAAAGGCGATGAGGTCGGCGATCATATCGATTTCAACACCTTCGTTGGTCAGAATTTCAGCCTCAATGGCGGCAAAGGTGTCGCCAAAGGTTTGGGGCATGACGTTGGGTTGGAAACCAGCAACAATCTGGGCGTTGGGGTTGAGGATCGAGTTACGGATGTATTCATCGTCTACGGTGATGGTTGTGCCGTCGTCTAAGGCTTCGGAACGGCCGTAAACCCCCAACCACGTCGGCCCAGCCATCACACTGCCATCAACACTATGACAGCCAGAGCAGGCTGCATATTGATTGCCCGGCGGTTCCGCATACCAGATTGCACCGCGTTCTTCCGGCGTCATATCGGCATAAACCGGGGCTTGCAGCCGTTCTTCCACCCAGGAATTAAACCCAGACGTGGTCACAACCTGAACATCAGCCAGCATGTTGGTATGGTTGAGGCCGCAAATTTCGGCACAGCGGACTTTGTAATCGCCCAATTTGGTGGGGGTGATGCGTAATGTGGTGGTGCGTCCCGGTACCAAATCTTGCTTGACACGGAATTCCGGCACCCAGAAGGAATGCAGAACATCTCTGGATTCCATTTGCAAAACAATCGTGCGATCCACCGGCAAAACCAGTTTGGGTGAGGTCAAGTTTTCCTGTTCGGGATATTCAAAGCTCCAGGCCCACTGTTGGCCGACGACTTTGATAACCATTTCATTTTCTTTGGCGCTGACCAAACCGTTGAGGGTCACTGTTCCCCAAATGCCAAAACCGAGGACGACAAAGGTGGGAATAACTGTCCAAAGGATTTCGAGGGCAGTGTTGCTGTGAATGTGGGGGCCATCTTCTTCATCTCCCGGACGGCGGCGGAAAACAACGGCCGAATACAGCATGAAAACCATGATGAGGGAAAAGAGGAAGGCGATGGCAATGAAATGCCCGGTGAACATCTGGTCAATCGGCCCCGCTTCGGCGCTGGCGGCTGTTGGCAAGGTATAGATCATCCGCAAAATAAAGTAGAGGATGAAAGAGGTTACAATGACCAAAGCTGTAACAGCAACATAATGATTTCGTTTACTCATATTTTCTTTCCTGACATCTGTGGATTGAAATCCACAGCTAGAGGGAGAAGTGCGTTGAAACGCACTCAAGGCAACTCGGTTTTTATGGGAAATGAATTTAAGTTAGAAGGGTGAATTGAGATAGGCGGTGATGGATAAGCCTAATCCGACGACGAGCAAGCCGCTTATCAAGACCCAGATAAAGTCCCAGGGGATGCCGCTGTTGTCGGTTTGTTCGATCTCTTTGAACTGCTGCGGGCGAATGCGCCAGGCCAGGATGAGCAAAGCAGTCAAAGCAAATCCCCCGACGACGGGTACGGTCGAATTAATCGCTCTTTCCACATCGGGCTGACCCGACAGGTACAAAATGACGGTCAGTCCGGCACCAACGACAAGTAAACCAGTCCCTACTATCCAGACCGAATCCCAGGAAATGGGTTTTTCAGCAGTTTGGGCTTGCAGCAAACGGCTGCGCAGCATGATGATGAAAAAGCTGATGAGGGCTAACCAGATGAGGGTGACGTTGATGCCGGCGGCGGTACGGCCGTCTACCAAATACTCGCTTTCCGGGATAAAAGCGCTGTTAATCAACATGCCGCCAAATACGGTGAACAAAATCACGACCAGCGACGTACTAACGGCCGACCAGTTGAGGCGAGTATGATCGGGCACACCGGCTACATCTCGATCCATGTTCATCTGTTTAACTTTTTCGGATTCAAGTTTATCCAGCGCCGATTTTTTAGCCTGAAAACTTTCGCTAGCCAGCACATCAGCCGTTTGTTTTTCCGCGCGGGAGAAAATAAAAGAAATGCCGACACCGACTGCACCTATCGCCCCGGCAATGAGCACAACCAAGCCGAGAATGGCCTGCCAACTACTCATGGCCACTGTATTGGATCCGCCAATAGCAAAAGGCAAAGGCAGTTCAATCTTAGGCGCATCCGGGCCAATCTGAGCCGTTAGCAACGGTCCAGCGACAACCATCGCGCCCAATAACAAGACAGTCAAAATGACCATCCAATTCTTCTGGGTTGCGTTTTCGCTCAAAGGTTTTCTCCTGCTAAAAGGTATTAGGGCAGTCTCCGTTTCCAATTAAGGATTTTAGCATAATCTTTTTACAGGGCAACAAGAAGGAATTTTCTAAGGTTCTCCTTATATTACAGTGGCAAGACTGGTTAAACCTGCGTATCCAAGGGGTCACTCTCGGCTATTCGATTAAAAAATG
>JBNKZT010000313.1:0-7503 GCA_050301775.1 Promineifilaceae bacterium (SeqCode)
CCTGGGTGATGATGGGCTTTCTGGAAATCGCGGCGCAAAATTTTGAGGCAGCCCACAATCGCTTTTTACGGTTTTTGCGCAGCCAGCAAAGGGTTCATTCAGTGCGGTATATTTTGGCGGCGGTGGTGGGAACGGCCGTTTGCCATGCCCATTTTGGTGATCCATTCACCGCGCTCGTTTGGACGTTGTCTGTCTTGCAGCATCCGGGCCTCGATTGGGAGACCAGACAGCGCGCCGAAACCCTGTGCGCCAAACTGCAAGAATACCTGCCCTCCGATCAAATCGCTCCAGCGCAGCAGGCCGCTGGCCAACCTTTCGAAGCTGTTCTGGCTGACGTGTTGAGCCGGTAAACCCTTTTCCCCTCGTTTTCTCCAACTCAATTCCCTCTTCGTAACCATACAGGCCACTACCTGAGCCTGTCGAAGGTATACTCAGCATGGGCATAATCTGGCATTTTGAAGCATGGATTCCTGCCTTCGCAGGAATGACAGTTGCCAGAGGTTGTCATACCCGCGAAGGCGGGTATCCATTCTGTCACTTTATGACCGATGTTAGTATATTTACTCCTGGCGCTGCTGCTGCTTGTCCTGTCGTCAATGGCTTGTAACGGCCGTATCGGTTCTCGCCGCAATGCCCTGCCCACTCAGGAACCGGCCCCGGCCCTCTCAGCCGAAACGGAGAACCTGTTTAACGATTTGGATAGTTTACTCAACCAAATCGATGAATTGGACAATGACAACTTGTCTGACCTGCCGTAGCTGGAAGTATGATTAGTTGATCAGAAACGGCCGTTTTTCGTTATAATGTCGCCAATCTTGAACGGAGAAAATGATGGGAAACTTTTTTTGCCAAACCTGCGGCACGCAATTCCCGGAATTAGAAAATCCCCGGCGTAAAGTAACATTTTTGTTGGGTGGCAAATTTACAGGTTTGCAAACACCTGTGACCAGAGAAAACCTGCCACTTGCAGACTTGTGCACTTGCAAACTCAAGGTATTGTAAAATGTCAGATTATGACCTTTGCCAGTATAATATGACGCGTGAGGCTGACTTGACTGAAGGGTTTGTTTTTGACACCAAACGATTTTCTATTCACGATGGCCCCGGCATACGGACGACCATTTTTCTTAAAGGCTGCCCGCTGCGCTGTTGGTGGTGCCATAATCCCGAAAGTCAGGAATTGCAGCCGGAAGTGATGCTGCGGGAGAATCGCTGCATCGACTGTTTGGCCTGCCTGGATGTGTGTGGGCAGGGGGCGATTTCGGTCAATGGCGCTGGCGTGGTAACCGATCGGGATAAATGTATTCGCTGTGGCGACTGCACCGCCACCTGTTATGCCGAAGCGCGGGAATTGATTGGCCAATCGATGACGGTGGCGCAAGTGTTGGCTAATATTGAGCGCGATTTGAGTTTTTATGATGAATCAGGTGGCGGGGTGACGTTTTCGGGTGGTGAGCCGTTGTTGCAGCGGGATTTTATCCTGGCGCTTCTGCAAGGGTGTAAGGAACGGGAAATTCATACGGCCGTTGACACTTCCGGCGCCGTTTCCTGGCATACATTGGATCGGATTCGTCCCTACGTTGATCTGTTTCTCTATGATCTCAAGCTGATGGATGAAAGCCGCCATAAGCAAGCGACGGGCGTGTCCAACAAGCTGATTCTGGACAATTTGCGGTCGTTAGCAGAACGCGGCCACAACATTATTTTGCGTTACGCCATCATTCCGGGCATCAACGATGATGCGGACAACATCCGGCAGACGGGCGAATTTGTGGCCAGCCTACCCAATGTGAACCAAATTTCGCTGTTGCCTTATCATGGCACGGCCGTTGATAAATACCAACGCATCGCCAAACCCTACCAACTGGCCAGCCTGCACACCCCATCCGACGACCACATGGCCGCCATTGCCGCCACGTTGCGTGAGTATGGCTTACAAGTGAAAATTGGCGGCTAAGAACCGAAAATTTGTAGGGGCGGGACGGCGCGGAAAGGCGTAAATTGAAGCAAACCACCTGTTCCCCGCGCCGTCTCGCCCAATACACCGAATCGGGCAAGACGACCGGGAGACAAAGCCATACGCTTAGCACAAATTCGCCCCGGTCGTCCCGCCCCTACAATAATTTGTGGAAGCAAAAAAAGGATAACCTCATGACCATGACCGAACGAGTAGCCTGTTTACGCCAGCAAAGCCTGGACGCCGTACCAACCATCTCCACTGAACGGGCAGAATTGATGACTGCCTTCTACCAGCAAGATTTAGGCATGGTTTCCACGCCGGTACGCCGGGCGTTGGCCTTGCAATATTTGTTGGAACACAAAACCATCACCATCAGTGAGGGCGAACTAATCGTTGGCGAGAAGGGGCCAGCGCCCAAAGCGACGCCCACCTATCCCGAATTATGCTGCCATACCCTGCAAGACCTGGAAATCCTCGACACCCGCGAGAAAATCCCGTTTGCCGTCAGCCCCGAAGCGCGGCAGGCGTATACCGAAACCATCATCCCGGTGTGGGAAGGCAAGTCGATGCGCGACCTGATTTTGAGCGAGATGACACCAGAATGGCACGCGGCCTATGAAGCTGGCGTTTTCACCGAGTTCATGGAACAGCGCTCGCCGGGCCACACCGTTTTGGACGACAAGATTTATGGCAAAGGGATGGTCGATTTTCAAGCCGATATTCAGGCGGCGCTGGACAAGTTGGATTTTCTCAACGATCCCGACGCGTACGACAAGCAGGAGCAGTTGAAGGCGATGGCCATCACGGCCGCTGCTCTCATCCGATTTGGCCAACGCCATGCGGAAGAAGCACGCCATCAAGCCGGACAGGCCCGCGACCCCCAGCGCAAAGCGGAATTGGAGCAGATCGCCGCTGTTTGTGAGCGGGTTCCGGCTCATGCGCCGCGCACGTTTTGGGAGGCGCTGCAATACTACTGGTTCGTGCACCTGGGCGTGACGATTGAGCTGAATCCGTGGGATGCGTTCAATCCGGGGCGGCTGGATCAGCATTTGTACCCGTTTTATCGGCGGGAGGTAGATGGAGGTTCGTTGACACGGCCGTTCGCCGAAGAACTCCTCCACTGCTTCTGGATTAAGTTTAACAACCAGCCTGCGCCGCCCAAAGTGGGAGTAACGGCCGCTGAGAGCGGCACCTACACCGATTTCGCCCAAATCAACACCGGCGGCGTCAAAGCCGATGGCTCCGATGCCGTCAACGAAGTGACCTATCTGATTTTGGATGTGATTGAGGAAATGCGGCTGCTCCAGCCCAGTTCATCGGTGCAGTTAAGCAAAAAGAACCCGGATCGGTTTATCAAACGAGCGGCCCAAATCGTCAAAACCGGCTTTGGCCAGCCGTCGATTTTTAATACGGATGTGGTGGTGCAAGAGTTAGTGCGGCAGGGTAAATCGCTGGTCGATGCCCGCAACGGCGGGACCAGCGGCTGTGTGGAAACGGGCGCGTTTGGCAAGGAAAATTATAACCTCACCGGCTATTTTAATATGCCCAAAGTGCTGGAAATTACGTTGAATAATGGCGTCGATCCGCGCACGGGCCGCCAAATCGGGCTGGAAACGGGCGATCCGACAACATTTGAGACATTTGAGCAGTTTTTTGCGGCCTATGAGCAGCAGTTGAACCATTTTATCGACATCAAAATTCGGGGCAATCATGTCATTGAGCGGCTCTATGCCCGCTACATGCCCGCGCCGTTTTTGTCGCTGTTGATTGACGATTGTATCGCCACCGGCAAGGATTATCACGATGGCGGCGCGCGGTATAACACAAGTTACATTCAGGGCGTAGGATTGGGATCGATGACGGATGGGCTGAGCGCCATCAATCATCATGTATTTACACAGAAAAATCTGACGATGGCTGAATTATTGGCGGCGCTGCGGGCTGATTTTGCCGGACATGAGCGGCTGCGTTTGCTGTTGGTGAATCGCACACCCCGCTACGGCAATGATGATGATGCGGCTGACGATATTATGCGGCAGGTGTTTGAGGTGTATTTTAGGGCGGTTGACGGCCGTGCCAACACCAAAGGCGGCCAGTACCGCATCAACCTGCTGCCAACCACCGTCCACGTTTATTTTGGTTCGGTGATTGGGGCGCTGCCCGACGGCCGTTTCGCCGGTAAACCACTTTCGGAAGGTATTTCACCGGTGCAGGGGGCGGACAGGCATGGGCCAACGGCCGTTATCAAATCGGCCGCCAAAATGGATCACACCCGCACCGGCGGCACACTGCTGAATCAAAAATTTACGCCGCATCTGCTGAAAGACGATGATGGCTTGACCAAATTATCACAGCTTGTCCGCACCTACTTCAAGCTGGACGGCCACCACATCCAGTTTAATGTGGTTGATGCCGGCACGCTCCGCGCCGCCCAACAAAACCCGGAGGAGTACCGCGATCTCATCGTGCGCGTGGCCGGCTACAGCGACTATTTTTGCGATTTGAGCGAGGCGCTGCAAGAGGAAATTATCGGCCGAACCGAGCATCAGTCGTTCTGATGGGGAGTCTAATCAGGTTCTTGGACACGGATTAACACAGATGAACGCTGATTTTTATCTGCGTGAATCAGTGTTAATCCGTGTCCAGTTTCCAGGTCACTTCGCGTAAAATTGCGCCCCATTGAGCAGGGACTTCCAGCACCGACAGCCCGTCTTTGGCTTGATATGGCTCGTCGTCGTTTAGCAAATCAACAAACGATGCCGAATTAACCGGCAGCGTGATGGTTTGGGTCGTTGCGCCCCGATTGAGGGCGACGACGATAGTTTCACTTTCATAAAAACGACGAAAAGCAAACACATCCCCGTCAGCCAACAGCGTTTCAAAATCGCCAACTTGTAGAGCCGGTGAATTATTGCGAATGTGGATTAGTTTTTTGTAATGGTTGAAAAGGTCGTGATTGAATTGAACGGCCGTGCTACGTTCCCTTTTCCCGCCATCTGGCAAATACAACTCTGGCTCAAAATCAAGTTCTGGCCACAGCATCGGCTTACGGCAGCAGGGGTCGTTAGCGCCCCACATGCCCGCCTCATCGCCGTAATAAATCATCGGCGCACCGACGTAGGTCATCTGAAAGATGGCAAACAGCTTCTGAATTTGCCGCTCGGCCTCTGTCGGTTGGCGTAAATTCACCGGCGCGCCATTTTCCGCCTTGGCATTGTGATGGTAGGCGGACCAATCGCGGTAGTTGAATAAATCGTGGTTGATGATGTGAGTCCCCAGCCGGGCCGTGTCATGGCTGCCGAATAAGTTTTGCATGACGGTAGCCACTTGCGCCGGATATTTTTCACGCAGTGCCCGCAGCCGTCGGTCAAACTCGACCGCTGTCGTGCGTTGGGTGGTTTGGATGAAAAATTCGGCGGCAATGACGGCAAACTCGTAATTCATCGCCGCGTCGAACTCATCGCCTTGCAGGTAGGGTGACAAATCATCCTCGTCGGCAATCAATTCGCCGACGATGTAGGCTTCGGGGTTGATACGGCGGACGTGTTGCCGCCACGCTTTCCAGAAGGGATGGGCCACGCAAAAGGCCACGTCCAGCCGCCAGCCGTCGATGCCGTCTTGGATACGGCCGTTCGGCGCCATCCACCGCTCAGTCGCTGCAAAAATATACTCACGCGGCCCCGCCACAATGCCATTCTCATCCTGGTTCATTTCCGGCAATTCGTAGCAGTCAAACCAGCCTTGATGGGCAAACGTCGTGCCCGCTGCCGGATTATCCCACGACTTGATTTTGAACCAGTCGCGAAACTGCGAGTTGCGCTGATTTTTAACGACATCACGGAACGCCCAACTGTTCAGTCCCATGTGATTAAACACGCCATCAAAAATGATGCGCATCCCACGCCGGTGGACTTCGGCAATCAATTTCAGGGCCAACTTGTCGGCGGCCGTCCAGACCCAGGTGGCCGGATCATGCGGTGTTTCTGTAGCCATCAACACCCGGTCACCATCCGGGTCGGGGCCAAAGTTGGGGTCGATGTGATGGTAGGTGGCGCCATCGTATTTGTGGTCGGAAGGCGCTTCAAAAACCGGGTTGAGATACAGTGCCGTGACACCTAAATCGCTCAAATAATCGAGCCGATCCAAAATGCCCTTCAAATCGCCGCCATAGCGCCGCCGCCGTAAGGCAATCCACAGACTTTCATCGTGGTTTTCGTAGGGCAGGCGGCGGTACCAATCGGCCGTCCAGGGATGAATTTGCCAGCCTTCGGTGTGATTGTGGGGCCAGGAATTGATGAGGTTTTCCAGGTGTGGGTCATTGTTGGGGTCGCCGTTCCAGAATCTTTCGGGATAGATTTGATACCAGACGACGCGTTTGGCCCATTCGGGCACGAATTCTTGGTTGTTGTTTGTTGGCATGGCTGCATATTCCTGTTTGGATTTTTGCGATCATTCTAACGCAGGGGGAGGCTGCTGCCAATTATTTTGCAGGGTCAAGTCCGGGGTAATGGTCGGTAGGGAAGAAGGGTTGGTGGCAAAGGTCGCAGATGATTTCGGTTTTGTTGAGGATGGATTTTTTGAGGCGGATGTAGCGACAGGGCAGGCAGTGGCATTGGGCCAGGATGAGGGCGTCTTCGTTGGTAACGGCCGTTAACAGCCCATCCACCAACATCATCGCCTCGATTAAACCACTGTGTTTTTCAATGACGGTGCTCAGTTCGTTGAGCTGTGCTCGCCACTGAGCCAGGCCCTTTCGGGACAAGCCCCAGTCGACGTGACGGGTTTCTTCGTCCAGCACCGTGGTCAGGCCAAAAGTCGTGGCCGGCTGGGTGTACCAGGGCGAGAAACGGTCAACGCATTCCATCGCTTCCAGCAGCATGTTGACCAGGATGATTTCGGCTGCCTCACGCGGCTGATCCAGCGGGATATCATCAAACAAGACAGCCGGATCGGGCATAGACGCGATGACATCGTATGCGCCGCTGACAGCCTGCCATACTTGTTGCAGCGTGGTCAGCAGGATGTCTTCGGTGGGTACGGCCGTTAGCGCAGCAACAGTTGTGTCCTCGGCTACATCTAATACTGGAACTGAAACTGAAATTTTCTTTTGCGGCTGGGGCGGTGGGCGAATCTCAACAATTGTTTCCTGTCTTTCAACCTGAAAGAGACGGCGTCTTTTCCGTTTTTGCCGTCAAAGAACGTCTTTCTCCTGTAAAAGCGGCCGGGGATCGACCATGTTTTTCTGTAACACGGCCGTTTTCTCCGGCAGTCCCAAAGCCAGCGCCATCAACTGGGTGAAGTACAACACCGGCATCGGCTCATCCAGTTCCATTTGCATCTGGCGGGCATCCAGGTTCATGTGGCACAGCGGGCAGGCCACAGCGATGGCGTCGGCCCCGGCAGTCCGGGCCTGAGCAATCAGATTGCCGCTCAACTTGAGCACAATGTCCGGTCGGGTTAGTGAATGGGCCGCGCCGCAGCACACTGTTTTGTATGACCAGTCCAGTACCTCCGCCCCCAGCGCGGACATCAGTTCGTCGAGG
>JBNKZT010000314.1:0-7490 GCA_050301775.1 Promineifilaceae bacterium (SeqCode)
GTGTGGTTATTGCGATGGCGCTGCTTAATAATCCGGCTTTGCTGATTATGGATGAGCCGACGACGGCGCTAGATGTGACGGTGGAAGCGGCCGTTCTCGATTTGATTGCGGAACTGCGGCGTACTTTTGACACGGCGATCATGTACATCACCCATAATCTGGGCGTCGTTGCCAGAGTCTCGACGCGCGTGGGGGTGATGTACGCCGGGGAAATGGTGGAACGGGCGCTGGTGGATGAAATTTATAAAAGCCCGCAGCATCCTTACACACAAGGGTTGATCCGGTGTGTGCCCAAATTGGGGGCCGATAAGGCCAGCAGTGTTCTCTACCCGATTCGGGGGCGGGTTCCGCCACCCAATAACCGGCCAACGGGCTGTATTTTCGGACCGCGTTGTGATTATGTGCAGGATAAGTGCCGGGAGCAACGGCCGTCTCTACGCCAAATGCCTAACGGAAGCTGGGTACGCTGTCACTTCGCCGAAGAGATTGACGCCGCGCAATGGACGCCATCGGAAGATTTGGTTTTGCCTGCTGCTGTTAAAAGGAACGGCCGTGATCAAAAACCACTCCTGGAAGTCAAAAATTTGAAGAAATATTATGAAGTCCAGGGCAGCTCATTGCGTGATGTGATGGGCCTGGGTGAAACCCGCTATGTAAAAGCAGTTGAAAACGCCAATTTCACGCTGAACAAAGGCCGCACCTTAGGTGTGGTCGGCGAGTCGGGCTGTGGCAAAAGCACACTCATCAAGACAATCATCGGCCTGGAAAGCAGCACCGGCGGCGAAGCCCAATTTATGGGCTTTGACATTACCGGCTCCTTAGCCAAACGAGAGGAAGCCTTAATCCAAGAACTTCAGATGGTTTTCCAAAATCCAGATTCGACCATGAACCCGTCTTACACCGTTGGCCAACAAATTGGCCGGCCGATGCAGCGCTTTGGCACAGTACCCAAAGATCAAATCCGGGACGAAGTCATCAAGTTGCTGGAGGCGATGCGGCTGGGTGAAAATTATTACGACCGGCTGCCGCGCCAATTGAGCGGCGGTGAGAAGCAGCGGGTGGGCATTGCCCGCGCCCTGGCCAGTCACCCGGAATTGGTGCTTTGTGACGAGCCGGTTAGCGCGCTGGACGTGTCGGTACAGGCAGCTATCCTCAACCTGCTGCTAGAAATTCAGCAAGAGTTTGACACCACGTTGGTCTTTATCGCCCATGATTTGAGCGTGGTGCGTTTCTTCTCCGATGAAGTGGCAGTGATGTACCTGGGGCAAGTTATGGAGATTGGCCCGGCGGATGCGATTTATGCACCGCCCTACCATCCATATACGGAAGCGTTGTTATCGGCCGTTCCCATCCCTGACCCCACTGCCAAACAAAAACATATCCGATTAGAAGGCAGCGTGCCCAGCGCCATCGACCCGCCCAGCGGCTGCCGTTTCCACACCCGTTGTCCGCGGCGGCAGCTTTTGCCGGATGACGGTAAAATTTGCGAAACAGATATTCCACCCTGGCGTGAAATCGGTGAAGGACATCGCATCTTTTGCCATATTCCGACAGAAACACTGCGGACATTTGATCCGGTTATTACAGTGGAGAGTGGTTAAGGGTAAGTGGAAAGTAATTTCTGACCATTAACCACTTATCGTTAACTACTGAAAAAAGAGGGACTTAGTTATGCTCGTAAAAGATTTTATGACCCGACACCCAATCATGATTGCGCCTGAAACGCTGGCGACCGAAGCGCAAAAAATTATGTCAGAGAATAATATACGTCATTTACCAGTTGTGGGCGATGGCAAAAAGTTGTTGGGCCTCGTCACCCGAACGCGATTGGCCCTAAAACCGGACCTCATGGGCAGTTTAGACGTATGGGAAATTACGCGTTACCTTTCTCATCTGACTGTCAGCAAAGTAATGCTCGGCGCCGATAAAGTGTTAACGGTTGATCCGGAACGAACGGTTGAACGGGCCGCGCGGATTATGACAGACAACAAAATTGGCTGTTTGCCCGTTATCGAAGATGGGGTTGTTGTTGGGATTATTTCAGAAATCGATCTGCTGCGTTCTTATCAGGATATGCTGGGCTTGCCGGCCGAAGGGGTGCGGGTGACAATGCGTATGCCCGACGCCGAAGGCCAATTTGCTAAAATCGCTTCTGCTATCGCTAAACAAGGCTGGGGGATTATGGGCATTGGCAGTTTCCCTTCGCCGCGCCATGCTGGTTTTTGGGATATGGTGCTGAAAATCCCCAAAGTTACCAAGAATGAGGTGGAAGCGGTTCTAAGTCAGGTAGAAGGTCAGAAGATTGTCGATATTCGAGACGTTGTTTAGGAGTTTTCAGCCACGAATGACACGAATTTCACGAATTAGAAGCCTTCTTTCGTGTCCAAAATTCCGGTTTTATTCAATCGCAGTAAACCGAGATACGAATATCGTCTGGCCGGCGGGTGAATTACAGAGAAAAACGGTTATGGATCGCTGAAGGAGAATTTGTTCCTGGGTCCCTTCTAGCATCAGGCAACGGCCGTTCGCCCTCGACTCCGCCCCCAAATCAAACGTGACCGAATACCAGTTGTACACATCCGTAAAATTATCCGTTGTCCGGTAAGAATCATCCCAGCGGAATCGGGATGGCAGCCCACTGTAGTTACTATGGCTGGCAATGGGAACAGAACCAGGGTATCTCGTCGCCAGCCTTTCTTGTTTGATGGCCAGAATGGCCGCCAACGCCAATCCAAACACAAGCAGCGCGGCCAGTAGGCCACAGCCAGCCATTATTTTTTGATTATACGCCTGATTAACCGTCATGAGCCAAGCACCTGTTCTCTCTCGCGTTTTAATTGTACCGGGACTACCAACTCCCACGGACGAATCTCTAGCAAATACTAATTTTCGTTCTATCTCAATTGGCCTGGTGATCGATGACAGCCGGGTCGTTTGGGACGACTATCGGCCTGAGGTAAATGGCGTTGACTCGCTAGCGTTGCTCCAGGAAAAAGTCATCCCCGTTTTGGAAGGACGGCCGTTAACCGCGTTCCGAGAGATGCTGGCTGAATTGGATGCGTTGACGGAAACGGCCGTACTCAAACGCCCTCGTCCCCAAACTCCATCCGGTTCAATCAGTCGTCGTGGATTTTTGACTGGGAAGGTGGAAACGGCCGTCAAAACAGAACAAGTTGTGCTGGAACGGCCGTTACCTCCCCCACTGCTCGCCTGTCTCAGCCAACTCCTGCTTACCGCCCTGGCCGAAACACGTCACGCCACTATCACCGAACTGATTGCCGCTGAATACCATTTCCCACTCCAATCAACCCTGGTTCCCATCCACCTGGACATCACCGACCAGGAACTGCCCCCGGCTGCGATTTTAACCGAACACGTCCAGGCGCTAGGCTACCGGATAACCAGCCATAACCCTCAAGCCCAGCTTGGTCCCAACGGTGAAAACTTACAGCGCTTCATCCGCCAACTCACTGGCCTGCTCGGACAAGTCACCCAGGCCGATTATCGCCCGGCCATCCATTTGGACGTAAATGGCGGGTTGGGGGCTTTATTTGAAAACAATATCGGCCGTATCCTGGGTACAATTTATGGCCTGGAGCAAGCCGCCCAACCCTATCCGCTGCGCATCACCGATCCCCTTTTGACCGACGATGCCAACCAACAAATAAAGTTGATGGGCCAATTGATGGATTACCTGCGGCTGCGCGGCATGAAAACCGAATTAGCCACCAACAGCCCCATCCAAACATTAGCGGATGTGACCCGATTTGCCGAAAGTCGCGCGGCCCATATGTTGGAATTGTCGCTAACCCATTTGGGCAGCGTCCAGCACAGCATTGAAGCCGTCCGAATCTGCCAGCAGTCAAAACTGGCCTGTTTACTGCGTGATGGTCCCGCCTCATTTACCAGCCAATTCGCTTTAGCCACCCGACCCGGTTACGTCATGGCGACCTGGGAGCCAAACAACCCCGCCAGCCTGGATCAGATTTACCGCGAGATGACCAGGACCATTACATTCCTCACCCAAATTCACGCCTAATGTCACTTGTGCTGAAAAGTCCATAGACAATAGCAGGTTCATTCGATATACTTCTGATATATCAGAGATGATTTTGGAGTAGATTCCCACACACCACAACCTGCACGGCCGCTATCCTCTAAAATCAGGAGGAAATATATGTCACTTTTTTCACCGCGCCGATACCAACCCCCCTTTTATCCGGTTAGCCGAGAAAATGAAACCATACCCTTACGCATGTTCACCGCCTTTGAGCGGACGACCAAAGGCTGGCTTTTTGGCTGCCGGATGTGTGGCAACTGCATTTTGCAAGAAACCGCCTTCATCTGCCCCATGACCTGTCCCAAAGGGCTGCGCAATGGACTGTGCGGCGGGGCCACGCCCGAACGATGCGAAGTCGATCCCACCCGCCCCTGTACCTGGTACAAAATTTACGAACAAGCCGAAAAGATGGGCCGGCTGGATAAACTCCTGGAGATTAACGCCCCCATTGACGGCTCCCACGCCGGAAAAGAAACCTGGCTGGAAGTTATCCGCAAATGGCGTGACAACAAAGATTTGCGCCTGGTCGATTTCATCACCAATCGGGAAAAATTCAACGAGGAAAAAGAGAAGGTCTTCTACGAAATTCGCCAGCCCGATTGGTGGCAGGGCGATGCCCAGTATCATCCCCCGGCCTACGAAGAACCGATTTCGATTCTGGAAGCCAATTTACGGGCCAGCGATTTTGTCACAACGGCCGAAATTGCCCCGCCGCTGGGCGCATCCGGTGACATCATTTGCCGGAAAGCCGACATGCTGCATGGCTACGTAGCGGCGGCCAACTTCACCGACAACGCTTCGGCCTCGGCCCGGATGAACAGCATGGCTTCCAGCAAAATCTGCCTCGAAGCTGGGCTGGAACCGATTATGCAGCTTCAAGCACGGGACCGCAGCCGGGTCATCCTGGAGGCAGATGCAATGGGCGCGGCCGGCCTGGGCATCCACAACATTTTATGCCTGAGCGGCGACCACCAGCGGTTTGGCCCCGGCCCAATGGTTAAACCGGACCAGTTCGACATGGATGCGGTGCAGGTGATTTGGATGCTGCGCCGGATGCGGGATGAGGGTGTCTATCTGGATGGTCGGGCGATTAAGCAACGGCCGTCATTCTTCCTGGGCGCGGCCGCGTCTCCCTTTGGCGCACCACCCAAGTACGAAGCAATCCGGGCCGAAAAGAAAATCAATGCCGGGGCGCAGTTCATCCAAACCCAGCCTATTTTTGATTATGATCGTTTCCTGGAATGGCTGGAGGCGCTGGACAAACGCAACCTGTTAGACAAGGCGTACATTTTGGGCGGCTTGATTCCGCTGAAGAGTGCTCGCGCCGCCCACTTCATGGCTGAGGAAGTCCCCGGCATCGTCATTCCTGACGAAATTGTCCAACGGATGGATAACGCGGGTGACGCCGCAGGGCAGCAGGAGGAAGGGATAGCCATCGCCCTGGAATTGATTGAAAAGCTGCGGCGTACTCCTGGTCTGAACGGGATGCACATCATGGCCGTGCATTGGGAAGCGATTGTGCCGCGATTGGTGGAGGAATCGGGAATCCCCCGGCCGGTTATGGATAAAATGCCTCAGGCAACGGCCGTGCCCACCTAAAAAACGAAATACATCCCCGGAACTTATAACCAAATCTCCGGGGATGTTTGTTTGGAAGAGAAAGACCATTCAAACAAACAACCTGACTGGCAAAAACACACAACCAGATCCGCTTCTGGTCTAAAAATCAACAAGTGAAGACCGGTGAACTGCCAACCTGGCATCAGTCCGGCGCTGTCCCGCAACTGTAAGGTTTCGCTTTTGCAGAAGCGCAACCAAGCCAGACCACTTATTTTTGCCTGAAAGATATCGCACCTTCGTGGAAAGGGAGCAGCGTTATATTCAATATAACCTGCTCTTTTTTATTTAGAATTGGTTGGAGAGACACTATCTTCACAATTTTTAACCACGACAGAGGTAGTGTCATACCCGCGTAGGCGGGTATCCATCTTGCTCATCATAGTAGATTCCCGCATTCGCGGGAATGACAATCAAAAGTGTAAATATAGTGAGAGAAAAAGGGGTGAATTAATTATGGAAAATCTTGTAACAATGGTTTCTTCAAAGGACAAAACGGTCAAAATCAGCCGGGATTTGCCGACTGTCATCATTGGGGAACGCATTAATCCTACCGGCCGCAAAGCGGTGTTAGCCGCCCTCAAGGAAGGCAATTTTGACATTGTCCGCCAGGATGCTGTCAACCAGGTGGCCGCCGGCGCAGCCATTTTAGACGTTAATGCTGGCGTACCCGGCGCTGACGAAACGGCGTTATTGCAAAAAGTGATGCAGGAGGTGATGAGCGTCACTGACGTGCCCTTGTGCATCGACACGGCCGATCCCGAAGCATTGGCGGCAGCGCTGGCTGTCTACGGCGGCAAAGCGTTGATCAACTCGGTCAACGGCGAGGAGCGGTCGCTGGATGCAGTGCTGCCGTTGGCCAAAGAACATGGCGCGGCCGTTATCTGTCTATGCATGGATGACGATGGTATCCCGGAAACGGCCGTAGACCGCCTCCGCGTGGCCGGCAAAATCATCGAACGGGCCGGCAAGCTGGGCATTGGCCCGGAAAACCTGGCCATCGATCCGCTGGCTTTGACGATGGGCGCTGACAGCAACGCCGGCCGCATCGCCTTGGAGACCATCCAACTGGTCGTCAAGGAATTTGGCGTCAACGTGACGATGGGGGCCAGCAATATTTCCTTCGGGATGCCTGACCGCAAGTACATCAACGCCACCTTCATCGCCATGGCCATCCACGCCGGGCTGACCTGCCCCATCACCAATCCGCTGGTCATGGAGGTGAATACGGCCGTTCTCGCTGCCGACCTGAGCATGGGCCGGGATGAATATGGGATGAACTGGATTAAGGCGTATCGCAACCGTCAAAAGGAAAGCGCTTAAATTTTTGGCAACGAATTTTCGCCAATTGCCACGAATTCGTGTTAATCCGTGTTAATTCGTTGCAGCTTTAAGGAGAGTCACTATGAGCAATATCTTATCTGAAATGGCAACGGCCGTAATCGAAGGCAACATGGGCGACATCGTCGATATGACCGATGATGCCCTGGACGAAGGCCTCAGCGCCAAAGAAATCCTGGATAACGGCTTGATGCCCGGCATGGATCACGTCGGCGTCGAGTTCAAGGCCGGCAATATGTTTGTCCCCGAAGTCCTGCGCTCGGCCCGGACGATGCAGGCGGCCATGGACATCCTCAAACCCCTGCTGGCCGAAAGCGGTGAGAAAATGGTCGGCAAAATCCTCATCGGCACCGTCAAAGGCGACATGCACGACATCGGCAAAAATCTGGCCGGGATGATGTGTGAAGGGGCCGGCTTTGAGGTCATTGACCTGGGCAAAGATGTGGCCCCGGAGATGTTTGTCGAAGCTGTC
>JBNKZT010000315.1:0-7433 GCA_050301775.1 Promineifilaceae bacterium (SeqCode)
TGGGCGTGACCGTTGGCGACTACCTAGGCTACCAACTCGATACGCTGATTCAGCCTTCAGCCGTGTGCTACCCCGGCACGTCACCCCTTGATCCAACCGTGCAGCCAGAGCCATACGGCGCCATCTGTGATCGTCCTGATCTTGGAACCGATGTGGAAATTGACCGGCTGGTTGCCCCCGGCCTGCACCTCTACTGGGGTAACAACCCGTCGCTACCATCATGCGCGGAACCGAGTCCTCCGGGGACGATAGGGAGTCCGCCTTGTTTCGATAACAAGTTTATGGATTTGGAACTGCCCTACACGATGGGCCAGGGCCTGGCCAAGTACGAAGCGGATTGGTCGCTAGGACCGCCTCTTGGCCTACTAGACTCAGCCCCCGGCGCTAACACTATCTGCGTAACCGCGCTGAACGGTTCAAGCCAATTCGTCGAAGGCTCTAAGTGGAGCGCGTCTCTGGTCGTGACTGTGGAAGATGACATCGGCCCGTTGCCGGGCGCGGAGGTTCTCGGAGACTGGAGTACCGGCCAGGGCTCGGCTGCCATCACCGATGGTAACGGTCAGGTCACTCTGATCCTTGAAACCGTTGAGAATGAGAGCCTCACCTCCGTAGACGTGACTCTGAACGTACTTCCCGCCGAGGGACAGGTAGCTACGTATGATCCGACTTGCGGTGTTGGCAGCAACGTCACCACCATCAGTCGACCATAAATAAATGGCTTAACAAGCAGTCAGTAGCCCCGGCCTGCCTCCCGGCGGGTCGGGGCCATTAGTCAAATACGTAGGGGCGAGGCTATTCGGAGATAAGACGTGTGCTCCGAAAATATTCAGCTAGCATCTTGAAAGAGGCAATCATGAACCGTCACCCCACCCAAAAGCTAATCCTCTCCATTGGTTTCGGGCTACTCATTGGCCTTATCTTGTTAAACGGGCCATCCCCCGTTTCTGCAGATAATCCTGCCCCCGCATTTGTGACCATAACAACGGACAACTATGCCGACTTGCAAGCCGTGCGCCGCCAAGTTGAACGGGCTGGTGGACAGGTAAAGCACATTTTCCCCCCTGATTCTTTTGTCGCCCATCTCACCCCGACTCAGGCACAACAAGTTCGCGCTTTGCATCAAGTTGCCGCAGTTACCTTTGACCCGGTGCCGTCTCTATCCACGGTCGATACCGGCCTCCAGGCGCAAAGTATGGCTGCCATCTGGAACAGCGTCTTCCACAATCCACGCCTTCAGCCACAGCCCCCCCAACCCTTTGCTGATGCAGTCATCATCCCCTCTAACCATTTGCCCATGAGCCGAAGCGTCCAGACCACGCCTTACGGAGCCGAATATGGCGATACCAGCGCTTACCTGATGGGTGATGTCGTTGTAGCTCTGGTATTGCCCGAAAGCAACGGCGCGGTTGATGACAGCACCCAAGACTGGACAGCGGCCGAGGTGCTTGAAGTCCAAAGCAGTACTGTAGCCGGGCTGGATAAGTGGGTTCAAGCTGAACCTAATGCCAATTTAACCTTCATCTATGTATGGGCTAACGAGCCGCCGCCCGGTGGGGTAAATAACACTGTTGAAAGCGACTATGAAGCCGAAAAGTATATTAACAACTTTGAACCAAACGTCATCAACAGTTTTATGGCCCGGTTAGGCTATACAAATTTCTACTATCTAACCAATATCTACGATTACCTTAACGACCTGCGCACTACTTACGATGCCGACTGGGCCTATTTGGTGCAGGTGCGGGATGATGAGCGTACGGTTGAAAATAACTGTGGGATGGCCGGTTCCATGTATCACGGGCCTACCCTGACCCTATATGATTGCGATTTGCGGAATGGCTACACTGTCGCTCATGAAACCGGCCATGTCTTTGGAGCCAAGGATGAATACTGTCCGGGGGCTTGCCTTAACCCCATTGATCGTCATGGCTATTTACAAACAGTCAACGCTAACTCCGCAGGGCCTTTCAGCGGTGGATTGGGGTTTTTTGGCGGCAAGGGCGAAGGGCTGGACAGCATCATGAATAACACGACTTTTAACATCCACCCTTACACCCGGGGGCAGGTTGGCTGGCGCGATGGCGATGGCGATGGGATTTTGGATGTACGTGACACGTATCCCAACACCAGCCTGGGCACGTCTGTGGCAGGGAGCCGTGTGGTTATCAATGGGCAAGCTACGGTTGTGCCCTGGCGCGGTAATGGCAAAGACATCTCACTCAATGTCATTACCGGGGTTGAAGTGCGGTTGAATGGCTTGACCTGGCTACCAACTCTACCTGCTGATGGCGCTTTTGACGAGCCTGACGAAGCGTTTACCTTAACCTTGCCCACCTTGCCGGACGGAACTTACACGCTTGAGGCCCGTGGGCAAAACGATGTGGGTAACATTGAGCGAAGTTATGCCAAAACCACCTTTATTGTGAATGGCAGTACCGTTGCCAATGCTGCCCCCCTTGCCGTCCTTCAGATAACGCCGCAGAGGGCAAGCACTGCCACCACCTTTACTGTTGACGCCGGTGCCAGTGCTGACCTTGAAGGTCAGGCGATCCAGGCTCGGTGGGATTGGGAAAATAATGGTAGTTGGGACACGGGCTGGAGTACATCGCTTGTTGCCACGCATAACTATGCTGCGCCAGGGGTCAAGGTTATTGCCCTGCAATTGAAAGACAGTCAGGACGACTCTGTAATCATGACTCGTTCTGTGGAAGTGACCGGAGCCAATACCCTCCCGCACCCCTTCTTTGTGGTTAACAATGGCGATAGTCGCTTTGGCAGCGCCACGCCTACCTTTACCTTTGACGCTTCCGGCAGCAATGACGGCGAAACGCCGTCAGCCAATTTGCAATTTCGCTGGGATTTTAATGGAGACAGCATCTTTGATACCGGCTGGGTGACAACGCCAGTAGCTAATCATGTTTACGCTTTTACCGCTCAGGGGCAGAGTGATGGATTACCACGTTCCAATCATTGGTCCGTTGTGCTTGAGGTTAAGGATGGTGATGGAGAAACGGCCGTAACCACGCGACATATCTGGGGCAACCCCTACAATCATGCCCCGATTGTAAATGGCATCTTTTCCAGCAATATAGGGAATACCACCAGTCCTATCCCCCTGGACTTCAGTTTAACCAGTGACACAGACAGTAACACAAGCTGGGATGGTTTGCTGGAATATCAATTCGATTGGGACAGCGATGGCAATTGGGACACCGATTTTTCCCCAGCCGGTGCCTGGAGCAGTTACAAGCTCACCGAACCTGGCGATTATCTGGTTACCATGCAAGTTCGAGATCGCTATGGGGCTACAGCCCTGGCCAGCGAACCCTTGACGATTACCGGACCAGCCTCTCCTGTTGCTGGCTTTAGCGCCACACCGACCAGCGGTATTGCCCCGCTGAACGTCACCTTCACCAACAGTTCCATCGGTAACTACACGACCTGCTCCTGGAATTTTGGCGATGGCAGCACCAGCAGCACTTGCAATCCACCAGCTCACAGCTACACAGCTACCGGAACCTACTCCGTCAGCCTAACCATCAGTGGTTCCGGCGGCAGCAACACCCAAACCAGGACCAATTACATTACAGTTTCTGCGTCTATGCCAATGCCTGATTTCACCGCCTCGCTGCTGGCAGGACGAGCGCCATTAACCGTTGTTTTTACCAACAGCTCAACCGGCTCGATCAATTCCTGGCTGTGGGACTTTGGCGATGGCAGCACTAGCACGCTGGAGAATCCCACACACACTTACAGCATAAAAGGCACATTTACCGTTACTCTAACCGCTACCGGGCCGGGGGGCAGCCAGACAAAAGTGATGGCGAGTTACATTCGGGTCAGTGACACTCCCGTCATTGCTAACTTCTCGGCTCAACCAACGACCGGGTCGGGGCCATTGACTGTTCAATTCAGCGACGAGTCAACAGGCAACATCAACGCCTGGCTATGGGATTTTGGCGATGGTACATTCGGCAACACACAGGATCCGATTCACAGTTATTTACTGGCAGGGAATTATACAGTGATCTTGACAACTAGTGGTCCGGAAGGAAATGATACTTTCACCAAGACCAATTATATTTCTGTGTATGAAAATGTTTTCTTGCCGGTAGTGATAACGACCCCAAATGGATAATCCAATCAAGGTTCTAATAGTAGTTGAGAACGACTTGTTTCGCCAAGGGATGGTAAAACTAGTAAATGGACAATCCGACTTCGTTGTCGTTGGAGAGGTTAGTACCGGGTTGGAAGCAGTGCTATTAAACCGCCAGCAGCAGATCGAAGTAGCCCTGGTTGATACAATAGTGTCATTTAAGACGATACGCACACTAAAGGGTGAGTCAGGGGTACGAGTATTGGTGCTTGATGCTTTGAGCGAACCGGCTGAATTCTCAAACGTGTTGGTGGCGGGCGCCGATGGGTTCTTAATGAGACCCGCTACTCCGGAACATCTCTATAAGGCAATTCGCCAAGTGTCTAAACAACTATCTATTACCCATATCTCCCCAAGGGAGAATGTGTAGGGTACACTCCAAATTCATCACATCGAATTGGGAGAAGAAAAAACTTGTTTGACAAGGGAGCATTCCCGATTTCACGCTCAAATCTGAACTAACTTGCATCTATCAATTAGCTCATGCACAATGGGGCTATCAACCCAAAAGATGAAGGAAAACACTTATGTTGCCTAGAACAGCCGTGAATGATGCAAGTGATTACGATAGTGAAATCGAGAAAGTTAAAGCGACGCTATCTGAGTTTCAACAGAAAGCGCATCTTGTATCTTCCGCCGAAGATGTGGAAAAATTAGAACAGAATATACGGCAAATGACTGACCTTCTGGGCAGTTTGTTGCTGGGACTAAAACTCCAGCAATCTCTAGATTCAGCCCCGGTAGAGCGTGCCGCGCAGGAACTAGTGGAGAGTGTGCCGCAAAAGATGAAAAGCGAAGGCAAAAAAAAGTATATGTAGAAAGTGGGTTTGGGTATCAAATTGTTGTAAGTACGCGATACTACCGTCGCAGTTGCGACCAAACAAAGAAACGGCAGCGAAAAAGAAAAAGCCGCCACTCTGGTTTGTACCCTGAATTAGCGGTCTTGGGAATTTATGAACGTTGCACACCATATCTGGCTTCAATAACAGGCATATTTGCGGCGATGCTTGGTTCTTTTACCGAGGCAAAGCAGGTATTAACCACTCTGGGAATTCCACTGGGAGAAAAGAGTATACGTCGTCTGACCTACCGCAGCACGCAACGGGCGCGAATGGTACAACAGTCAGATGGCTGGATAGAGAGCGAGAAGGGTGCCGGCGAAGGACGGCGAATCATTGCTAGTTGTGATGGCGGACGCATTCGCTTGCGAGAAAACAAACGCGGTCGCAAGACGAAAAAGGGACGGACACGGTATAAAGGAGCCTGGCGCGAACCGAAATTACTCATCATCTATATGGTAGATGCAGAGGGGAAGAAGCTTAAGGAATATGCGCCATTGATAGATGGCACATTACAGGGGCCGGATAGTATCTTTCGGTTATTGCTCCATTATCTGCGTCAATTTGAGATTCAGGATAACGACCAATTGCTTTTTATTGCCGATGGTGCCAAGTGGATTTGGAACCGTGTCCCCGCCTTATTGAAGGAATTGGGGGTCAAGGCGAACCAAGCTTGGCAATTGATTGATTTCTTTCATGCCGCCCAACATTTACATGCGGTTGCACGGTTACGCAAGGGGTGGCATGCTACCCAACGTCAGCGTTGGGTGACGACGCAACGCAACCGGTTACGGAAAGGAGAAATCAAGCACGTAATCAGCGACATTGCTAAGTGGTGTCGCGGACGCAACAGCAAGGCGATTAGCGCCGAACTCAACTATTTCAAGAAACATCGCCATCGCATGGCTTATGAGCAGGTCGCCGCTTTGCGTTTGCCCATTGGCAGCGGCGCAGTTGAAAGCGCAATTCGCCGTGTTGTGAATTTGCGTCTGAAGGGGCCGGCTGTTTTTTGGTGTAAGGGACATGCAGAGGACTTGTTAATGTTGCGTTCCTATTACAAATCTGGCCGTTGGGAACAGTTCAAAAAGATGACTTGTTCCCCACTTGCCGCCGTTGTTGGGTTAGCGTGAAAACGGGAATGCGCCCAACTCTGGTAAACGATGGCGCGTTTCAGCCGCGAAGACAAATTGCCGATGTGCACCAACCATTTGTTTCCCAGCCAGTGGCAATTGTTCAATCGGCCAGCGGTCAGTATAGATTGCATGGATGGTTTGCGGTTGCAGCTTGACATTGGTGGCCACTAACAAAGGGGCGTCGTAGCGCGGGTCGGTGATCGCCCACACGTCAAATAAATCAGCGAGTGGGCCAGGGGGCACATCTGGGCGAACCAGATCATACCAAACATGAGCCGTGATGGTTTTACCGGTTTCTAATTCCCAAGAAAAGGTGGCATCTGGTGCAGTCGCTACAATTTCCTTCCCTTTGTATTGGCGTGACAATGGACGGACACGTGGCCCGTTGGTTGGTTTTTTCCCTCTTTTGCCTGGCGCATAGGCCAAATAGTTACGCCGAGCCGTGAAATTGCCAGCCAATCGTACCAAATATTGCTTGACATGCGCTTTATGGCACGTCTTGATACGGAAACCGGCATCAGCCAACATGATGTCTTCCGGTTGCAGCACACGCTTTACTTGTTTGAGCAGTTCTTTTTTGAGTGTGTTTTCGCTGGGGTCTTTGGGGTGAACCCGCACAATAGATTGCGGCAGCGCAATCCGTTTCTCACCGACTTGACCGATACGGGCAACCAAACCAAGAATAATGGCTGGCAGCGCCTTTTCGGCCACGCTGTTGTAATATTTGGATTGCAGCCCCTGTAATTTGGGTCGCCAGAAAGGAGTGGTGTCAATCGGGACAGCATAATGACCTTCATATTGGCGTGGTTGCCATTGTTGTTGGGCTTGCATGTAGGTTTCCCAGGCAGATATCAACTCGCTAATTTGCCACATGCCACCATGAAAGGCATTCCAGGCTCGACGTACGGCTGACTGGCCAATTCCAGTTGACTGCAAGGCAGGGAAAAGTGCCCCACGATGAGGCAGAAGACTACCACTGACCAACATCCACATAAAGTGGAGCATGGCTAGGTTGGTGCCTACCGGCAAGTGGGCTACAATTTCTATCAGAACTGACATGGTTGGTTCGACAACTGGTGGCATGTTTTGGTTTCCTTTTTGGTTGAAGGTTTTTACCACTAACATGCCACTAGTTTCCCTTTTTGTCACATTTCACTTAGCGGAAACTAAAGGACACATAGATTTTGAGCAAATCCAAGAAGCCCGGGCGATAGTTTTCGGATACGTGATTGACGTTCCACAAGCCGGATTGGCGAATATCTTCACGGTCCGCCCAGGAGCCAAGCCAGTTTGCGCCGGGCGGAT
>JBNKZT010000316.1:0-7398 GCA_050301775.1 Promineifilaceae bacterium (SeqCode)
AATAGCGCAAACACCTTCAGCCTGATAGACTCCTTCAATTATTCGGGAAGACATTCGGGAGAGCATTATTGTGTTGTTTTGATGAAATCAAAGATTACGTTTCGTAATATTACCTACTTGTTTCTCCTGGCGGCTTTTGGCTATGCCTTGTATGCCTACCAGGGCCAATTGGTAGACATCCTCCAGGTTTTGCGCCAGGGCGTGTGGTATTTGGTTTTGATGGCTGTCGTCGTCTTGGGATTAGCCGTTTACAACCAGGGACTCCTGTACGCCAGCATTTACAAGACCCTGAACCTGTTTCCACCTAAAGAACGCTATCTTTCCTACCTTTATCTGATCACCCTTTTTGTGGCCATTGCCGCTCCCAGCGGCGGCCTCTCCGGGGTGCTGCCCTTCATTCAGGAAGCCCGCCGCCGCAACGTCTCCGTTGGGCCGGTGCTGATTGTCAATCTGCTCTATCTCATTTTGTGGTACAGCACGATGGGCGTCTTCCTGGCCATTGGCCTGCTGCACCTGTTCCTGATCCATGACCTGCAATGGTTTGAAATTAGCAACGCCATCATCTTGCTGCTGGCCGATCTGGTGTTGATTGGCGGTCTGGCCATCGCCTGGACTTCGCCGCACCGGCTGGAAGCGATTCTGTCCTGGATTGGCCGGATGGCCGGCAAGGTAACCGGATTATGGAAACGGCCGTCTCCCCTCCCCCCCCAGCGAATCAAAAATTTTGTCGGCGAACTTGATGTAGCGATTAACGACATCCAGCAAGTGGGTTATCGATCACTTGCCCAACCGGTGCTGCACGCCTTTCTCAACGAGATTTTGAACCTGGGCATCCTCTACTTCGTTGCCTGGTCTTTTGGCGTTCGGCTCAGTTTTGGCGTTTTAGTCGCCAGCTACAGCATCGGCATGTTGTTTTTTGTGATGACCCCCACGCCGGGCGGGCTGGGTTTTGTGGAAGGTATTTTGATTCTGGTGATGAGTTCGCTGGACGTGCCTCGCGAAAGCGCCCTGGTTATCACCCTGGCATACCGTGGGTTGACCTTTTGGCTGCCCTTTATTCTGGGCTTTTTTGCCTACCGCTGGTTCCACCGCCACTTGAACCGACTTGATGAGGGGGAAACGGCCGTACACACCAATCATCAACCCAATGGGGATGCGTCAGGAGCCGGTACTGGCATAATGACGCAAGCCAAACAACCAGATGCGGTAGCCCAGGAACAAGAAAACAGCGGCCACCAGCGGCCCACCCCAGACAAAAAAGAGGCCCACATCCCGGTTGAGCAGATAGCTGGCCGGGTAAAATGAGGCGAAGCCGTAGGGAACCAGCCAGGTCAGGAAGATGCTAATCGCCTGCGGGTAAATGTTCAGCGGATACTTGGCGAATTCGTGGGTCTCGAAAACGATGCGGGTAACGGGCACGGAATCCATGACCCAGAAGGCGGAAACGGCCGTGATCAAATTCAAGGCCACAAAAATCAACCCGCCGCTCAATACCGCCATCACAATATAAGCCAGCTTCAACGGCGTCCACACAATCCCCAACGACGCCGACGCCGAACCAACCAGCACCAAACCAACGACAAAATTACCAACCCCATCATGGCAAAACCGGTCGGCCAGCAGATGAAACAAGGGGTCAATCGGCCGTACCAAAAAGCGGTCAAAGCCGCCGGTGCGAATGTAGGACTGGCCCACCGTCCACAAATTATCGGCAAACATGTGATTAATCGACTTGGACAGCGTCAGCAGCCCATAAATCAGCCAGATTTCGCCCAGCGACCAGCCGTTCAAATCGGGAATCTGGCGCATCACTACCCAAATCGCCAGGACGCTGGCCCCCTGCATAAACAGCGTCGAAACCGCCCCAATGAAAAAATTGGCCCGGTACTCCATCAGGATTTTGAAGCGCTGGAGCAGAAAATGCCAGTAGAGTTTGAGGTAACGTTTCATGACAGTTTTCGCCGTCTCATCCTCCCTGCACCGTCACCTTCTTCACCGCCACGCGAAACACGAAACGGGAAGCAAACAAGAGGACAACCAGGTAAACAATTTGGATCAGCCAGATGCGCGGCATAGCCGACAAAGGGGTAATGCCGCTAATCAGGGAAACGGGAACGTACAGCGCCTGGGAAAAGGGCAAAACCTCGGCAATGGTTTGCAGCCAGCCAGGCATCATTACTAAAGGAACCAGAGAGCCGCTAAAAAAGGTGGCGATAGCAAACCGTAAGACGCTCAGGCCCCACGTTTCGGTGCTGTAAAAAGCGGCGCAGGACAAAATCCAGTCAAAACAAAACATGAGGCCATTGCCCAAAATCAAGGTAACCAGAAAAGCCAGCCAGATGAGGGGATCGGAGGGCAGTTGGTAGTGAAATAACAGCCAGGCCACAATCGCCAACGGGATTTGCGTAACCAACCCCACAACCACCTGGGCCGCCGTGTTGGCGTAGGTCGCCCCCTGAAAATCGAGGGGCCGCAGCAGTTCAATGCCGATTTGGCCCTGGTTGATCAAGTCACCAAAATAATAGATGGTGCTGGGGGCGTGGACGACCGGTGAAAAGAGTTGGGCCAGGATGATGTAGTTGAGGGTTTGTTGAAGATTGAGGCCGGAGAGCGTGTTTTGGTTGGCGTAAACGGCCGTCCAAAAAGCCACAAAAATCGCAATCGTGATCACGCTGACAAGGAACTGCATCCACACCCAAATGCTGTAAGCCAGATACAGTTTGGGAACAACAGCGGCAAACGCGCCATAAACGGAGGCCCGGCGGCGAAGGGTGGCTAACATGAGCTTTTTTCCAATCTCGCTGAAAGGGTGAAGAGGTGAAAGGGTGAGCGGGTGAAAGGGCAACTCGCAAACTCGCCACTCGCCACTTGCAAACTCACTTTTTGCATCCTATGCCACCTCCTCGTGCAGCGCCCCCTGGTAAATCTGCTTGACGATCATCGACAAATCCGGCTCGGCCAGGGAAAAATCGAGGACTTCGATCTGGTTCATGATGGCGGCGGCGACCTTGCTGGCCGAGGTTTGGCTGCGGTCGAAGCGCAGCACCAGGCGGCGGTCTTCCTGGTTGATGATTTTAGAGGCGGGGGGTGACGTGAGGGAGTTGGGAGAAACGGCCGTTTCAAACGAAATCTCCCGGTACTTACCAAAGCGATCCTTAATCACCGCCAACGGGCCGTCATAAATCAGTTTGCCGGTGTCAATAATCATCACCCGCTGGCACAACTCCTCGATGTCGCCCAAATCATGCGTCGTCAGGATGACCGTCGTCCCTTTTTCCCGATTCTGCTCTTTGATGAAAGCCCGAATCCGCTCTTTAACCAGCAAATCCAGCCCAATCGTCGGCTCGTCCAGGTAGACAATTTCCGGTTCGTGGATGAGCGTCGCCGCCAGTTCGGCCCGCATCTTTTGCCCCAACGACATGCTGCGGATGGGAACCGAGAGCAGTTCGCCCAAATCCAGGGTCTCGGCAAATTGGGCCAGCAGTTCTTTGTAACGGGCCGGCGGCACTTCGTAAATGCGGGCGACCATGTTCAGCGATTCGATCAGCGCCAAATCCCACCACAACTGGGTCCGCTGGCCAAACACCACGCCGATTTTCTGGGCATTGGCCACCCGTTCCCGGTGCGGATCGCGGCCCAGCACCCGAATTTGCCCGGCGGTGGGCTGCAAAATGCCGGTCAGCATCTTGATCGTCGTCGATTTGCCGGCCCCGTTGACGCCGATGTAACCCACAATTTCACCCGGTTCAATGGCGAAGCTGACGTTGTGAACGGCCGTTTTCTCTTTATGATGCGGCTTAAACAGCGCCTTGACAGCCCCGGCCACTCCCGGCTCTTTTTGCTGGACGCGAAACACTTTAGTTAAGTTTTCAGCGATTATGACAGGCATACTATGATTTCCGACCTGTTTATTGGTGAGGTTCGATGAGTGCCAACAGGGTTTGTAAATTTGTTTTTTTTGCTAAAATATTTAAATGTTGACCAGATTTCTTGACCAGAATAGGAGCCTCTTATGTTACCGCAAAAAAATAGGTTTGGGAAAACGGCCGTTTTCACCGCCGGCATCATCGTCACTGGTATTGTCCTGCTCGCCAGTTGGGGTTTGCCATTAGCCATTACACAAAACCAATACAACAATCATAACTATCTCCCTATTGTTCTACAAGCAGAAAACTTAACGCCGTCGCCAACCAATACGGCAACAGCGACGGCCACGCTTACACCAACACCTGACACTTGTGGCTTAGAAATTGAGGAACCACCTATCGCTGGCAACGATTTTGTGTTAGTGACCGGAGAAATTGGTCGGCTCGTCACCATTATTGATGCGACAACTGGTTATACTTTAGGCTCAGGCACCTTGCTAAATGATAATGGTCATATCTGCCCCGGTTTTCTAAGCGTGCCGCTCAATTACCCGCTGATTGAGGGACATTTGGTACTTGCCGAAAGCGACAATCCTCACGATCAATTTGATACCGCCTGGGTACAGCCAGATACACCAACCGCCACACCGTCAGATACGCCTGGTCCAACACCTACAGCCACAAACACGCCAACGTTTACACCAACTCCCAGCACATGTGGTCCAGAGTTCGAAACCCTCCTTTTTGTCGGTAACGATTTTGTGTCAGTAACCGGAGAAATTGGCCGACTCGTCACGATTATTGATGTGACGACTGGCTTAACTTTGGGTTCAGACACATTGATAGGAGATAGTGGTCATATCTGCCCCGGTTTTCTAAGCGTGCCACTCAATTCCCCGTTGGTGGAGGGGCATTTAATGTTAGTTGAAAGCGATTCTCCTCACGACCAGTTTGATACCGCCTGGGTAGTTCCTCCGCCTCCCTCAATCACGCCAACAGCCACACCTGACTTCTGTGGATTAAAGTTTGGAGTCACTCCTGTAGGTGGCTTCGATTACGTCGAGGTTACGGGTGAAATTGGGCGGGTTGTCACTATAACTGACCGTATAACAAATAAAGTGCTGGGTTTCGATCAGCTTGCGGAATCCAGCGCTGGTTGGAGCACTTGTTCCGGATACGCACATATCACTTTAACTGAGCTGCTCATCGAGGGACATTTACTGTTGGCTGAGAGTAGTAACCCTTATGACTCTTTTGACGCGGCTTGGGTATTGTCTCCTCCCCCTTTACCCACGCCTGGCGTAACTATGACCCCCACGTCAACTGCAACACCTACCCCGACAGAACCATTCATCTACTTACAGCCCAACTGTGGCAGCCCGCCCGATGTCCAATTTACGATCCAGGGATTTAACTGGCCGCAAGATGAAACGATTGCGCTCTATTGGGACAGCAGTCAGTTACAATCTATCATCAATACCGGCAGCCAAACGTCTTTTTCCCAAACCTGGCAAAAATATGGCATTACTAACGGAACGTATGAGGTAGTGGCGGTTTCTAATAATCATACGGCAACGGCCGTTTTCACCGCACCTTGCCCCCTACCACCGACAAACACCCCCACACCCACGGCAACAGCCACAGCCGGGCCAGTGAATCTAATTATAGGACGACCAATCCTTGTCAGTACCCCGCCCATCGTCGCTTACCAACCGGTTGAATTTCAGGTCAGCATCTTCAATACTGAAATTACACCAGTTGACAGTCCATTCTTTGTGGATATCTATCTGGACCCTTCCACTATTTTTACCAGCAGCATCCCCCTTAATCAGAGTGCTGGCTATCAAGGTATCAGTTCAATCCCAGGTTTAGCAACGCGTGTATTAACAATCACAGCCCCATTGGGGTTTCAAAATGAACCCGTACAACATATTGCTTACAGTATGGTTGATTCACTGGGACAGATCCAAGAGACAGATGAAACAGATAATGTCTCTGTCCCACTTTTGATAAGCCCAATCACGCCAGCGCCAACACCAACAGCCACCTCAACGCCCCCTGCAGGTTCAGACGTTATCTTTGGTATTATTTATCGGCCCACAAATGAGGGTTTGGTTCCGCTCTTACGAGCGAACGTGACTCTTATCGACACAGCCAACTCCGAAACCATCGCCACGACGACATCTGATCCCATAAACGGTGGCTATTCTTTCCAAAACCTGCTGCCAGGTGATTATGCTGTCACCGCCTGTGGTAGTGTGGAAAGTGACGGTGAAACCATGTTATATGCTGGCTGGCGCACCAATGTCACCTTGCCGTACGCCTTTCCTGTGAATGTTTATACGGATAGCAGCCTGAACTGTTCCAACTAGAAACGCAAGATTTACGGCCGTTCCGCAAACCACCGTCTTACCAACTCCACCTGGAACCGGTAGCCGCCGTCCAGCGGCTCGATGAGTTCCCGGTGTTGGAGATCGACCAGCGCCTGCTCCAACGCCAGCAAACTGGGCACATAATTGACCAGCGCCTGGCGTGGGGCCGGTTGGCCCTCATCGTAAGTGGCAATCAGGCGCAGGACTTCCCGGCCGACATTGTCCACCTGATTTTGCTCAATGTCGGCAAAAAAGAAGCTGCCATGATCGAGCGCTGCGGGCACGGCCGTTTCCACATCCGCCACCTTAGCCAATCGCCGCTGGGATGGGGGCTGCTCATTTTTCAACGCCACCACCTCGGCACACAGCAGTTGAATGAGAAACGGATGTCCCCGTGTAAGCGTCAAAACGCGCCGACTGGCGGCCGGTTGGTAACGCAAAGCAAATTGTCCGACCGGCCCCTCGATTAATTGTTTGGCCTCGTCTTCCTTCAAGTAACCAATGTGGATGACCTGCACATTAATGAGGTAACTCGACCAACGTTGAAATTCGTCCAGCGTGTGTGACCCCGACAGCAGCATCTTAAAACGGGGCCGGTGCTGGATAATGTGACGCAGCATCCCCAAAACGGCCTCGCTGTCGAACCGTTTCTGGGTCAGGGCGCTGTCCAGCACCTCAAATTCGTCCAGCATGAGCAAGGCCATGCTGTCACCCAGCGCCGTTTCCAATTCATCCAGCCACTCATCAAAAACAGTGAAAGGGTCAGCGGCCAGTGCTTCCCGTTCCAAAGGCGGCAGTTCCAAATGGCGCTGCTGCCGCGCCGAGCGCACCATCGCCCGGGCCACATTGTAAAGGAACCCGGCATCATCCTGCGCCCGCGAGGCCGGACCTTGCAAATCGACAAACAGCGGGACAATGGTGCTGGGCAGGAGCCGTCCCAGATTGTGCAGCAGCGATGTTTTACCGACGCGCCGCTGACCGTACAACAGCAGCGGCGGCTGACGGCGGTCGAGCAATAACTGCTCAATCCGGGCGCTGATGTCAGACCGGCCGATAAATATTTCCTGCTGCTGCGTCAATGGCACGCCGATGATGTACGGACTGTCGATTTCCTGCCGCAGTTCGGCTTCTTCAGCCAATTTTTTGGTTTGGTCAGCGAT
>JBNKZT010000317.1:0-7358 GCA_050301775.1 Promineifilaceae bacterium (SeqCode)
AAACTGTTTGAAGGGAAATAAAAACCGCAGAGGCGCAGAGGACACTGAGAAAATCTCCACGCCCTCCGCATCTCTGCGGTTCGACTACCCGACTATTTGACCAACGACTGCGCCGCCTCAGCAACGGCCGTTGCCGTCAGCCCAAACTGTTCATACAAAATCTCATACGGAGCCGACGCACCAAAATGGTCAATACCGATGGCGATACCATCCAGCCCCACGAAGCGTTCCCAGCCCAGCGTCACGCCCGCTTCAATTGACACGCGAGCCGTCACCGCTGCCGGCAATACACTTTCCTTGTAGTCGTCAGACTGCGCCGCAAACAATTCCCAGCAAGGCATGGACACCACCCGCGCCGCCACGCCCTTCGCAGCCAACAGCTTTTGCGCGTCCAGCGCAATCTGCACCTCAGAACCGGTGCCGATAAGAATAACCTGGAAATCGGCGGCGTCGCTGAGGACGTAGGCCCCCTTCAGCAGCCCATCGGCCGACGGATATTGGCTGCGATCCAGTGTGGGTAAGTTCTGCCGGGTCAGGATGAGGGCAGTCGGCGCATGTTTGGCTTCCAGAGCGGCACGCCAGGCAACGGCCGTTTCCCCCGCTTCAGCCGGTCGAATCACATGCAAATTGGGGATAGCCCGCAAAGACATCACATGCTCAATCGGTTGATGAGTCGGCCCATCTTCACCCAGACCAATGCTGTCATGGGTAAAGACGTAAATCACGCCCACGTCCATCAACGCCGCCAGCCGTATCGAGCCGCGCATATAATCGGAAAAAACCAGGAAGCCGCCGCCATACGGCCGTATCCCGTCGTGCAGCGCCATCCCGTTCATGATGCCGCCCATCCCATGCTCGCGCACACCAAAACGGATGTAACGGCCGCTAAAATCATTCTTCGTCAGGTCAGCTTCGCCCTTCAAATCAGTCTTGTTCGAGCCGGTCAGGTCGGCCGAACCACCAAGCAGCTGCGGCACATGCAGCGCAATCGCATTCAACGCCTGCCCCGACGAGGCCCGTGTCGCCAGCCCCTTACCCACTTCAAATTTAGGATAAATAGCATCCCAATCTGTGGGGAGTTCATCATTCAACATTGCCTGGAACAGCGCTGCATCTTCAGGATATTCTTCGGCATATTGGGCAAACGTCGCTTCCCAATCTTTTTGTCGTCCGGCGCCGGCCACACCGGCAGCGCCCATAAATTCGCGCACGCCATCAGGTACGTAAAATGTCTCGTCTACCGGCAAACCAAGCTGTGCTTTGGCCAGTTTAACTTCGGCATCACCCAACGGCTCACCATGCGCTTTGGACGTGCCACCGCGATTGGGGCTGCCAAAACCAATGGTCGTCTTGCAAGCAATGAGGGACGGCCGTACCACATCCGCCTGAGCCTTACGAATCGCATTGGCCGCCTGCTTGGAATCATGCCCATTTATCTCCATCGTCTGCCAGCCATAGGCATCAAAACGCTTCATGACATCCTCGGTGAAAGACAAATCGGTGCTGCCATCAATGGAAATGCCGTTATCGTCATACAAAACGATCAGTTTACCCAATCCCAAATGGCCGGCCAGCGAACACGCTTCGTGCGAAATGCCTTCCATCATGTCGCCATCCCCCGCCATGACATAAGTGAAATGATCAACAATGTCAATATCAGCTTTGTTAAACCGTTCGGCCAACCAACGCTCGGCCATAGCAAAGCCGACGGCATTGGTGATACCCTGCCCCAACGGGCCGGTGGTTGTTTCCACACCGGGCGTCAGATGGCTTTCTGGATGGCCGGGCGCCAGGCTGCCCCATTGGCGAAACTGCTTCAAATCGTCCATCGTCAGCGGGAAACCGGTCAGGTGCAGCAGGCTGTACAGCAGCATTGAACCGTGCCCACCAGACAGAATAAAGCGATCCCGGTCAAACCATTTTGGGTCTTGTGGATTATATTTGAGGAATTGGGTCCAAAGGACAACGGCCGTGTCAGCCATGCCCATAGGCATACCGGGGTGGCCGCTGTTCGCTTTTTGCACACCATCCATTGCCAAACCACGAACAGTGTTGGCGGCCAGCTGCTGTTTTGCCAGATACTCTTTATTCATTTAATTCTCCTAATCGTAAATATTATGAGGATTTAAGGATTAAGAAGTAAAATTCCCCAAAACGCCAAATCCCCGTTTTTAATTGGGCCAAGGCCCGAATTTCTCTTATTTTGGAGCCATGCGAATTGCGCCATCCAGCCGGATAACCTCACCATTCAACATGGGGTTTTCAATAATATGATGTGCCAGCGCGGCAAATTCTTTCGGGTCGCCCAGACGCGATGGGAAAGGAACTTGTTCACCTAATGAAATTCGCGCTTTCTCCGGAAGTCCGGCCAGCATGGGTGTGTCAAAAATACCGGGCGCGATGGTGACAACACGAATGCCATAGCGGGCCAATTCGCGGGCCAGGGGTAAAGTCATACTTACAATACCGCCTTTAGAGGCCGCATAAGCCGCCTGCCCAATCTGCCCATCAAAGGCGGCCACAGAAGCGGTGTTGATGATAACACCTCGTTCGCCGCCATCGTTTGGTTCATTCTGAGCCATGACTTCAGCCGCTAGCCGGATGACGTTGAAAGTACCCACCAGATTAACCTGGATAATTTTGTTGAAAGCGTCCAGGCTGTGAATGCCCCGGCTGCTCAAGACTTTGGTGGCGATGGCGACACCCGCGCAGTTAATGACGCCGTGCAGATTGTTGAAGGTATTGATGGCAGTGGCAATGGCCGTTGCCACACCTGCCTCATCCACCACATTTACTTGCACAAACCGGGCTTGTTCCCCCAATTGGGCCGCCAATACCCTACCAGCCGCCACATTCACATCAGCAATGATAACAGACGCACCAGCAGCAACCAAACGCCGGGCACAGGCCTCTCCCAAACCGGAACTGCCACCGGTCACCAAAAATGTACGATCCAGAACCTGCATTTAATCCCCTCTGTTTTATAAACACTCATGAGGCAAAGCCCCTTCTTACCCGTTCAAGATTGTATCAAGAGGAACCAACTCCTCGCAACAGCAAAATAAAGAATCGTTTACAAATATCTTTTCATAAAGAAAACGATTCCTCTCAAGCAAGCACAGTTTTTTCGCTCAAAATGCATAAATTAAAAACTGCGCTTGCCTAAAACAAAAAAAGCCGCTGCCTGATCGTTGTGACCAAGATACAATCAATGTGTCTACTTTGTTAATTTGTAGGGAAATCGTATAGGATTTTTCAAGGAAATGACTTAAACTGTATGTGATGGAATAATTGGATTCCACTCGCGACCCTTATTAGTTGGTCAAACATTGTGAAAACAGCAAAAACAAAAGACGGTAAACTAATTACTGCGTCGGAAACGGCACCAAAGGAAGCGATTTGCCCGTATTGCGGTGGGGAATTGACCCTGCGCAGCCGCCGTACCATGAATGGCGGTCCAAAATCCTACTATTGGCGACACCTTGGCAACCAGAATCGTCATTGCAGCGGCCGTTCCCACGTCATTTGAGGTAAACAATTCATGTGCGGACGTTTTGCGCTTATTGTTTCGGGGGAAGCAGTCGCCGAGCAGTTCGAGCTTGCCGTAACCCCCTTCCTGGCCCCCCGTTTTAACATCGCGCCAACCCAACCTGTCGCCGCTGTCCGGCTGGCTCCTCATTCCGCTCAACGGGAACTGGCCCATTTTCATTGGGGATTGATCCCTTCCTGGGCTAAAGATACAAAAATGAGCGCCCGCCTCATCAATGCCCGCGCCGAAACAGTCACCGACAAGCCATCATTTCGCAGCGCTTTCAAACGGCGGCGCTGTTTGATTCCAGCCAGTGGTTTTTACGAATGGCAGTTGCAGGCCAATGGCAACAAGCAGCCGATCTTCATCCAGGCCCACGGCGGCAGTTTGCTGGCATTGGCCGGATTATGGGAAACCTGGCAGGCAGTAGATGGCAGCGAAATCAATTCCTGCACCATCTTGACCACCACACCGAACGAACTGATGGCTCCTATCCATAACCGGATGCCCGTGATTATTGAACCGGCTGACTATGATTTGTGGCTTGATCCTGGCGACTGGCCGGAAGATGGATTGCATTTGTTACGGCCGTATCCCGCCGACAAAATGGCCTTCTACCCCGTCAGCACCCACGTCAACACCCCCCGCAACGACGATCCCCAGTGCATTCAACCCCTGACAGCCTGATTGGTACCTTAGGTACCTTATTGGGCATGTATCGGGAATTCCCGATACGATTTCTGCAAACCACACAATTCATCAAAGAACCCCAAAAAACAGAAGAACGCTCAAATTAACTTGAGCGTTCTTCTGTTTTTATTCCCCCATTTTGGCCGGGTAAGGCTCATTCTCAAATGAGTCTTACCACTTTACCACTTCAGGTGACCTGTATAGGGATAGTTTCCGGCCACGACATCGTCTTTGAAGTGCAGCCGCCCGGTGACACCCTCGTAATCGCCCGTGCCGCTGCCGGCCACGATGGGATGCTGGCAAAATCCCCTTATCTCTGCGCCGACAAACTCGCCACCGGGGGAACAGCCCTCAAACTTCCCTCGGAAAAAGTAAGTCGTGCTGAACGTACCTTGCCCAAAGGGGCCGTCCAGAACGTAGAACTCGGTTCCTGCCTCCCGATAAGTCCCGCCCGGCGAACAGTCATAGCTCTCTACAAAAACGTATTGGCAGCCTACCAGATCGCCATCCAGTCTGGTGGCGAAATGGTATTCATGACCGTCAGGTAATCCAGCACCGTTACATTCAATTGCTCCTTCGGGTACAGGATAGCCGATCCCCGCTATCTGCATCGCTCCCCCGGCGCGGGCCGGGGCAACGGCGCCAATAAACGTAATTGAAATCATGACTGCGGCGACGATCATGATCCGCAGCCATTTTTCAACCTTACCTGACTTAACAAACTTTTGGACACTCATCGCATTTCTCCTTTGCCTTATTTGGCACTCAAACAATCTACACTTACCATAACATCACTTCACGATAATTAAGGTCGATGCAAATCTCACCTGACTTCAGTATAAGGACAAAGAAGGCAATTTTAAGGGGAGAAACGCGTTTATATCGCTTTTTGTATCGGTCAGTTTAGCAGGCTGCCATCGGGCGCGATGACGAAAAAAACTTGTCCAGCAAGACACGTTCGATACGCTATTCTGGTCGTACCCACAACCTTTTCACACTCCTGAATGATGGTGAGGATCAAGGTTGCGTTGTCTGCCAGGTGCTGTCGGTGCTGAATGAATGGAAAGAAATGGTATAGGACAGACTAATGGTGAAGCAAATTAGCTTCTTATAAACGGCTGTTTTAGCGATCATGGCTAATAGCCAAGAACGAGGCTTCGGAAAAGTGACTCAACGAACGGACCAGTCAATCCAATCGCCAGACCATTAAACTATCGCCTCCACGCATAATTTCCAAGGCTCTTGTACAATCCGTATACAAAATAGCGCGACTTTCCCTAGCAGACTTCGCGTCTTGCACACATTTTACCCGTGAGCCAATATGTTCATGTGATTTGGATCGGATCGGTGACTACGGTTTGATTACCCGCTAGATCAGTTACCCGTATCCGAATCTCGTACGCTCCGGGAGGTACCACTTGCCCTCCTTGATAGTCCATTGCATCCCACACCCGCTGATACTCACCTGCTGACCCGTCAGTTGCACCCAAATAGCGAATGACGTGACCGCGATCGAGCACCTCAACTTCAGCTTTTGCGGTTTCATTTTGCTCGTAGGAGATAATTAACTGTGTGTGCAACTTTGAGTTAAACGGATTGGGGTCAAGGCGAATGAATCTGACATCCGGCGGATCGGAATCAACCGTGACAGTAACCAACCCTCCAGGATGACTATTGATGTTATATGCCCTGTCTATGGCCTCGATAGAATAGCTGTAAATACCATCCTTAACCAGCACCCCACTATCATCCTTACCATCCCATTCAGCCACATGCGGATCCGTATTGACATCGTTGTATTTTAAGCTTTTGATCAAAACACCCATTTGATCATGGAGCATAATATGGACGTGCCTTACCACTTCAGAAAGTCTATACTCGATAGTCATGGTTTTTTGACCATTAGTTAGATATGGTTCTGGCGAGTGTCTCACATTTGTAATCAACGGTGCTGTGCGGTCAATTGTAATGTGTTGTCCTACGAAGTTGGTATTTCCGGCTTTATCGGTCGCACTTGCGACGATGGATAGCGTCTGCTCTGGAAGCGAATCCAGATCCAGCAAACCTTTCCATCCGGAAGCATTAGGAAGATCGGCCAAATCCACCCGGGAATTACCACTTGCATTTAGCTTTAGGATATTAGCAAACACTTCCAACTTCTGTACAGACTTGCCCTGACCCAAATCGTCGTATGCCTCAACCTCAATATCCAATTCACCGCCACGACGATAAACATGGGTAGGCGGATTCACAATTCGCACGGTCGGTAAGACACGGTCAAAGCCCGCAATATAACCTATTCCGTGACCCGTGTTTCCAGCATTATCCACCGCCGTTACTACAATTTCCGAGACTTCGTCTTGATCCGGTATTTGAGAAACTTTCCAGTCCACGAAAAATTCATTGTTATTGGGCGAACTTGTAACGGTTCCGATACGGTGACTCCCCATACGACCATCTGCATTACGAAAATGTCTCTCAAAGCGTACTTCCTGAATACTGGAAGGGTCTTGGACTCGCGCTCGCAGAGAAATAGTCCCCAACACCTTAATCCACGTTGGCTTTGTTGGGTCGGAAGACGGATAGAGTACTTGCACATCAGGTGGTGTGTGATCAATGGTTACATTGGGAACATCCGCTAAATCACTTTTATTGCCTTGACGATCAAAGGCAGTGGCTTTTACTGAAACCACCTGCTCGGCCAGGTGAGAAATGTCCCATGTAACTTCGAAATTGTTCTGCGGCTTTCCCGAATCTGGCACAGGAATCGATCCCCCCGCTGTTTGTAACACGAAGTCCACACGTTCCACACCACTCTGCTTATCTGTTACATCGGCTGCAAATTTCATCGTTTGACCGTGAAAGCTATTCGCAATCGGTAACGTGATATGCCCCCTGGGTGGCGTTGAGTCGATATTCAAATTAACGTGATGTTTTTCCGATTCGACGCTACCACCGAGGGAAATGGAGACTAGCTCGGCCCACACTTCAACATCATTTTGACGAGGAACACCAATAATATCCCATACTGTATCAAAGCCTTCCCCTTCATCTCTTTGGGATACAGTGTAGGTCTTTGGCCCTTGGCCATCCCCTTTGTCATAGTGAGCTTTATAGTTTACGTGGTTGATATGATGAC
>JBNKZT010000318.1:0-7315 GCA_050301775.1 Promineifilaceae bacterium (SeqCode)
GATGACCAGGGTCAAATTAGTAAGTTACCAATGCCAGGACCCAGACTCGAACTGGGGACACCTGCATTTTCAGTGCAGTGCTCTACCAACTGAGCTATCCCGGCGAAGGGGCAGGTACCCTTCAAAGACAGATGGAATTCTACCAAACGGCGGGCAGATGTCAAGTGTTGGAATGTAATCAACCAATACCCAAACCGGAACATTTACGCTAAACTTATGGGTGGGAGTGGTTGTGTCCCGGTGGGCGCCCCAGTCTTCAAAATTGGTGGCCGGTTGCGCTGAGCAAGCGGCGGTGGGTTCGACTCCCATCCACTCCCGCCTACATATCTCCCCCGCTTATTCGACAGTTTGGATGAGTTGATTGATCGCTTGAAGCACGGCCGTTAACTCAACCGGCACATTGGACGCATCATCCATTGTGGTGATGGTTTGCTTCTCGCTGTCTGTTTGTACTGTCACGTTATAGGTAAACAGGTCACAACAGGTATCTTCAGGTAAGTAAGATTCGTTGAGTGACTGGAAATTGGCTGTCCTGATGGTGTCGAATAATGTTTGAATCTGGGCCGGATCAACCCGCTTCTGACTGCCATCGGGCAAATCGATTCGGCCATCGGCATAAATGGTCCACTCTTGCTGCAACCCGGCAAAGCCACCACTACGGCCGTAAATGATGACTGTATCGTCCGAGAGGATGGTTTCCGTGTCCTCAAACCTTACTGGACTGCAAGCCACACCTAATAATAAAACGAGCAGTAAGAAATATTTCATCGCCAATGCCTCCAATACCATTATCTTATAACAGTATATGACAAATTTTATTTAATGGAGACACATACGCTCATTGGGGATTACTGTCTACAGAAACATTGCCCAGGATGTAACGATCACCGACGAGATTACCATTGACATCAGAGATATGCAGACGGCGTTTGCCGACCATTTCATACAAACCAACTTCAATCTGGTAAGTGCCGGGCGGCAGATCGGGCGGAATTTGCAGGCGGTAGGGGTCGTACATTTGCTGGCCGGGCAGCCATTTGGGGAACCAGAGATGGGTAGGCATGGAGCCGCCCAGCGGCGTGTAGTCAAGGGTGACGATGGGCTGGTTGGCCAGGTCAATGAGATGGACGAAGACGGTATAGCTCTCCTCGGCATAATCGAGGGCTTCCCATTTAAGTGTCAAGTCGATGGTGTCGCCCGGTGAGACGGGGATGGGGTCGGGCCAGGGTGCAGCAAAACGGCCGTTCTCTCTGGCCACCGCACTCACCAATCCCACCCGCTGGCGGAAATTGGCCAACAAATGGTCCGTTTTGATGGGATTGGCCAGGCCTGTGACCGTTAACTGTCCCAAACTCAAATTCAGTTCGATTATCTCATCGGCACTCAAGTTTTTTAGGTCAAGTGTGACAAGGTAGCTGCCACCGGCTAAATCATGCGGCAGGGCAAAGTCAAAGCGCTCGACGATGACTTCGCCTGGCAGCCAGTTGGGTGTGGTTAAGTGGCTGTCGGTGGTGAAGGCAAATTCCATCTCGCCAACGTGCAGGACAGGGACATAAAAATCGGCCGTACCTGTGGGCGTGCGCAGGGCCAGGGTCAAGGGGTTGTAATCGCCGGCGGTTACGGCCGTATCCCCCCACCCATATCCCACGACCTCAATCACACCACCGGTGGGGGAAACGGCCGTTAACTGCGGGGGAATCGTCGTATCACCTGGCTCAATAACCTGATAGAAGGGGGGAAACGGTCTTAACCGGAACCCGGCATCGACTACATCGGGCCGGTAATTACTCAAATAAACCGGACCGCCCGGCAAAAAGTCAAAAACAAACTCAACCCAGGGTTTGGCCGCCGAGACGAATTCCGGACGTACATTGACCGGGTCAGGCCAACGTTTTTCGACAAACTGCGTGTACCAAAGCGGGGTCATATGTTCCCAATCATTAAGCAGCACCGCCCCTTCGTTTGTGCCCGCAAAATCGTCAAAAACGGCGTCAACGTAAACCTGTCCCTCATCATAATCGCGTAAAGAAACGAGCGGCACATTGTGCATGATTTGCCAGCCGGGACCGAGGGCGAAGAAGAGAAGGAGGGTTGAACTGCGGAGGCGCAGAGAACGCGGAGAGAATTTTTGGGAAGAATCCTTCGCGTCCTTTGCGTCTCTGCGGTTAAAAATTCCCATCAATCCATACAACCCAATTCCAGCGAATAAACCAACAATCAAGACCGGTCCCAGGATATAGGCCATGATGTCCTGCGCTCGCAAGCTGATGACAAAAACGTAAAAACTGATAAATGTCAACGCATAAAAAACGACGAGGCGGCGCAGCAGCGGGTATTCCCTTTGCCGAAACGACCAAATCAAGCCCCAAATGGCCAATAAAATAACCGGCAAACTGTATTGTAGACGCAAAATGCTCCAGAAGACGATGAGACGGTCGCCTTGCTCAGCCAGGCTGAAGTAGGGCAGGCTTTCGCTGAGGCCGCGAGCCAACACGTGATCAAGGAAACCATTGAGTGTGTTCATGCTGGTTGGGCCAAATGGGACTTGTGGGCTGCGCAGCGGATAGTAAAGCCAAACGCTCAGTCCCAACAGGGCAAATCCGACCATTTTGAGCAGGGTGCGCCAGTTTTGCCCGACCACACCGACGAGACTGGAAACTTGAGACTGAAGATTATGCTGCCAGTCTCCACTCACCCGTCTCCACTCACCCGTCTCCAATCTTTCCCGCTGCCACCAAACATTCAAAATAAGCAGCGCATATGCCGGGAAGCCGAACACGGTTAGTGGATGATGGGTCACGCCCAGGCCGGCGGAGAGGCTGAAGGCGTAGAGCCATTTTTGTGAAGGAGTGAAGGAGTGAGCGGGTGAAGGGGTGAATAGCACCCCTTCATCTTCACAGGCCCATTTCGTCAAAAAATACAAATTCGCTGCCAAAAAAGTGGCTGTGATGATGTGGGGATTGGCGTGGATGGCGTGCTGCCAGAAGTTAACGGCCGTGCCCACCGTCAACGCTGTAAAAAGAGCAATGATTGATGATTGGAGACTGGAGACTGATAACCGATTACCGATTACCGTTCTTACCGTGCCCAAAACAAACAACGACGCCAGCGTCGCCGAGGCCGCCGACAGCAAATGCATCCGCCAGGGAATCGCACCAAACGGGATGAGCGTCTGGAACAGCTTGCCCATCAGCGTGACGAAGGCATACCCCGGAGGATGGGCAATGCCCAAAATGTTGGCGATAAAGGTGTATTCGGTGGGATCGCCCAGAACCAGGGATTGGGCCAGGGTGACGAGGTAGAGAATGGGGATAATGATGAGGAGACTGGAGACTAGAGAATGGAGGCTAATTTTTGTAGCTCCCAGTCTCCAGTCCCCAGTCTCCAGTCTCTCAAAGTAACGTTTCATAAACGGCCATCGTCTCTTGGGCGGCGCGCTGCCAGCTAAATTTTGCTGCTTGCTGGAAGCCAAGCTGACGGCGGTGTTGATATTCGTCTTGGTCGGTGAGGAGGCGGTGGATAACGGCCGTCATCTCCTCCAGATTTTCCGGGTCAAAATAAGCCGCCGCTTCGCCGCCCACTTCGGGATGGCTGCTGGCATGGCTGGCGGCCACCGCCTGCCCGGAAGCCATATGCTCCAAAATGGGCAGGCCAAAGCCTTCGTACAGGCTCGGTTGGACAGCCAAATCGGCAGCAGCCAGCACGGCCGGTAAATCTTCATCGGGCACCCAGCCTAACGGCCGTACCACATCACTCAATCCCATCGCCTCAATTTTGGCAAAAAAATCATCGTAGAGCCAACCCTTACCCCCGGCCAGAATCAAGTTGAGCTTTGGGAAGAGTCGGCGGAGAGCCTGGAGGGCATCAAGCAAGCGGCTGAGATTCTTACGCGGCTCGATGGTGCTGAGATGGATGAGGAACTGCTCAGGAAGATCGTATGTTTGCCTCACATGATCGATTCTGGCCGGGGGCGGTGGTTGAAAGTGGGGAGCAGCGGCCTCATACACAACATGTATCTTAGCCGGATCGACCCCGTAATACTTGACGATATCACGCTTACTAGCCTGCGAAACGGCAATGATGGCGTCGGCGCGGCGGCAGTACAGCGGCATAGCCAGATTCAGATACCAGTAGTTGAGCTTTTTGTGATAGGCTGGGAACAGTTTGTAAATCAGGTCATGAACAGTGAGAACAGTGGGGACACCGCGCAGGGGCATGAGCAGATGTTCGGTGCTGTGGAACAGTTCGGCGTCGAGCACAAGCCGGTTGAACGGGATGCGGCTCAGATGGGCCAGTAAAATGGCCATACGCCACGGCTTATAGCCCCAGTTTACGCTGCGTTGGGGTGTAGATGATGGGAGCGTGGATGGGAAACGGCCGTTCTCTCCTCGATTATAAAACAGCCCAAACCGGTCCGGCTGGGCTTCCAGCAGCGCCCGCGCCAAATCAACCGTATACCGCCCTAACCCAGCCCGTGAATGAACACCAGCGGAAATATCAACATAAATCACAAATTAGCGCCCCAACATGAACACAATGCCATCTAGCACTTGCGCTAACAAAGAATCCGGCACAGTACGAACATAGTCACCAAGAAATCGTTTATCCAGGGTTAGGATTTGAGATACATTGGCCACCGAGTCTTTTGGTAAATTCGTCTGGGTTACCGGCATGAAAACGTTGCCAGGTGCATTTGCCAATCGTACATTACTGGTCAGAGGTACGCAGATAATCGTGCTAATTTCACTGTAATTAATGGGACTCTGTTGAACAACAATCACCGGGCGACGGAACCCCGGCTCAGCCCCCCGTGGTGATGGTAAATCAGCCCACCAGATGTCCCCCTGATTGATGAGTGGCTTTGAATTTACCATTCATCATCCGGCAAAGAGAGTAATTGCATCTGCCACAATGCCGGATCAATCTCAGAAGATTCGGTGGCATAAATGCTGTTAAATGTGGCTGTGATGCTGTCCGAATTGTATTTATCCAGGTATTCTTGCAAGGCACGCGCATAAAGCTGGCTGCGGTTCAGGTCAAATCGTCGCGCTAACTGCTCGGCCTGTTCAAAAAGGGTGTCTGGTAAAGAAATTGCGGTCTTCATGATCAAAAGTATAACCCTTCGTTATACCCCCGTCAAGCCTTTAGGCAAGCTCAGTTTTTAACTTGTGCATCTTGAGTGGAAAAACTGCGCTTGCTGGAGAGGACTCGTTTTCTTTTCAAAAAGTTATTTGTAAACGATTCCTTAATCACGCGGTAACAGCGCCTCGTCAAAAAAAGAAACCAATCTTTCGGCGTATTCTTCTGGCCGCGCTTCTGGTCCACCGCCATGCCCTGCTTCAGGGATCACCCAGATCGTTTTGGGTTCCTGAGCGTAATTAAAGTAATTTTGCACGATACGCGGTTCAATTTCGTCAGCTTCACCGGACGCAATCAACAACAATGGGCGTGGTGCAATGTCGTCGATGATGTCGATAACGGCCGTTGGCGGTTCAAAACCAGTACGCCATTCCACTCCCTTGTCAACAATACCATTTCCAATACCGACAATTTTTTCGAATAACGAAAGAACCGGTGGCATATCATCACTGTTTGCCAAACCAGCGCCATCGGCCGCGACGGCTTGAATGGCATTCGATTGGGCAGTAGCGCGTAATGCGACCTGTCCGCCCTGGGAAAAACCAAAGATGCCAATGCGATTCGGGTTAACGTCATCACGATTTTGCAGCCAGGTAACGGCCGTGTCCACATCCACCACATCCACCCAACCCAAAGATCGCAGAACCGGGCTGCTTTCGCCGTGCCCACGCATGTCATACAAAAGTACGCCATAGCCCGCTCGCGCCAGCATCACCGCCCGCGGCAGTTCCCCAACCCGATTGCCGTCATAGCCATGCAACAGAATAACGGCCGCCCCATTGTGGGATGGAATGTACCATCCCGCAATCGTGACATCATTCGGGCTGGTTAACGTCACCGCTTCAAACTCAAATCCTTCATCGGCCGGCGTCGTGCAGCAAATCGTTGCGGGAACCGGAACAGTGACAGAATAAATAGCGATCACGTAATAACCAACCCAAAGACCCAACAAGCCAACAATTCCCAACTTAAACCAGTAAAGACAGCCCCTTTTTTGCGTTGTTTGCTTCTCCATTATTTGCTCCCACGATGAACAATCAATGCTTCTCCCACCAATCCAGCGACCATTCGACCGATTTGTGGATGCCCTCACGCAAGTTTGTTTGCGGTGTGTAATCGAGCAGGGCGCGGGCCTTGCCAACGTTGGCCACGTAATGAGTCACTTCGCCAACACGGGCCGGTTCGATGGTCATGTCCGGCGCTTTGCCCAACGCCTCGCCGATAAAGTTGGCCATCGCCACCAGGCTGTTACCTTGCCCGTAAGCCAGGTTAATGGTGTGATTGGCGATTTCACCGCCGACCAACTTCTCGATACCGCTGACCACCCCACTGACACAATCGTCAACATAGGTAAAATCCAGCACTTTGGCTTCACCATAGACGGTGATGGGGCGTTCGCCATTGATTTCGCGGATAAAGTGGGGGATGACCCGTAACATGCGCTCGATGTCGTTGTCGTAACGGCCGTACACATTGCTAAACCGGAACACCAAATATTTCAACCCATAACACTGTGCATACGAATAAATTAGCGCCTCGCCAGAGATTTTACTGGCCGAATACGGGCTTTCGGTAAAGGCAAAATCGGCGTACGATTCCTCGGTGATGTAACGGTGGATGTCGCCGTACACCTCGCGCGAACTGCTAAAGATAATGGGAATGTCATTCTGGCGGCAAAACTCCAACACGTTAAAGGTCATGTTGATGTTTTCCAGGGCACGGTGCGGCTGCTGGACCAATTCGTGGACTTTGGCATGGGCGGCCAAATGAACGACCACGTCCAGATTTTCCGGGTATTCCACGCCAATACCCCTTTTGTGATTGCGGTAAGGGGCACTTAAATCTTGCAACAGCGTTTCGATGTCACGAGTCCAGGCATTCGGCCGTTTATCCACGCCAAAAACGTAATGGCCTTGTTCCTGCAAATATAAACCTAAGTTTGTGCCAATTTGTCCACTAGAACCGGTAATCAAAATGCGCATGAATTGCTCCTCTAGTTAAAGATGAAGAATTGTAAAGCGTAAAACGTGAAACGTAAAACGTGAGGAAGTAGGCAAGTGGGCAAGTGGGCAAGTCACCCCTTCACCCTCTCACCCCTGCTCCCTTTCACAACAGAAAATACAAACCGGGGTAAAGCCAGCATCCGCCGCCAACGCCACGGCTCTTTGATGAGCCG
>JBNKZT010000319.1:0-7247 GCA_050301775.1 Promineifilaceae bacterium (SeqCode)
GATACATCGAATGTGTAAAGGCCTCCACCCTGTGGTTGACTACCTATATAAAACCAGGCTTCGGCAACAAAAGCTGTGGTGCCGGATATGGCAATTCCCTGTGTGCGACCAGGCATGTCGTAAACGGCCGTTACCACCGGATTAGCTACATTCTGCACATCAACAATCACAAAATCACCGCCAGCCGAAAGATAAACATGCTGATTATCCACCGTCACATTGGTGACCACGCCGGAAAAGACGTCAGTCTTGCTTACCAAAACGGGGTTAGCCGTATCCGCTACATTCAAGATTAACAATCGTGGTCCCACACCCACGAACGCGTAATCTCCTTGCAGCGCAACGTCAAAAGTGCTGCCGCCTTGTTGGTTAATCATCTCAATTGGCAAACTCTGCTGCCTATCAATGTCAGGTATATTTTTGGCCTGGACTTGCCCCATAAATGAGTGGAGTGTACTCAACGACAAAAAGACACTCACGAAAACAACGAAGAAAACAACAATGCTTTTTTTCACGCTCAAATCCTCCATAATTTATTTGACAACCGGCAACAATGTCCACTCCAAACGTATGGGTATTGCCGATCGTCGGGTTTAAAGATTTCTGGCATCTACGCGACAAAATCGCAGCAGTGCTTGACTCAATGATTTAATTACTGCTTTAGCTTACTGCTTTAGCAGTACATATCGGCCCCGTGTTCCCACCTCTGTCGCCGTATACAAATAGGTTGCCTCGCCGATGATGACGATGTCGGCGTGGCCAACGCCCACATTGCCCGGCAAGTCCATGATGATCGGATTGTCAGTATAGGCCTCCCAGGGGCCGTCAATCGCTAATGATACACTACGTGCCAGGCCCAGGCCAAATTGATCATCGACGACCGTCGGGTCGCTGGGGCCGCGCACACCTTCGTAGGTCATGTAATAATGGTCGCCTACACGCACCACGTCGGCCGAGGAGATGGTACGGAAGTCGAAATAGGGATTGGCGTCGGCTCCCAGCAGTTCGACCGGACCGTATTCGGCGGCGCTAAAGAGGGGATTATTGTCACACTCGACCATCCCGGCCGCCCCTTCGTAGCGATTGCCTTTGTAACAGCCCATATGCCCCGGCGCTTTACCCAATCCCACAAACACGTAGAGCATATCGCCCTCGACGACAATGCCCGGCGGGCCACCGGCCAGGCAGTCCCATTCCTGGCTGCTGTAGATGTTGGGATGGAAACCGATGAGTTCGTAAGGGGCACAGCCACCGTAAGGATAGGTCCAAATCCAGGTGCCCTCAATGTGAGTTTTATCCGACCAGGCGAGGCCATCGTTGGAAGTGCGCAGATAGTTGTACGCGCCAAATTCGTAGACCAGGTAGGCTTCGTCTTCGGTGAAAAAGACGCGCGGATACTGCTGCTGGTCGATCTGGTCGCGCAGATGTTCGCAGGGGCAGCTTTCGCAGGCGAACAGGCAGATCGGCTCTTCCAGGGCGAAACTTTGCCCGGCGTCGGTGCTGACCCAGCGAGTGACGCAGCCAGGGAAAGCGACGGGATCGCCGCACTGGTCTACGACACCGGCTGATTGGTCGCTGGCGTGCAGGTAAGACCACAGTTCAGTGCCGCCCCGGTAAACGGTGTCGGATTCGCCAATGGGCAGGCCGGTGTCAGCGATTTCCAAGTGCCATTGGGCACGGCCGTTCCAAAACTCCTCCAGTGTGGCAAATTCGCGGCCCGGTGGGGGATAGAATCCCAGTTCAGGCGTGGCGGTAGGAGCGGCCGTTGGTTTAGGTGTAGCCGTAGCTGGTGGTAAGGGAGTTGGTGGGGTGGTGGGTTGGATGGTTGGTATGGGCGAGGGAACGGCCGTAATCACCATTTCTTCATCCGGTCCGGCGCACCCAATCAACGTAAACAGCAAAATTAAACTGGCTAAACAAACTATCTGTGTTCGCAATGATGATGACCTCGACAAATAGGACGCAGATTCACGAGGGTAACGCAGACGGAACAATCGGCACAACCGGTGTTTATCTGCGTCCTATCACTTGATTTTATGGAATCATCGCGCTGGCGACGGGCGGCTGGAAGGCCAGGATTGTCGCCGTGCCGTAGTAAAAAGCGACGATGCCAATTACCACCGCCGCCCAGGCCAATGCCTGACGCTGCCGGCCAAACCGCTCCAGGTCAGTAATGACCATGTAGGCTCCCGTCAGGGCGTGCATCAGGACAAAGAAAAGGAAGGCGATGTCAATTCCTTTCCACAACGGCTGGGCCAACCGGTCAATAATCCGGCTGAAGTCGATGTGAAACGGCGGGTAATGTACCACAATCATATGAATCGTCATAAAAATCAACAGCGCAATGGCGCTGATTCGCTGCATTTGGAAAATACGCATAACAGTTTCTCCTGAATAGCGGGGATTTGGGAATTAGGGGATGAAAAAAATCCCCAAATTTCTTAATCCCCGCCTTTTCTTATCCTTCCAGCATGAAAAGCAAAATCGGCAGGCCGCCGGCAATCGTTAAAATTGCTGAGATGGCAAAGATGGCATAGAAGAGGCTCTTGCGCTGATCGGTGACGTTGAAATAATGGACGATGAGCAGGCGCAGGCCGTCAAAGGCGTGGTAGACAACGGCCGCTAACAGCGCAATCTCGGCAATCTTGAAGAAGGGTGTTTGCACCAGATTCAGGCGGGCGTTAAACGCTTCCGGCCCTTGATTGATAGAGCCGATGACCCACATGTGGGTGAACAGATACAGCACCAGCATCACGCCTGTGAACCGGCGCAGGAAAAAGCTGATAAAACCGGTTGATTTGTACATATTTAGTCTCCTAGTCTAGTAGTCTCGTAGTCGATTACTCAGACTGTGATTGGCTCCTTGATTGTCTGCTGCCTCTGCTTCCGTTCTTCTTCAAAGGCCAGGCGGCGCTGGGCCAGTTTACGCAACGTTTCGATGGCCGCCGTCGGGTTGAGGTTTTTGGGGCAGGCGTCGATGCAGTTGAAGATGGTGTGGCAGCGGTACACGCCGTCGTATCCGGCCAAATCGGCCAGCCGTTCGGCCGGGGCCGTGTCGCGTGGGTCGAGGACGCGCAGGAACGCTTTGAGCAGGGCGTGCGGCCCGATGTACTCTTTGTTCATGGCGATGACCTGGCAGGAGGAGTAACAAGCGCCGCACATGATACAGGTTTCGGCGTCGTTGAGGGCTTTGACTTCCTCTGGGCTGACGCGGAACTCTTGTTCGGGCATATTGTCGGGGGCGATGAGCCAGGGCTTGACGCGCTGGTACTGTTTCCAGAAGCTGCTCCGGTCGACGACGAGGTCTTTGATGATGGGTAAGTAGGGCAACGGCCGTATCGTCACCACACCCTTCTTATCCGTCACATTGCGCAGCGGAGTCTTGCACACCAACATGTTGCTGCCATTGACATTCATCGCACAGCTGCCACAAATGGCGTGGCGGCAGGAACGGCGGAAAGTCACACTGCCGTCCTGCTCCGCCTTGACCATGTGCAGCGCGTCCAGCACCGTCGTGTCCGGCGTTGGCGTAATAGTAAACTCATCAAAGTATGGTTTTTTGTCCTTATCAGGATTAAACCGTTGGATGCGAATAGTTGTGTTTGTACTCATAGTTTTGTCCATATCCGTATTACGTAGTGCGCAGTGCGTATTGGTGGGCCTGCTTCTTTACGCACTACGTTTTACGCACTATGCTTAATACTTCCTTTCTTGTGGCGGGTAACGCTCCCAATCAATGTTGACCGATTTGTAACTGAGAACCGGCCCATCTTCCCCTTTGTGGGCGACCGTGTGTTTCAGCCAGTCGGTGTCATCCCGTTTTTTGAAATCGGTGCGGGAATGAGCGCCGCGGCTCTCTGTGCGGGCCAGCGCGCCGGTCACCAACACTTCGCTGAAGTTCAGCAGATGTTCCGTCTCGATAGTGGTCAACAAATCGGTATTGAAGCGGCTGCTTTTATCCATTACTTTGGCCTGTTGGAAGCGGGCTTGCAGCGCTTTCACATCTTGCAAGGCGACCTTCAACTTCGCTTCATCACGATAGATGCCGCAGTTGTTGGTCATTGTTCTCTTCAAAGCCTGGGAGATTTTGTCCACCGATTCCGTGCCCGGATTGTCCAGCATTTTTTTGATGCGTTGGCGCTGCCCGGCCGCCGGGTCGCCGCTGATGGGCTGCAGCTCGGCTCCACTATGGATGAAATCAGCGATGGCGTAACCGGCGCGGCGGCCAAACAGCGAGGCTTCCAGCAGGCTGTTGGTTCCCAACCGGTTGGCCCCGTGTACACTGACACAGGCGCACTCACCGGCAGCATAGAAGCCGATGACCGGTGTGCCAGCGGCATCGGCAATGACCTGGCCGTTGACGTCGGTGGGGATGCCGCCCATGCTGTAATGGGCGGTGGGCTGGATGGGAACGGGCGCATCAATGGGATCGACGCCAACGAATTCGATAGCCAAATCGCGCACCTGGGGCAGGCGGTTGAGGATTTTCTCCCGGCCCAAGTGGCGTAAATCGAGATAAATGCCCTCGCCGTCCGGGCCAACGCCGCGCCCTTCGTTGATTTCCGTTTGTTCGGAACGGCTGACGAGGTCACGCGGGGCCAGTTCCATTTTGTCGGGCGCGTAGTTTTCCATGAAACGGTTGCCGTTTTTGTTGGTCAGGTAGCCGCCCTCGCCGCGGCAGGCTTCGCTCATGAGGATGCCGTGCCGGTAGAGGCCGGTGGGATGAAATTGGACGAATTCCATGTCCATGAGGGGCACTCCAGCGTTATAGGCGATGGAGACACCATCCCCGGTGTTGGCATAGGCGTTGGAGGTGATTTTGAAGGCACGGCCGTATCCCCCTGTCCCAAACATCACCGCCTTCGCCCGCATGGTGTGAACCTTGCCGGTTAAAATTTCCATGGCCACCACGCCCCGGCAAATGTTATCTTCGATGATTAGTTCCAGCAGTGTCCATTCGCTGTAGAACTTGACGCCGTGTTTGAGAGCTTGCTCGTGGACGGTGTGCAGCAGGACGTGGCCGGTGTAATCTTTGGAATAGTTGGCACGGGGGGCGCTGTGGCCGCCAAAGCGACGTTGGGCGATACGGCCGTCAGCCAATCGGCTAAACACACAGCCCATGTGCTCATATTCGTAAATGATGCCAGGCGCTTCCTTCACCATCACTTCGATGGCATCCTGGTCGCCCAGCCAGTCCGACCCCTTAATGGTGTCGAACATATGCAGTTCCCAACTGTCCGGCGGTTCGTCGCCGGGCGGGACGGCTTCCAGCGGGCCGCGCGGACCGGTATCGGCGACAGGGCGAACGTTGCTCAACGAGGCGGCAATGCCGCCTTGCGCCGCGCCGCTGTGGGAGCGGAGCGGATGGATTTTGGACAAGACGCCAATATCCCGCACCCCCTGCCGTGCTGCCACCATTGCCGCCCAGGAGCCGGCCAGCCCTGCGCCAACAATGATGACATCATGGGTAATAGTTTCTGGGTTTACCATATTTTTCTCCTCAATCAGTGGATCAAATGATGCTTCTGGGGTAACTACCAGGCCATCTTCCCGGAGATTCATGAGTGATTAGCCGCCTCCCTAAGTTCAACTCCGGGAGGGTTAGTAGTTACCTTTGTGCTTAAAGGCAAAGTATAAGTGACCATTGCGCGTGTTAACCAGTTGCAAAGAACCATGTTTTAGCTGACAAATGTCATATCATGGGAGAGAGGATGGGGGATGGCGGTTGGCAACCGCCGGTTGGGCGTAAATGAACTAGCAATAAAAACGACGGTATGCGACTAACTGCTTACGTGTTTCGCAGCATGTGTAAATTGTTAGTTTATTTATGCTGCGAAACACTAGTACCAAAGGTTTATTCAAATTTGAACTGCCACATAGCGATGAGAAAGAATACGGCCGTAAACCCCACCAGCATCCCCACCTGCGGCAGCACATCTAACACCCCAAAACCATTATTCAGCAAGCCATAAAAACCGGCCAACGCATGGCCGTGCGGCGTAAATTTAGCCACAACTTCCATGAAACTGCCATCAGGAAAACCAACAATGCAGCCGCCCAATCCGGCCAGGACAAAACCAATAATCGTGCCCAGCGAATCAGCCTGGCTGCTGGTTTTGGCCCAGGCCGCCAACAGCATTCCCAGCGCCGCCGCCGACATCGCCAGAGCAATCGTCAGCAGCAGCAGTCCCACCGGCGAATCGCCCAACGGCATATCAAAAGCAAAACTGGCTACACCAAACAAAACGACAACTTGCAGAACCACAATCAGCATGTAGGCCAGCATCTTGCCAGCGATAATCGTGCCGCGTGGGATGGGGGCAGCAATCAAACGGCGGAACGAACCTTCCTCTTTTTCCCGCAGCAGGGTGGCAGCAATCACGCCGACCAGGAAGAAGGAAAACATGACCGTGAAGTTAGGTACGATGTAACCAAATGCGTTAGCCGGTTCCGCTGCCGTTATCCCGGCCATGTCTTCACTGCGCACGGTGATGGCCGGATTGAGCCGCATCGCCTGCAACTGGGTCATGATCGCTCCCAGGCTTTGCGCTTCAGCCGCCCGCTGCATCTGCGGCGGCGCATCGTCCAGGACGCCCGACGCGGCAAACACCGAGCGAATGCCATAAGAAATTTCGCCGACGACCTGGACTTCGCTCAACACCTGGTTCATGATGCCGCTGACGATACCGGCGGCCACTTCCTGGGCCGGGTCAACGATGACCTGTACCTGCGTCGGTTCGTAAGTGTCAATTTTCTGGCTGAAATCGGCCGGAATGATGATGGCCGCCAGCCCCTGCGCATCGGCCACACGTTCATCGGCCTCAGCCGCCGAATCCAGTGTTGTGATGTTTAACTCATCAATGGATTCCAGGGCACTGACCACTTGTTTGGCGTATTCGCCATCATCGCCATTGACCAGGAACACGTCCAGAGAAATGGTTTGTTCCTCGTCGCCGCCCGCGATGCCAAAGGATTGGTACATCGAGCCTAACAGCGAGGCCAACAGCAGCGGCAGTAAAAACAGCACCACCAGCGACCCGCGATCTTTGAACATGACTTGTAATTCTTTTCCGGCTACAGCCAGGATGTATCGTAAATTGTTCATGAGTATTCTCCAGATAAAAGTTGCAGGGTTGCGTGGTCACTTTTTAACTTTGCCGCTTTGCAACCTTGCCGCTCGTTTAGTCAAAATCGAACCGCCACACGCCCACGAGCCAGAACAGGAGCGTGAAACCCAGTAAAATGGC
>JBNKZT010000320.1:0-7234 GCA_050301775.1 Promineifilaceae bacterium (SeqCode)
TCTATTTTGTCGGGCATAATGTCATTATAGCGCAATCAACCAAAAACTCTCCAATCAAACACTGATTGGAGAGTTTCAATAAATGAATTAATAAATTGGGAATTAAACTAAAATACTAACTGGGAAAGCTGCCGGTTACTTCACTAAACATATTACCAACCTGGGGGCCAAGCAGAGTGACAACAACCACAACGATGATAACCACCAGTCCGAGGATCAAGGCATACTCAACCAGCCCTTGTCCAAGAGAATTATTTTGTTCCTTGCTCATTTTCATACCTCTACGCGTTTACGGTTATCACACAGATCTATTCAGCTTCCATTACAAACGCTTAGGTATTTAGATTAGAACGGGAACCTTACACAAAAAGTTACGTTTTTTCACTGATTACAGCGGCTCTTTGAAATCGTAAAGGCCCTGTTCAACCCGCCATTGGTGGCCACAAGCGGGATTAGGGCAGATTAAACGGCCGTTATCCACATCGCCCAGTGTTGTTTTACAGGTGGGACAGGCGAAGAAGACATTGGGAACGGCCGTAGCCCCGCCCCGTGGATGCGCATTATGAACAAAAACACTGGGCGACAACTGCCACCAGTTACCCGTCCACTGCGCCAAAGAATCCAGACCCACTAATAAGCCAGTGGGAACCAGCCGCTTCAGCAAGGCAATACGAAAATGGGAAACCGTCAGAGTGCGCCCTGGCCCAAAACCGACCGCCGCCAATTCCTGCCGAATCCAGCGCGGATGAAAATCAAAATTCAAGTCAACAAACTCAACCGGTTCACGTTCAAATGGTGACCAGCTCTGCCGCCTGGCCCAATACCGCAAAATCGCCTTCATGTTTAGTTTGTTGGCAAATTCCAAAATATATTGACCATCGGAACGGGCAATGCGGGCTAACTCGCGGAACAAGGCTGGCGCATCGGCCGCATGATGCAGCGTACGAATCTGAACCATCGTCTCAAACAAGCCGGCGACAAAAGGCATGTTGTACCAATTGCCGGCCACGTAAATAAAACGGGGATCATCGCCCAAATGGGCCTGGGCCTCACGTAGTAAGGAACGAGAGTAATCAAACAGTACAACCTTGTTGTAGCCCACATACTCATCAGCCAACCGGCCAAAACCAGCACCGATTTCAATCAAGGTCGTACCAGTTAATGGCATGAGGCGGCGCAGCGCAATCCGCTCTACCTGATCTTCATAATTGCGGCCCTGTCCCTCCCAAAATCGGGTACGGTAATCAGAGCCTTCATAATCACAAACGGGGGGGGTGTCAGTCAAAGTGTATCGTCCGCTGTTGTCAGTTTTGCTGTTTAGGGAGTTGTTTCGACCGCCACCGGTTCAACCACATCCGACGTCCGGCCAACAATCCGATCAAACAATTCTTGATTACTGCCCGGCAATCCACCTAACAATTTCGCCAATGGCTCAAATAGAGATCGCAGCTTGTTAAACGGGACCCCCAATTCAGTTTCGCTCAACGGGATGTCAACGTCAACCGCCAACGCGACCGGAATGGTCTGATCAACAGGCACATCCAATGACAAGTAAACCGGCAGTTCAAGGCCCTCCGGCAAACTGAGGTAAACCTGGCCATTGATGGCACCGCCACCATTGGGCAGGACAAACTGAGCCGGGATTCCTTCTAATGGCACATTTTCGACGATCAATACATTAGTTGTCGTCTCCAACGGCAAAGTAAAGGCAATACCCATCTCATCATTGACTTCAATTTTTCGGGAAATGGTGGCCGTGCTCATATCCACAAAACTGTCGTTCAAGCCGCCTACAATCGGGTTGGCAATCTCGCTCACAATGGGAATGATTAAGGGAGCCACCAGCAGCAGCACAACCAACAACACCAAATTCATGACAAACGAAAACAGAATGGCAAATGTTTTGAATGCCTGCCATGGTTTCATCTTTTTTAGTCGATCCATCGTCTACCTCCGGTTACTACGCCAGGTTGACATCTTTTTAGTGATATTATGTTGGCGACATAACGTCACAGACATTATGGTAACATGGTTTGGATGATTAGCAAACAGGTACGGCCGTCCTATGTTTCACGGGAAACATTTTGCCACAAAAGGTCACGAATGTTTCACGGGAAACAATTGCACGAATGATTGAATCCTGTAGAATTACCCCAATAATTCGGGCGGCCCTCACTGCCTCAAAGAGACCACCTTCATGAGTAATGACATCGCCATCTTCTTGGATTTAGACAATCTAGTTATCGGAGCCAAACAAATGAATCTCGACTTCGATATTAATTTGGTTTTGGCCAAAATCAAGGAGATGACCAACGGCCGTATCGTTTTACGTCGTTCCTACGGCGATTGGCGGCAGAGTGCCAAACTCATGCAAGATTTAGCCGCTGCCGGCTTCAATACCCAATCTTCCGTTCGTCTCAACAGCTTCAGCAAAAATGTGGCCGATATGCAAATCGTCGTTGAGGCGATGGAGACTCTGGTGGACAATCGCCAGTTTAGCACCTACGTCCTCATGACCGGCGACCGCGATTTTACACCGCTGGTACAAACCTTGCGCAAGCGGGGCAAACAGGTCATTGGCGTGGGGGTGCAGTCAGCTACCAGTACCAGCTTTGCTGAACTCTGCGATAATTATCTCTACTATGAAAATCTGGTTCCCACCCAGGAGTTAACGGAACCGCAAATTGAAGATTTGCTGGCCCGTACGCTGGATGCGCTGCTCAAGGAAGAACCGCGGGTGCGGGCCAGTGTTTTGAGCCAACGGATGAAAGAAAACAGCCGGGGTGGATTTGATAGATCTTCTTACCCGGAAAAGAGTTTTCGCCAGTTTCTGACCCGCTTCCCGCATGTTGTCAGGTTGGAACAAGAAGACAGTACCACTTATGTCACTGTACCGGAAAAGGAGCCAGAGGTACGGCCGTTACATCTGCGCTATCGCAGCGCCCTCAAAAAACAAAGGCTGCGTGTCATCCCGGCCAATATTCGTTTCCAAATCCTGAAAGATATTGTCAGCATCTTGAGTCAGGAACAGCAGGAAACATGCCGCTGGCGCAATCTCATTGATAAGTTGGCTGAGAAATACCAAACAACTCATCCCGACATCTCCAAAAACAGCATCAATGCCATCATGCTTGCGGCCCGGCAGGCCCAGGTCATCCGCACCCTCAAAGCCAAAACCCTGGCAATGGCCCCTGTTCTACTAGCTATTGAAGATGAGAAACCCTTCCAGGAAGCGGTAAAACGCTGTGATGCCGCTTATTTGCAGGGCATCCTCAACTCCGATGAGCCATTCGATTTAGAAGAGGCGGCCATTGCGTTGTATGACACGCCCGGTTACAGCCGCTATTTACAGGTTGTGATGAAGAAGTGGGTTGAAAAAGTCTGACGTTTAGTCGTTGGTTTGTTCCAATACGATTTCATCCCGGTGACCAAAGCCCCGAGAATTATCGACAAAATAGAGTTGGTACGGCCGTAATCGATACCAATTCACCTTCTCAAATGCGGCCTGGATCGCGGTGGGAGCCTGGGACAGAAAGGGAAACTTGGCCTGGTACACAGCTATCGCTTTCAGCCGGGCCACGCCAGATAATTGCGCCACATCCCCGGCTAACTGAATCCCTTGAATTGCAGCCCAATCCGCATAATCCTCCTGAATCGCAGCGGCAATGTGTGGCGTGGCGGCGATGTTCTGGGCATGGCGCGTGTGTCCGGCCGAGAGGAAATACAAATCAAACCCTTCACTGGCGTAAAAAACAGCCGCCGCCCACAGGCCATCCGGTCCGTTTGTGGCCAACGTCATCACACGGTGCTGCTGCAAATAAGTCAGCGCCAATTGCTTGGGATCAGGCGTCAAGGCTCGATTTACCACCTTGCCAGCGCGTAAATAAATCCGTCGGCAGATCAATCTGCATTAAATCCAGCACCCGGTTCACCGTTTGATTCACAATGTCGGTCAGCGATTCTGGCCTATGGTAGAAGGCTGGAACCGGTGGGGCAACGATAGCCCCCATCTCCGTCACCTGAGTCATCAGGCGCAAATGACCCAAATGCAGCGGCGTCTCGCGGGCGACCAGCACCAGTCGCCGCCGTTCCTTTAAGATGACATCAGCTGCCCGCAGCAGCAGATTATCGCTAAAAGAATTGGCAATCCCGGCCAGGGTTTTCATCGAACAAGGAATGACGACCATCCCTTCTGTTTTGAAAGAGCCGGAGGAAACGGCCGCTGCAATATCCTTAAACCGATAAGCCACGTCAGCTAATGCCGGAATCTGGTCGGGCGTGTAACTCGTTTCCAAGCCAATCGTCGTTCCGGCAGCCGGACTCATAATCAGATGTGTCTCCACATCCGGCACATCGCGCAGCACCTCCAGCATACGAATGCCATAAATCACACCGCTAGCGCCAGAAATACCAATAATCAATCTTTTCATAGCGCTGGATTTTAGGCTATGTAGCCCAAAAGCCCAAATGGGTTAAAATCAGCAAATCAGCCGGTCAGCTAGTTAGCTAGTCAGCCATCTAAAAATCAAGCTAAAATGCTGAAGCAATGCTAACTCGGTACGATAAAAAGGAGTTATTGTGAAATCGATTTTTACCGCTCAACTGCGTGTGGGCGATGAACTGGACAACGAACCATTTTTACTACAAGGGGTCACACGCCGCACCACAAAAGACGGCCGTGCCTATCTGCTCTTCATGCTGCGGGACAAGATTGGCCAGGTAAATGCTGTATTTTGGAGTGTCCCCGAATACGTGGATGGCTGGGCCAAAGATGGGGCAGTGGCCCTGGTAACGGGCCGTGTTGTCAGCTACAAAGAGTCACTGCAAGTCACCGTAACCGATCTGAATCCGGCCATCGATCCTGACATGAGTGATTTTCTTTCCTCCAGCCGGCGCACCCAGGAAGAAATGATCAAGGAATTGGAGCAGCAAATCAAAAGTTTACAAGAGCCGTGGCGCACTGTCACCGGTCACCTGCTGCTCAATGAAGATTTTTTGCCTAAATTTGCCAGTTCACCGGCGGCCCGGACCATGCACCATGCTTACATTGGCGGGCTGCTGGAACATACTTTGAGCATGGCCACAATCGCTGATTATATGTCGGATCATTATCCTTATGTCAACCGAAGTTTGCTGATTGCCGGAGCATTGCTGCACGATATGGGCAAGGTTCATGAGTATTCAATGGAGGGGGAGTTTGCCTTTTCCGATGACGGCCGTTTAGTGGGCCACATTGTCCGCGCCATTACCATGATGGAAACGGCAGCTGCCGAGTTAGGCATCCTGACGTCAGAGCAAACACGCGAAATCGTCCATCTCATCGCTTCCCATCACGGCACACTGGAATTTGGCTCACCGGTAACACCCAAAACATTGGAAGCCATCCTGCTGCATCAGATCGACCTGCTGGACAGCCGCATACAGGGCTATTTTGACTATCTGGACAGTGATACCGGAGCTGGCGACTGGACAAGCAAAAGCAGCTTCATGTTCAAAAGTGAACTGCGCCGTCCGCCAGAAATGAACAGCTAATGCTTACCGCAGCCGCCGGGGCAGTTCGTAAAGCGTGACCATGAGACGGCCGTTAACCGGTGAATAAATTTCGCGGCGCCGGCCATCAGGAAAAGCAGGTTCTATTAGATAATCCAGTTCCTCCTGGCGCTGGGGCAAAACAATAAAAACGACCCCTTTGTCAACCGGCTGCAAATCGGGTGAGACCGGTTCTGTTAGCGGATCAATAATGTCACTGGCCACCGCATCGGGCACCAAATAAGGCAGCGTGGCAAATCCCCAATACATCCAGGGGGCACCCACAAATTGAAATTCGTGCGTAAACTTTAATTCATTGAGTAGAGGCGCAATTTGGGTTGCCATTTCAGCATTTTGACCACCATATATCCGTAAAGGCGCATAATCCAAAAAATAGGTTTTCAAGCTGGTAAAAGCAAATACAGCCAGGAAAACAACCGTCACTGCTTTCTCCGGGATGTGGTCAACCGCCTGCCGGGCTAACTTTAGCAGCTCATTCAAGACAAACGCCAGAAAAAAACAAGTCGGCACAGCCAGTGAAATAAGACGCTGAGAAGAAGGGGGGCTTTCGGTGAGCATACCGCCTAAAATCATGCCGCCCCACCACCAGACAAGCAGCGGCGCTATCCGCCGGCCAACCGTGGGCGTCAATAAACGCAGACTGCTGTAGAGCAAACCCAACAAAAACAGTCCACCAAAAAACGGGTTTAGCAGCGGTTGGCGCAGCCCATACCAAACAGTCCGATCGGCGTAGTAGTTAAAAGCCAGCGCGGCCCGCTGAAATTGGTCAAACAAAATGCTGGCCATGCTCTCGCCGCGCACGTCAACTTCGCGTTCCAACCAGCCGCTTTGGATAATGCCGACTTGATTCAGCCGGGCATTGAAATCATTGGGAAAACGAACCGCATGTTGAATCATGGGAGCAGCGACCAGCAAAAAGGCCCAGATCGCCACCAAAAGTCCGCCGCCATGTTCCCGCCAAAAGCGGCGCGGATTGAGGACGAACCAGTAACCGAGCACGGCCGTTACCACAATCGGCGTCAGCCGCGCCCCGGCATAAAAATAAAAGGCCAGCCCATTTACTGTTCCCAGCAAGGCCCAATCCAGCCGTTTGTGCCCATCCAACGCCCGCATCAGGAACAACAACGCCAACCCCAGGAACAGGGGGTCCGCGATCTGGTTTGAGCCAAGCCGGGAAAAATGAATATGATAATGATAGGTGGCCAACAGAACGGCCGTTACCATCCCCAGCCATCGACCAGACACCCGCTTAATCAGAAAGTACACGACCAGTACTGTCGCCGCACCCACAAAAGCCCAGGGCAAACGAAGTCCCACAATCGTCGGTCCCAGCAGGCGCAGCGAGAGGCTGTTGAAGAAGAAACTCATCGTCGGAACACCCAGCCAGCCCGTTGTAAACGGATTGCGTAGTTCGCCACGAATAACCTTAACCGCTTCTAACCCTTGTGAACCTTCATCGCCACCAAGCGTAAAGGGAATGTGCCCAATCTGCCAAACGCGAAGCAGCAGCGCCATGAACATAAGTGCCGCCATTCCCCAAAACCAACTATCACGCTTTTGCAGCCAACCCGGCCACGCCCACTGCCATTCCGCACGGGGAACGACAGCCACAAAATAAAAGACGGCTGCTAACAGCCAGACCAGGAACACGGCCGTATAATTCGAATCATCAGCCTGGCGCGGA
>JBNKZT010000321.1:0-7158 GCA_050301775.1 Promineifilaceae bacterium (SeqCode)
ACCAAAACAGCAGCACCAGGCCCACGTGCAAAGGAATCAGCAGCCCGCTCAAAAGGGGCGTCGCCTTGAAATCATAAATCGTGCGCCAGTCTCCTTCAAATCCCAGCAGGGTAAAAACGGGATAGTAGATCGTGGAAAAGAATACCTGGAAGCGAAAAGCTCGCAGTCCAAAATAGCTTAACGTCGAGTGCTGGCTCCCCTTGAGCAGCAGCCAGATGCCCAAGCCAAAAACCAGCGATCCCAACGTTCCGGCCAGGCTGATCACCCAATCTTGTGTGGGCGTGAACGTCCCTTGCGGAACCACATAGCCCCAAAAAACGCGGTAGCCAAACTCGGCCACCTTTCCGCCGGAAGCCCAAACTGCCAGCGCATGGCCAAATTCATGGACAAAGACGCCGATAGGAACGGCGATAAAAAATGAAGCCTGTTCGGCAAAATACTTTTTGCGGCGCGTCAGGGGTTCCTGCATCACCGACGACCATTCACGGCCAATCGTCACCGATAGCTGCAAGCTGCGAAAAATATAAATGAGGGAAAAGATGTTGAACAGCCCAAAAATATTGGACACAAAATACCTTAAATGGCTCGCCTCCAGGCCCTTCCAATCAGCCTGAATGACGACTCGCTTTTTCTCCCGTAAGGAGAGTTCCTTGTCTAAATGTAAACAGGCGGCGATCATACAACAGGGCTGCACAAGGGGCAACCTGCACGCAAAACCCTGCCCCTCCCTAGAATAAATGTGCTATAATCCCGCCACTGTTTTTTGCCATAAGGAAGGATAAATTCATGCCCACAACATACGTCGCCATTGACGTAGAAACAACCGGCTTAGACCCCAATCGGGACGCCATCATCGAAGTGGCGGCGATCACATTCCAGGGGCCGGACGTGCTCGACGAATTCAGCTCGCTGGCCAACCCACAGCGCGACATCCCCGACTTCATCACGCAATTGACCGGCATCAGCCAGGCCATGGTGGACGACGCGCCCAGCATGTTTACCCTGCGCTCCCGGCTGCGCACCATCATCGGTGACAACGTGATTGTGGGCCACAATGTTGATTTTGACCTGGGCTTCCTGAACGCTGAACGGCTTGGCGTAGGCAATCACCGCATCGACACTATCACCCTGGCTTCGATTCTATTCCCCGAAGCAGGGCGCTTCAGCCTGGATGCGCTGGCCCGTCATCTGAATCTACCCGATGCCGAAACGGGTCAAAACCATCGTGCCTATGATGATACGCTGCAAACCGTTGAACTGTTTCTGGCCCTGCGCGAGAAGGCGTTGACGCTAGAGATCGTCCAGTTGGAAGAGATCGTCCAGGCGGGCGGACAGTTGGGCTGGCCGGAAACGCTCTTTTTTGAAGACATCCTGGCCGCAAAAGCAAAACAGGCCTTCACCGGCAAACGGTCCGGGCAGCGATTGGTCCGCTTGTTCAACCCGGAGAAATTGACCGGCAAAATCCTGGCTCCGGCGGACAAGATGCGAAAATTGGATGGGGAGATGATCGCCGGGATGCTCCGACCGGGTGGTAATTTTGAGCGCGTTTTCGATGGTTTTGAACACCGGCCGCAGCAGGTAGAAATGTTAACGGCCGTCATCCAAGCCTTCAATCACGGTGACCACATCCTGGTCGAGGCGGGAACTGGAACCGGCAAATCGGTAGCCTACCTGCTGCCGGCTGTGTTTTGGGCACACGAAAACGGCCGTCGCGTCGTCATCTCCACCAACACCATCAACTTACAGGACCAGCTCATCCACAAAGACGTGCCCGAACTACAAAAAACGCTGCCCTTTGAGATTCGGGCCGCCGTGCGCAAGGGGCGCAGCAACTATCTCTGCACCCGGTTGTTCCAGCAGATGCGCCACAGCGGCCCCAGCAGCGCCGATGAGATGGTGCTGTTCGCCCGCCTCCTGCTCTGGCTGCCCCAGACCAAAACCGGCGACGTGGCCGAAGTGGCCCTGCGCACGCCGGGCGAACGGCTGGCCTGGTCGCGGCTCAACGGTGAAAACGCCACCTGCACCGGCGACCAGTGCGCCCAGGAAAACTGCCCGCTGCACATCGCCCGCCGCCGCGCCGAACAGGCCCACATCGTCATCGTCAACCACGCCCTGCTGCTCTCTGACATGGCTACCGGCAACTTTATCTTGCCTGAATTTGCCGATTTGATTATTGACGAGGCGCATCATCTGGAATCGGCCGTGACCGATGGCCTGAGTTTCCGCGCCGACAAACGGTTCATGGAAGCGATCCTCGACGACATCACCGCCGCCCGCTCCGGCCTGATTGCCGACGTCCATAATCGAGCGCGCAGCAGCCTGCCGCCGGCCATGAGCAGTACATTCGACACAATCGTCAACCGGCTGCGCCGCGATGCCCAGGTCGCCTCGCAGGAATTGGATGATTTTTTCACCACGTTGAGCTTTTTCTTGCAGGATTACACCAGTGCCCGCAGCCAGTTCGCCGAACAAATCCGGCTGATCCCGGCCGTTCGCTCCCAGCCCGGCTACGACGAAGTGGAGATGAGTTGGGACAGCCTGGACAAAAGTTTGCGGGTCATCGTCAAGGGGTTTGAGCAGTTGGCTCAGGCCTTGAGCGAGGTCGTGGACGGGTATGATTTTGAAGACGGGGAAGAATTATTACTGACGGTGCAGAGTAACGGCCGTTCCCTCAACGAAACCCGGCAAAACCTCAACGGCATCATCGCTGAACCCAAGAATGAGATGATTTATTGGGTCGAAATATGGAAAGACCGCATCTCCCTGCACGCCGCGCCGCTGCACATCGGGCCATTGGTCGAAGAGCACATCTTCAAAGCCAAAGAAACTGTCATCCTCACCTCGGCCACAATGCGCACCGCCGGACCGCAGGCGCGCGGCGAACCAACCTTCGACTACATCAAAGAACGGCTGCACGGTCAGGACGCCAACGAACTGGCCGTCGGTTCTCCCTTCGATTATGAGAACGCCACGCTGCTCTATCTGGTCAGCGATATTCCTGAACCCAACCAGCCTGGCTACCAGCGCTACCTGGAAGAAGCAATCATCGACGTAGCCAAAGCACTGAACGGGCGCACGCTGGTCTTGTTCACCGCCTACGGCCATTTGACCCAAACAGCCCACGCCGTCGAAGGGCCTCTGGGCGCAGCCGGGATTACCGTTTTGGCCCAATCGCAAGGCGCATCGCGGCAGCAGCTTCTGGCCCAGTTTAAGCAGCAAGGCAGCAAATCAGTTTTGCTAGGTACGCGCTCCTTCTGGGAAGGCGTCGATGTGCCCGGCGAGGCACTGCAAGCCGTCCTCATCGCCAAAATCCCGTTTGATGTACCGTCTGACCCAATTTTTGCGGCCCGGTCAGAGACATATGACAATGCCTTTTTTGAATATTCGGTGCCGGAAGCGGTGCTGCGTTTCCGGCAGGGATTTGGCCGCCTCATCCGCCGCCAGAGCGACGAAGGGGTGGTGGTCATCCTGGACAAGCGTGTCTTAACCAAGCGGTACGGCCAGATGTTCCTGGATGCGTTACCCAATTGTACGGTACTGCGGCAAAGAAACGGCCGTCTCGGCGAACTAACCCTGCGCTGGCTCAACCGCGACAAATAAACCGCTCTCATCCTTCCAGGTCAAGACACAGCGAAAGGGGCCTACCACATACTAAAAATACAACCCGCATACATGGACTGTAAACTGGTTAATAACCCTTTAGTCCTATGTACAACTGATCAAATTGCAGCCTAAGATATGATATTATGAAGTGTGGGAGCGCATATAGCCCCTCCCGCAACCAGAAATTCGGTCACATTTCAACAGGAGAATATTTTATGAAGAAGAAGCATGTACGTTTATTATTGACGGTTATTGTCATTGCCACGATGGGCCTGTTATTGGCGGCTTGCGGCGGCGGCGAAGAACCGACGCCCGTCCCAGAAGTCGTGAACACCCCTGTTCCGCCGCCCCCAACGGATACACCAGCACCGCCCCCTCCAACCGATACCCCGCCCCCACCCACGGAAACGCCAGTACCGGAAGTTGTGGTTGAGTATACCCGTTTTGAAAGTGCCGAAAGCGGCTATGCTATCGATTACCCCGAAGATTGGTTTACAGATGGCATCGCTGGCTTTACCACGTTTGCCTCGGCTGAAGAATTGATGGATTCGCCGGACCTGGGTGAAGAAGGCGGCGTCGCCCTGGTCATTTCCGGAACCACGGCCGATTTCGAAGGCGCCGATGCAGCAGCTATGCTGCAACAACTCTCTGACGAGATGGATCCGGTTGAAGAGATGGAAGTGACGGATGGACCAACGGCCGTTACCATCAACGGCAACGACGGCGCAACCATGTACATCAAAGGCACCACCGACAATGGCACTCCCCTTAGCGTCTTCATGACCCTTGTCGTAAACAGTGATTACGTTGTCGTCATGATCGCCGCCACACCCAGCGAAACTGAAGCCGACTTTCAACCCATCTTTGAAGACATGGCCAACAGCATTGAAGTCTTTGAACCGGTAGCCGCGCCCCTACCCGAAAGCCAGGGTGTTTTATTGTACGGCGCCACCGAGACCAGCAGCGTCACCGATGCCGGTCCCTCAACCTGGGATTTCATTGGCCTGGAAGGGGAAACCATTGACATCATCGTCCGTCCCCTGGCCGATGACTTCGATGTCGCCTTTGACCTTTTGGATGAGTCCGGCAGTTCCGTCCTGGACACGGAAATCGACGAGTCGTTTGGCCTGGAAGAACTGCGCGGCTTCACACTGCCGGCCAGCGGCAATTACACCATTTCCGTTCGCGGTTTCGCCGGAGCGGTGGGCGACTATGAAATCACGTTGGCTGAAGCCGGTTCCCTTTCCGGGACGGCCGACAGCATCAGCTATGGCGAAACGCTAGCCGGATCCGTTCTTTCGCAAGAAGGTTCTGCCTGGAGTTTCGAAGGCAATGGCGGTGATTTCGTTGACATCACTGTTTTTCCTATAGATCCTTCTGAAGACGAAGACTTTGACCTTGTGGTAGATGTTTTGGACTCCAGTGGGTTCTCCCTTTTGGATGAAGGCCCCATTGATGATTCATTTGACACCGAGTTTATTCGTACCCTCCGTTTGCCAGAAGATGACATTTATACCATTGTCGTGACCGGATTTGAAGATGAGTTTGGCGATTACGATATCGCCCTAGTTTTGAGTCCCGGACAACCGGGCAGCATCATTTTTGCCGCCGACACACTAGAAGAAAGTGAATCAGCAGAAGGACACGCCTTCCCATTCACTGCCTTAGCTGGCGAAGTGGTGTCATTCTATGTTAATCCTGAATTCGGGTTCGATGTGGTAATTGAAATCGTAAACGATGATACGGATGAGGTTATAGAAGCAATTGATGATACCACCGGCTTCGAAGAGGCCAATTTTACCGTGCCGGAAGATGGCAATTACTACTTCCAGGTCAAAGGGTTTGAAGGCAGCTTTGGTCAGTATGATGCCACGCTGCTGGGTTCCGATTTCGTCATCTTTGAACTGGCTGTGGGTGATGGGATTAGCGGCGAGTTCGGTACAGATGGCGTCATTGACTACATCTATCGCGGCACGGCCGGCGACACCGTCATCTTCACGGCCGAATCGGGGGAAGATCTGGACCTCCTGATGACATTGAGCGACCTGGACGACAACGTTCTACTGACGGTTGACGAGTATGTGGCCGGCGGCAGCGAAACGCTGAGCTATACCTTCACGGAAGATTTGATTGTCTTCCTCACCGTCTCTGAGTTCAATGCTACCCCAGGACAGTTTGTTTTGTTCGTTGACGTTGAATAAAGCGTAATCGCACACAATAACCAGGCCTGTGAGGTTGGCGACTAAGGGCTGCCAACCTCACAGGTCTTTTTTGATCCCTTCATCCTCCCTTCACATTTGCCTGTTATCCTCAGGACAGGCTATGATTACATCAGCCGGAGGTTTTTTTATGAGCAAACGCATTTTGGTGATTGATGATGAGGCCCGCCTGGTTAATCTGGTACGGGGTTATCTGGAACAAGAAGGGTATGAAGTGGTGACGGCAGGGAACGGCCGTCAAGCCCTCTTTGTCACCCGTGAAACCCCGCCTGATCTGATTGTCCTCGATTTGATGATGCCGGAAATGGACGGCTGGGAATTCATGGGCCTCTACCGGCAGCAGCACAACACGCCCATCATCATGCTCACCGCCCGCGTGGAAGACGTAGACAAAATCGCCGGCCTGGAAATGGGTGCCGACGACTACATCACCAAGCCGTTCAGCCCACGCGAACTGGTGGCCCGCGTCCGCGCCGTCTTGCGCCGCACCGAAGCGCCGGCCGAAAAAGCCGACGTCCTCACCCTGGGCGGCCTTGAACTCAATCGCACGGCTCGCAGCGTTACCGTAAACGGCCGTTACGTCGAATTAACCCGCATGGAATTTGATTTGCTGGAAGCGCTGATGAGCAGCCCTGGCCGAGCCTTTAACCGGCTGGAACTATTGGAGCGAATCCAGGACTTCGCCTACGACGGCTACGAACGCACCATCGATGTCCACGTCAAAAACTTGCGCAAGAAAATCGAAATCGACCCATCAAAACCACTCTACATCCTGACCTCGTTCGGCGTCGGCTACCGCTTTAATCCTGATTTGTAGTCGACTAATAAATATGACTATCCGACACACCCTTTGGTTTCGATTAACGGCCGCTTTTCTCCTGGTAGCGGTCATCGGCGTTGTCGTGGTGGCGCTGTTAGCTAACCAGGCCACGACGCAGGGCTTCCACGCCTATTTGTCACAGGACCAGGCCGCCCAGTGGGCCGATTTGCGGGCCAATCTGGCCGATTATTATGCCCGGCAGGGAAGCTGGCAGGGAGCAGAAACGCTGCTTGCAGCCGTTACCCCCGGTCGCGGTCAGGGTGGTACAAGTCTGGTCATTTTGGATACGGATGGGCAAACGGCCGTTATTGCCGGGGGGCAGCGTAACAGACCGGCCAGCGTGGCTGACGCCAACGTGAATTTACCGATTGAGGTGAACGGCCGTATCGTCGCCGCCATCATGAATGGGAAACTGCGCGAACTATCCACCCCCATGATGGTCGACGCCTACCTGGAAGCCGAAACTACCGCCAATTCCGACGGTACTCGCATTTATCGCCGCTCCCTCAGCGTTTT
>JBNKZT010000322.1:0-7157 GCA_050301775.1 Promineifilaceae bacterium (SeqCode)
CCTGATCCACGCAAGCGAGCGTATTGCTCAACACCGGCGCAGGAATTTCCCTGATATCGATGCCGTCCAGCAAGACCTGACCGGTCCAGGGCTTATTGATTCCGGCGACAATTTTCGCAATGGTCGATTTGCCGCTGCCCGATTTGCCGACCAGGGATACGAACTGCCCGTATTCGATTTCCAGATCAACGCCTTTGAGCGCCGTAAAACTGCCCGCGGCGTTGACGTAGGTTTTGACCACATTTTGCAAGCTGATGGCCGGTTTGGAGCGGTCATGGGTTGCTTGTGTGTTCAGATTGACCAGGAGGGATGCGCCATTTTTCCCGTTTTGAGAGATGGTTGGCGTGACGGCCGTGTCCAAAACAATGGGCGATGGTCCTTCATCTTGGTGTGAGCCGTCTGCTAAATTATCTACCAGCCTGCCATCCGAAATGAGCAGGCAGCGCGAAAAACGGGGAATCAATTCTGTGTCATGGGTGACCATGATGACCGTTTTGCCCTGTTCAACCAGCCGGGCAAAGATGTTGAAGATGGTATCGGCTGTGGCTGAATCCAGACTGCCGGTTGGCTCGTCGGCGACGATGACGCCCGGGTCATTAACCAGCGCTCTGGCGATGGCCACACGCTGTTTTTGCCCGCCGGAGATATGGGCCGGAATCTTATGAGCGTGCTGGCGCAGTTCCACCATGTCAAGCAGTTCCAAAGCCCGATTCCGGCTAACACCAACCTGATACTGGCCTAAAAATTCCTGGGGCAGCATGATGTTGTTGATCAGATCAAGCTGGGGCAGCAGTTCAAAGGATTGATAGACGATGCCCATGTTGTGGCCGCGCCAGACAGCCAGTTGGTCTTGATTGAGTTGGCCGATGGAGATGGGGTGGGAACGGCCGTTGCCTGATTGCGTATAAAACAAAACCTCACCCGATGTAATATTGCTGACGCCGGAAAGCATATTAAGCAAAGTCGTTTTGCCAGCGCCGGATTTGCCGACGATGCCTAAAAACTCGCCTTTTTTCACGTCCAGGGTGATGCCATTCAATGCCGTAAAGCCACCGGCGCCGGTCTCGTAGATTTTAGTGACCTTTTTAAGTTGAAAGATTGTGTCGGTCATATTTTTCTGTTTTTTCTACCAACGCCGAGCATTGAAATGCCCGGCTAAAGCACTAAACCCGTTGAAAACGGGTTGGAATATTCGCAAACCGGATGTCCTCAGTGCATTTTAACGCACTTCGTGTCCTAGCTGTGGATTGGAAACCCACAGTTATTGGGAAACGGCCGTTAGCGGAGCAAAAATTGCCAGGAGCGCATCAGCCAGCAGGCGCGAATCTTCTGGTACTAAACTGTGGACGATTTCCTGGTAACGCAGCACATGCTCAAGTAATATTTGCGACCATTCCTGGTCTTCTGTTTCCTCTTGCGCCAAAATGCCAAAGGCAAATCCACCCAGCAAACTGAGGTTAGCCGGGGAAACCGCGCCATGATTCGGCAAAATATCGGCCAGGTAGGCCAGGAATTTCTGTTGGCCGGCATGCTGCCGCAGTCGTAGGCCAATGACCGTCATCACTTCCAGGCAGTAGCGGATATGTTCCGGGCCATCCGGCGGGATACGTGATAGTAGTTCCTCGGCAAATGCTTTTTGCGGGAATTGTTCCTGTCGCACCATGTCCAGCATAAACTGCTTTAATTCCGATTCGTTGAGAGCGGGAGCGCCCAAATTTTTAGCTTCAGGCGACATCACGGGGCAAAAAAGCCGCTCGGCCCGCCCCGGCCCGGATTTTCCTTCGGCCACCTGATACTCTGAAGTTACCATCCCTTTTTCTTCCAGGAGGCGCAGCATGTCATAAGCAGTAAAAGGACTGACGCCGAGGCGTTCGGCCAGGATCGAATAATGGATGGGGCCATCCACTTCTTGCGAGAGGTCTATCAGTTTTTCAATAAATTGTTCCTGGCGGCGGGTCAGTTTCATGTAAATTAACCAAAAATTCCAAAATAACCAAAATATCCAAATTCCCCAAAATTATAGAAAGATGGTGTCTGGCTGTCAATCCCTCCAGGACTAATGTCACCCGCCATTCATTTTCATATGTTGGAAAACAAACGACATCTCTTTCCTACCATTGCTTTCATCCAAAAATCTGTTAACAACGGGCAAATCCAACCAATTTGAAACCTTTTACGGCCGTTTCAGTTTTAATAACTAAAGCGCTTTTAACAAACAGGATAAAACCCAGATGATGAACGACGAGTTAAGCAGCGACGAACATCTAGTCAAACAAATCCAACAAGGCAGCGGCGAAGCCATGTCCATACTCTACCGGCGGCATCGGCCAGCCATCTTGCGTTACGCCCAAGCCCGTGTTTACGATTGGCAGCAAGCCCAAGACCTCACCGGCGAAATTTTCCTTAGCATGGTCGCCCACTTGCCCCAATACCAGATCACCGGCGCACCTTTCGCCGCCTGGCTTTTCCGCATCGCCCACAACATCGTCATCACCCATCGCCAAAAAGAAAGCCGCACCCCTCTCGTCCCCATCAGCTACGCTGATAACAGCAGCCGGCCCGAAGACAACCCGGCTCGGCTCGTCGAAAACGAGATGGAAATGGATTGGGTCTGGCGCGGCCTGCAACGGCTAGATGAAACTCAGCGCGATGTCATCATCCTGCGCTTCCTCGTCGGCCTCTCTCTTCAAGAAGCTGCCCACGCTCTCGACAAAAGCGTTGGCGCGATTAAAACATTGCAGCATCGCGGCATCCTCGCTCTGCGAGTCGCCCTACAAGTTGCCTAAAAGGTGAAAAAATGAACCTGACAGACGAGTCACTCCAAGGATTAATTGAACAATTAGAAAACGGCGAAGTTGCCGCCAACGTAGCCGCCGGTCTGCCCGCGGAAGAGGCAGAAGTCATTCGACTCATCGCGGCTCTCCGCCAGACACCGGCCTTCCCAGAAGATGAGGCCATTGTTGCCGCTCAGGAAGCCCAGTTGTTAACGGCCGTTCGCACCCAATACCCTCCCAACAACTCGACCGCACCCCCATTTACGGCCGTTCTTCTCACTCATCTGCAAAACTGGTGGGCCACGCTCAACAACAACCGCGAACTGGCTCTCGGCCTCGCCGCCCTCGCTATCATTATCGCCGCCACCTGGCTGTTCAGCGGCCGCACTCCCGACAGCCAAAAACTCGCCAGTACTCCCCTTGCTGTCATTACCAGCGACACCAACAGCGCCGAAACCACTTCTACCCCAGCTACAGAAGATACTAATCTTGCGGAAGAGGCGGTTGATAATACGGCCGTTGCTGTTATCCCCGATAGCAACCTCGACACGACCTACTTACCCCTCCTCTCGACCAGCATCGAACATAACGCGCAAACGGCCGTTATCGAAAACATCACTGGCCTCGTCCAAATCCAAACCGACGGCAGCACCTGGCAGACCGTCACTTATGACACGTCCCTTCTTGCCGGACAGCGCATTCGCACTGGCGACCTTTCCCAGGCCAGTCTCACCTTCTACGACGGCAGCCAGGCCCATCTCAGCGCCAACACCGAAATTTCCGTTGACGAACTTGACGCCCAACGTCCCGAAGACGGCTTCCGCACCGTCGTTATGACCCAATGGCGCGGCGACAGCGATCACCAGGTCGAACATCGCGGAGACAGCGGCTCCCTGTACAAAGTCAAAACCCCTGAAGGCTCCGGCATCGCGCGTGGCACCCGATTCAAAGTCACCGTTACCCCGGACCAACTCGCCCGCTATATCGTCACCGAAGGCAAAGTAGACGTCACCAGCCTCAATCAAACCGTCTCCGTCACCGCCGGGCAGCTCACCACCCTTCTTGTTGGCAGCGCGCCCGAAACACCCACCTTTACCATCACAGGTGAAGGACTAGTCAGCGCTATGGGCAGCGAATGGACTGTCGCCGGGCAAACCTTCAGCACCCATGCCCTTACAATCATCATCGGTAACCCCCAGGTTGGCGACCTCGTGCACGTAGATGGCCATCTCCTTGAGGATGGCAGCCGCGTTGCCGACCGCATCATCCTCCTGCACCGCGCCGCCGCCAACCAATTCAGCCTCACCGGCGAAGTCTCGGCCATCGGTCCTGACTGGACAGTCGCCGGGCAAACCATCGCCACCACTTCCCAAACCAACATAGATGAAGACATCGTTGTCGGAGACACTGTGCGCGTCGAGGGCCTCATCCTCGAAGATGGTACACTCCAGGCGCAAACCATCCTCCGCCTGGAAGCGGCTCCCGGCCTGCCCTTCCAATTTAGCGGCATTGTTCAGGCCATCAACAGTGATAGTTGGCTTATTTCCGGGCAGACGATTGCTGTGGATGGGGAAACGGCCGTTTCCCCCAACATCACTATCGGCGACACCGTCGCCGTCCAGGGCTGGATACTCGAAGACGACACCTGGCTTGCTGCAAAAATCAGCCGCCTCGAAGACAACCTGCCCACCTTCGATTTCACCGGACCCATCAACGGCATTGACCCATGGGTTGTGGCCGGTATCAGCTTCGATACCGGGGATTGGACAACCATCGCTCCCGGTCTCAGCGCCGGTGATAACGTGCGTGTCCAAGGCACTATCCTCAGCGATGGCACCTGGGTTGCCGACTCCATCACTCGCCTCAGCGATACCTTGCCCAATATTGTCACCTTCATGGGCCTCGTCACCAGCATTGACCCCTGGATCGTCAACGGCCTGCCCCTGGTTGTCAACGGCAGCACCACCATCCTCGGCGACATCACCCCCGGCATCACCGTCGTTGTCACTGCCCAACTTCTGCCCGATGGCACCTGGATAGTCCTCAGCATCCGCCCGCTCTACCCCGATTTTGGTTTAGGCTGCCTCATCTTTAGCTCTCCCGTTACAATTGTGAACAATGATATTGTTCATGTAAAACATTGGCATGTGGATATTAAGAAAGACGGCCGTATCCAGATCCACGGTGACCTCAAAGTCAACAGCATCATCACCGTCCCCATGTGCACCGGTTGGGATGGCGCCGTCATCATCATCGGTGACATCGTAGTCATCTACCAACCCATCGTCATTATCATTAACGACGGCAACAACCTCCCGCCTGATTGTCGAATCACCAAGAAGGGTCATATCAGATGTAGCAATCCTGGGTCTAAGAAAAGCTAAACAGTGAACTGAGCGTAGAGGCTGAGATTACCAGTCTCTACGCTCAAATTTTCCGTCTTATGCAATTTACTTATACGCTTAATCCGGGCAAAGTGGCCCGTTGGCTAGGGATCATCGCCCTCTATCTGGCTCTGCAAAGTCTGATCGCCGAGTATCTGATGGAGAATGTACTGCCCAACGCCAACCACAGCCTGCTGGTCTCTTTTTTGGATTTGTTTAGCGTCAATGCCGAGGAGACAATTCCTACCTGGTATGCCACGATGCTGTTGTTTGTCAGTGCGGTGTTGTTAGTGGTGATAACGGCCGTTAAACACCAAACCCACGATCCTCACACCCGCTACTGGGCTGGTCTCAGCTTAATCTTCCTCTACCTCTCCATAGACGAAGGTGCGGTCATTCACGAACTCTTCTCCACTCCTTTAGAGACGGCCTTCCATACCAGCGGCTACCTGGCCTTTGCCTGGCTCATTCTTTTCGTCCCATTACTGCTCATATTCGCGCTGCTCTATCTGCGCTTTTTGTTCCACCTGCCCCCGCGTATCCGCAACCTCTTCATCCTGGCCGGAGTGTGTTACGTGGGCGGTGCGGTTGTCGTCGAAGCTATCAGTGCCAACCGCTATTCTATGGATGGCGGTGTTTCCTTTCCCTATCTCACAATTGGGACGGTAGAAGAGTTGTTGGAAATGTGGGGCGTGGTGCTGTTTATCTATGCGTTATTATCGTATGGCGTGATGGAGGGGATAACGGCCGTATTCACTCCCACCCTCGCCCTCAAAAACAATCAACCTGACGCCCGTCTCAAGCGTCTGTGCCTGGCCGCCATCGCTCTCCTCCTCATCGGCGACATCGCCCTCGTCGCCTGGTCTTTCCAACAGCAGTCCGCGCCCGTCAACGCCGCCGATACACCCTTCTACCAGCTTGTCAGTGACCGCTTTGAAGGGCAAGGCGTGGTCATTTTAGGGATCAATGAGATGATAACGGCCGATAACCCGGCGGCTCCACCTTTTGCCAACGCGCTGCTCATCCTCTTTGATGACGTCCTGGTCATCACCCTGCCCGACAACCAAATCAGCATTGCCTTTGCCAGTTCCAGCCTCCCTTTCACCAGCGATACCCTCGCCCAGCTCGCCCAACAGAGCGGCGAAACCAACTTTACTATCCTCGACACGCCCACCCTCCGGGCTATCGCTGCCAACACGCCAACCCCCTAAATCTGCGTCAATCCTTCGACCCGGTTCAGGATCAGTCATCAATGGTTGGCGTTGATTTTGGGTTACTTCATTGGCGGGCGCTGGGTGGATAAACGGCTACCACCCCATATACAAACCAAAACAAAACCCTTGCTTTGCCAACAACGCCTTGTGCGTGCCGTCGTCTGTTCCGGTAAATTTGCCAGACCAACTATCCGATTCTTTTCCCGCACCTGTTGTAAGACCTCATACCTATCGAATTCACATCACTTTGTTACCAAGCGAAGATATTATACAATTTCATTTAGTTATTCTGATTTTTTGTAGATAAAAAACGTTGGCGAGCGGAAAAGTGGCGGCGCAAATTGACATGACGAATTAGCGGAAGAATTACGGCCATCTATTCCCTATGAAATCAATCGCTGGCCGAACACGGGCGCATGGGAGAAAAATACACCCTACATGCGGGAATTTGCTTTGGAATGGCAGTCTTATCTGCGTCAACATTTGGAAATGTGGCAAGGGAGCGGGAAATGAGAAAAACCTTTAAACACCGCATCTACGACCAGATATTCTACGTCTCAATGGTGCTTGCTATCTATGGCTCCATAGGCTACTTTTGGTCCATTATTTATTTTGTGGGGCATACATTTCAAATACTGATTATTGCATCCATCATTTTGGCACTTGCAATTTTTTTAATCGCCTTCGCTTTTTTCCGCCTGCAGCAAACCTTTACATTGCAGGAACAAGAATTTGTTTGGCAAACATTCGGACGTAAAAAGCGAATACCTTACTACGAATTTGTC
>JBNKZT010000323.1:0-7096 GCA_050301775.1 Promineifilaceae bacterium (SeqCode)
CCAATTTTGGAAGCAAAATAAAAGCTAACTGAACGGCCGTCTTCATTTTTATGCCAGAACAAATTTGTAGCTTAAGTTTGATACTGCTATAGTGGCTGATGCCTGTCCCGGCATCGGCCATTTTTTCTGCCGGCAGGTAAAGCAGGTGAATCAGAGAGAGGATTTATTTATGAATTTTGTGGCAGATTTGCATAATCACACAACGGCTTCTGATGGCGAGTACACACCAACAGAATTGGTACTGGCGGCGCGGGATTTGGGATTAACGGCCGTTGCCGTCACCGATCACGACACCCTCAATGGCCTGGATGAAGCCCTGGCCGCCGGTAAAGAAGCTGGCATTCGGGTGGTGCCTGGTGTGGAGGTCTCGCTGCGCTTCCGCCGCGACTACTTCACCGGCACGCTGCACTACCTGCTCTACATCCCCTACGCGCTGCTGGATGACGCGGCATTCCGCCAGATGGCCGGTGACATCTTCAGCCAGGGGCGCGGTGCCGGTTTGGTACGGGCCAGGGTAGACACCATCAACGAGGAATTTGGCCCAGAGGGGAAAACGCCGCTGCTGAAACGGCCGTTAACCGCCGCCGAAATCGAGTCCCTGGCCCCCAACGTTACCCGGCGTCACTTTGCTCTGGCCCTCAAAGAAAACCACGAGCTGGACAAAGCCCAAATCAACAGCCTCATCGGCAACGACGCCCGCTCTTATGTGCCGTCGGGCATCGACATGGGCCAGTTGACGCCGCTGCTAAAGCAGTACCCGCAGTTAGTCCGTGTCTTTGCCCATCCTGCCGCCGGTTCTTTCCCCGGCCAAAGCCTCTACAACGAGGTACTGCCCCCCATCGAAATCGTGGATCGGCTTATGCCAGAGTATCTGGACGAAAACGTGCTGGGTTTGGACGGGCTGGAAGTGCACTACCCTGGCCATGCCCCGGAACATGAAGCATTGATGGCTCAATGGGCGGAAAAGTATGGTTTGATGATGACCGGAGGCTCGGATTGTCATGATCGGGTGGAACGGCCGTTAGGCGTTGCCGGCGTTTCCCAAGAAGAATTAGACACACTGTTAGCCCGGTTAATGTAAGGATAAGACCTCCGATGTAGCCAACACATCGGAGGTCTTATTTCTTTTATTTGAACACGACCGGCAGTAATAGTTTGATGGGATATGGAGTTGTGATAGTCGGTACGGCCGTTTCCCCCTCCACCTCTTGCCCAATCTCCTCCAACGGCACCAAATAAAGCTGCGCCCAATCCAGGTTCCGCTCAGCCACTAGCTACTCTACCTGACTAATCTATTTTAGTACAATCTAATGCTAATTACTCATTGCCTTTTGTGCGTCACTGACGTATAGTATAGACATGCTTTTCATCGAAACACCTGTCTTCACCAAACTGGTCAAAGAGCTATTACCGGACGATAGTTATCGTGAACTACAAGAAATAATACTTATGCGCCCAGAAGCAGGCCGCTTAATTTCCGGTGGAGGCGGTTTGAGAAAAATTCGATGGACATTGTCCGGAAAAGGTAAAAGAGGTGGTCTCCGGATCATTTATTATTGGGATAAGCCGGAAGACACTTTTTACATGCTCACAGTTTACAAAAAAAGCAGCAAAGAAGATTTGTCACGGCAACAATTGAAGATACTGCGCCAGTTAGTAGAGGAATGGCTCAAATGAACGAAGAAGATTTCAATAATCTGGTTGAAAGCATTAAACAGGCGGGTGAAATTAAAAAGGGACTGCGCGAACCGTCCCGCATTTTTGAATTTTCACCGCTGGACATCAAAGAAATTCGCCACAAACTTAATCAATCACAGCGAGAATTTGCCTTGATGATTGGCGTCAGCATTGGCACATTGCAAAATTGGGAGCAAGGACGACGGCAGCCGGTTGGTCCGGCCAGAGCTTTGTTAAAGGTGGCCGCAGAAAAGCCCGAAGCAGTAAAAGAAGCATTGGGCGCTTAATCAAACGGCCGTTCCCCCTCCACCTCCTGCCAAATCAAGTTACTCCACCCGGCAGAAGCGCAAGAAAAGGCCTCCAGTGTAACGAACACACCGGAGGCCTTTTGTCATCTATTTGAACACGACCGGCAGTAAGATTTTAATGGGATATGGATCCGTGACAGTCAGTACGGCCGTATCACCATCAGACACCCCGCCGCTCAACGAACTCACCACCCCCTCCACCTGATAATCGCCGACACCCGGCGTATCTACCGTGACCATCGTGTTGGCCACACCGTGAGCCGGAACAGTCACCTGCTGGAGACTTGTGCTGGCCGATGCGCCCGGCGCATTGACCGTGACCTGGTACGTCGTCGGCGTGTTGCCGGTATTGGTGATGACCAGGGTGAAGTTGGCCGTCAGCGTGCCGGTGATGGTTTGGCTGGCCGGCTGCCAGGCCGTTTCCACTGCCTCATAAGTGGCAAAGGTCACGTCGCGGCTGGCCTGATGCTGGATTTGGTCGTTGGCCTGCGACGTGGCCGCCACGATGACGGCATACGTTTGCGGCAGGACAAAATCCAGACTGTCGCCGGTCAACTGAACCGTTTGCGACTGGCCCGGATTGAGCGTGACGGCGTCGGCTGAGAACTGCCCGGCCAGCGCCAGCAGCCCGGCGGCTTGCAGGTCGAAGGTGTCGGACGCGCTGCCGGTGTTGGTCACCCGGACGTCCCAGGTGCCGCTGTCACGCGGGTCTAACGTCGTTGGGCCGGACAGGATTTCTACCTGAACGCCGCGATTGGACACCTGTACCGTGTTGGTGATGGTTTTTGCGCCCGCCGGGTTGCTCTGGGGCACGGCCGTTACCGACACATCGTAATCACCCATCGCCGCCGCCACATCCGGCGTCACCAGCAGCAGCAGTTCGGCCGAATTGAACAGATTGGGCGGCAGATTGACCTGGTTAACGGCCGTGCCATTCCGCTGCAATTCATACGTCCAACCGGCGGGGACAGTCACACTCAAGTCAAAGGTATCGGCCAGGTCGCCCAGATTGGTGACGGTGGTTGTGAGAACGGCCGTGCTGCCCGGCCCGGTGACGGCCGGATCAGGGGCCAGCGTCAAGCCGATGTCGGGTACAGATTCCACGTTCAGAATGGCATCGACATGATCGCTTGCGCCATTATCACCGGTGGCCGTGATGGTAAACGGCTGCGGCCCCTGGTTGTCGGCCGAAACGGTGATGATCACGCTGACCACGCTGCCGCCGGGCACAACCACCGCTGGCGGCAGGCTGACGTTGGCCAGCCCGGTGGCCGTCAGGTCGTAGGTGTGGGCGATGCTTTCCTGGTTGGTGATGGTCAGGGTGTAGGTGACAGTTTCGCCGGGAACGGCCGTTTGCCCATCCGGCTCAATCGTCACTTCCAACCCGGCGATGATGGTCAGCGCGACCATCGTCTGGTCGCTGCCGCCGGCGCCGTTGGTCACATCCCCGATGACCGGCAGCGTATCGGCCGCCGCGTCAGCCGGGACGTTGACCGTCAGTGTCACCGTTACTTCCTGGCCGGCGGCCAGCGGCACGGCAGCCGGGTAGCTGGCCCAGGCATCGGGGATACCGGCCAGGGAGAGCGTGTACGTATCGCCGCTGGTGGTGTCGGGATTGGAGAGGGTGATGTCGTAAACGGCCGTTGTCCCCGCTGCCGCCGTGATTTCGGCCGGACTCATCGTCACGATACGCGGCGCAGCCACATACGTCGGCGGCAGAGTCAGGTAGTTCATGCCGCTGGGCAGTTGGTAGCCAATTTGCGTGCCCTGCGACACCAGCCGCACCTCGCCCGGCTGCATATCGGCCAGCAGGCTGTCAAAGGTGGTGGTGATGATGGGTTGGTACCACTGCTGATGATAGGTCCAGGTGTAAGTTGGCGACACGGCCGTCAACGGCACAGAAGCGGTATCGGTCAGAACCGTCACGTTGTTGAGTCCGGCTGTGTATGTCAACACGATTTGATAGGCCGGGGTCGGGTTACGATCTGGCGTTTGCGTGCGGTAGGTGTTATGGATGTCCCAGTTGTTGGGTTCATTCATTGGCACGCTCCAGTCGTCGTTGATATTGGTGACGTGGTAGTTATGTTGGTTCCATAACGGCCGTGAATCGCCCCAAACGCCGTCATGACCGATGACAAACAGGCCATTGTAGCCGCCCGTCACCACTTCGGCGTAGCCGTCGCCATCCACGTCACCCAGCGCCGGATAATCGACAAACGTGCCCGATTCGGTGAATTCTTCGTTGAACAGTTTCGTGCCGGTCGGCCCATCTATGATGGTAAACCCTTCGTGGAGGCCGTTCCAGATCACCTCCCAGACGCCGTCGCCGTCCAGGTCTTGCGTGGCCACACCCGACGCCGACGCCGAGGTGTCGCCCATGCTCTGGCTCCACAACAGCGTGCCGTCGGCATTCAGGGCCAGCAGCGTGTGTTCCAAAATGAGGAAGCCGGATTGCAGCGCCGAGGCGGTCAGGATTTCGATTTCGTTGTCGCCATCCAGGTCGGCAATGGTGACCGGGCTGGGGCGGCGGTGATTGTCATTGCCGGTGTAGTAATTCCACAGGAAGGAACCATCGGCATCCAAAACGTCAACGTAATGACCCCAGTTGATGATGATTTCCGGGCCATTGTCGCCGCCGGGCTGCTTGCCGTCTACGTCAACCACAGCCGGTGAGCCGAAGGCCTGACCGTAGAAGCCGGGATAAGTGTGCGTGTACGTCCAGGCCACGTTGAAGCTGTTAAAGTAATCGTAAGCGGTGATGGTCTTGTCCTGGGCAAAGATGATGTCCAGAATGCCGTCGCCGGTGACGTCGGCCAGGGTGGGAACGGCCGGTAACGCGCCGGTCGGTTGGCTGGCCAGAATGGTTCCGTCGTGATCCAGGACGTAGAGGGCATCATTGTGAGCCGCCAAAACAATTTCCGGCCCCGGTTCCAAATCGAGGTTACCGACGGAGGAACCACCCCAACCGGCGTTTTCGATAGTTGATTTGATGGTATCGGTGAACCAGTAAACGGAACCGTCGGCGTGGAAAGCGGCCGTGCCTTCTGATCCCATGACGATGATTTCCGATTGGCCGTCGCCGTCCAGATCAGCCAGCGTCGGTTCGGCAGCCACGCCGACCAGATCGCTCTGCCAGAGGATGGGATCGCCGTCGCCGGTGTCCTGCCCATCGCCGCGATAGACGTATAGCTGGCCGTTGGAAGCCGGCACGACGATTTCGACTACGCCGTCGCCTTCCAGGTCGCCGATGCCCACCGTCGTCAGCAGGCCGGAATTGGTGTAGGTAGTGGTATAAACGTCGGCTGGAGCCATGTTGTTCCATTCCACAACGGGCGTGTAGGGCAGGGTATCGGGCGGATTGGGCCTGAAGGCGTCAATATAGGGGCCGCCGACCGCATTGACGTGGACGACGTGTGGCCCGCTGCCCAGGTTGTTGTAGTAGACGGCTAATGGCTGGTCGGAGTATTCGGCCGTTAAGTCGAGCACGCCCTGACTGACGCCATCAATGAACAGTTCCAGCGTCTCGCCCCCTTTTTGGAAGGGCAGGAACGCGAGGTCATTACCGGTGAAAGTGAACCATAGATGGGTGTTGTAGCTGATAGAAGAGCGGGACAGGACATCGCCTTCACGGGCGAATTGGATGCGCGGCCGCAGATATTCTGGATACTGTGTGTACCAGGAACTGAGGGCGCTAAAGTAATACGGCCCGCGATGATCCTCCAGATTGGCGTCAATCCAGCCATCGGCCATGGGTGTGCCGTCCCAGATGTCGAAGAAATCGAAGTAGAGCCTACCGGAGACGTTGCTGACGGAGATGGTGTGCGTACCGGTGATCAGGTCGCTGAAGTAGACGCTGGTGACGTCTTGCGGGCTGGTCAGGGTGACGGTGGTCATGGAGGTGCCGTCGATGAAGACTTCGGCGACGCCGCCGCTGCTGCCGGTACCGAAGCCGACGCCGGCCCAACTGCCGTAAAACTCCAGTTCCACCCAATCGCCAGGATGGCGTGATTCAGCCACGTAAGCGCCGCTGGAACTGCGCCAGTTGGACATAAACCAGCAGTTCAGGAAACAGTATTCCGTTTGCTGGAAGGGATAGCCGTTGTAACGCAGGGCCGGGTCATCTTCTTCGTAGCGGATGATGCCGGCAGGAACAGCTTCCTGGTATGCCGGGGTGATGGCCGGGGTGATGAAGGCGTCTACGGCCGTATCATACCGATACCCTCTCACCTCCATCACGTGCGGCCCGGCCCCCAACCCGTCAAAGGAGAAGGTGCGGCTGATGGGCTGTTCGCTGTAGATGTCGAAAACGCCATCACTGCTCATGGGCACGCCATCAATCTTGATGCGGATTTCATGAGAATTGTATTTAGCCAGGGCCAGGAAAGAGACGGAATCGCCGCTGAAAGGGAACCAGACCGTTCCATTATTGGCGTTGCCGTCCTGAGCGTAACCGCCGCCGCTGGCTGCGGCTTCGCTGCTGTAGTTCCAGCCGGGGCTGTACGTGAGGCGATCCAGGGCTGTTTCTTCAAACGTGCCATCGGCTACGGCCGTGCCATCCCACACGTCAATGTAATCCACCGCAACCTCAGCGCCAACGGCGTTGACGTGGCTGCTGCCGCTGACCACCACGCTGACCGTGTGCGTGCCGGGGGACGTTGTGTAATAAACGCTCTTGGTATCTTCGGCCAGCGTGTACAGGTCTACGCTGTCCAACAAACTGCCATCCAGATAGACGTCGGCAATGCCCCGTGTGCGCCAGGTGAGGAAGCCGATACCGAACCACGTCCCGTCAAAGGCCAAACTCATCTCGTCGCCGGGCGTGCTGGAGTAGGCATAGTAGCCTTCACTGCTGTGGTAGGCCAGGTTGTTGTTGTAATTCCAGGTGGTCGCTGTCAAGCTAAAGGGCAGGCCATTGTACAACAGCGCCGGATCGTCCTCTTCGTAGCGGATAATGCCGCTGGGCGCGGGCGGATTGTAGAAGGGGGCTGTGCCGGGCGTGGCGAAAGCGTCTACGGCCGTCTCCCTGCGATAAGCGCTCACCTGCAAAATATGCGGGCCGGGGCCAAAGCCATCAAACGAATAAGTTTGGGTGATGGTGCTGAAACTGAAGG
>JBNKZT010000324.1:0-7055 GCA_050301775.1 Promineifilaceae bacterium (SeqCode)
GGTAAGCGGCCGAGGCCAGCGCATGGGCCGTAACCGGCCCGGTGATCATCAGCAGCAAAATCAACAAGATGCCCTGTCCTAATCCCAATCCCAGGCTGATAACGGCCGTATTCAACAACAGCACCACGCCAAACACCCCCACCTTCCCCGTCGCTTGCAGCCGCGTGTACACGTCCGGCAGCCGAATATAACCCAATACCCCCACGACGGAAAAGAAAGTGCCCACCACCACAGCGATTAATGCGATTATTTGCCAGAATATTGTCATAATTCGTTCCATCCAAACTTCCGGGAGGTTTTCGAACCTCCCGAAAACTCCAACTCAAAACATCTGCTCCTCGGCCACGTAGCGGGCCAGGGCAATGGTGCCAATGAAGCCCAGCGCGGCCAGGCCCAGGGCTACGTCGATGTAGAGGCTGCGGTTTTGGATAACGGCCGTTAACACCAACACCGCCAGCGTCAACGTCCCCATCAACTCCACACCCATCAACCGGTCAATCACATTCTCGCCGCGCCACACCCGCCACACAACAACGGTAATGAGGATAATGTGGATAAACAAGGAAGTATATAAAGTGTAATTAAGGATGGTTGTCATTTTCACCTTTTATTGCTTTGATTAGAGATTGGAGACTGGAGATTAGAGACTATACTAATCTCCAATCTCCAGTCTCTATTCCCCAACATCCACTCTAAACAAAAATCTTTTGCAGCAGGTCGCGCCGCATTTGTTGGGCTTCGGCCACGTATTCGGCAGCACGCGTTGCATCCAGGCAGTGAGTATACATCACACCGTCCTCGTCGATTTCCACCACCAGTTCGCCCGGCGTCAACGAGACGGCATGGGCGCTCAACGCGGTAGCCAGCTCCGATTCACAGCCGGCGGGAATGGCCACAACACCGGGTTGAATGGGCAGTTTGGGATCGAGTACGATGCGCGCTACCTGTACCCCGCTGGTGATGAGATCGACCAGCAGCACCAGCAAATAGCGCATCACGGCCAACAAAGCTGTCGGCAGCCGCCGCCACTGGATTGGTCTGGGTGACGGCCGTAACACCCAACTCAACCCTGTCGCCACCACCAGTCCAACCAGCAAATTATTCCAGGCCAGATTACTGGTCAGCGCCAGATAAACCAAAAACAAAGGAATCATCAACCACAACCGCGTCATCTTAACCTCCCAAAACCAGTTGGATATACTGATCCGACCGGCCCAACCAGTCCGCTGCCGCCTGGGACACCGTCACCAGCGGCGCGGCCCAGACGCCCAAAATCACCACCAACCCAATCAACAACGCCGGGGCCAGCAGCCGGTCGCCGGCCGGCTTGAGAGCGATTTCGGCCGCAGGTGACTGCCACCAGATGCGCTGAAAGGCACGCATCGTGTAAATGAAGGTAGTCAGGCTGCCCAGCGCCAGGAAGGCCAGCGCCGCCCACCGCGCCCCGGCCAATCCGCTGTCGAACAGTAAAAACTTGCTGATAAAGCCGTTGGTCGGTGGAATCCCGGCCAGGGCCAGCGCCCCGATGAAGAACAAAACGCCGATTTGAGGCACATGCTTACCCAACCCGGTGACCACGGAAAAGGCGGCTGATTTAACGGCAGTTCTACTGGCCAACGCCCCCGCCAACATCAACAACGCCGACTTCACCAGACTGTGATTAACGATGAAAACGATGGACGCTGCCAACGCCAGCGGCGTCCCCCAGCCAATTCCCACCAGGATAAAGCCGACCTGGGCCAGCGTCGAGTAAGCCAGCATGCGCTTGACGTTGTGGGTTCCCACCGCCGACAGCCCGCCGACCAGGATGCCAGCGATGCCCAGGACCACCAACAGCCCACGCAGGACGGCCGCCTGCTCCACAAACAGCAGCGTCGTCATCCGTAAAAAGCCGTAGACGCCCAGTTTGACCACCACCGACGAGAGCATGGCGCTAACGGCCGTTGGTGCGGCGGCGTGAAAATCGGGCTGCCAAAAATGCATGGGGAAGACGGCGCTCTTAATCATAAACGTGGCCAGGAGCAGGGCCATTCCCACCGGCAGCAGGGGCTGGGACGGGTCCAGCCGGATGCGGGCGGCCAGGTCGGCCATGTTGAGCGTGCCGTAGGCGGCGTACAACGTGCCGTTGGCCAGCAGCAAAAACGTCGCCGCCAGCAGGCTCATGTAAAAATATTTGGTCGCCGCCTCTACACCATAACGATCATCGGATACGGCCGTTAACACCGTCCCGGCAATCACCACCAACTCGGCAAATACAAACAGGTTGAACAGGTCACCGGTCAAAAAAGCGCCGGTCAGCCCGGCGGCCAGGGCCAAAAACAGCGGGTAAAACGACGGGTACTGGACCACGTTATCCTTCGCGCCCAGGGCATAGACCAATCCCAGGCTCAAAACAACCTGGCTCATCACCACCAGAAGCGCCGCCAGTAAATCGGCCACCAGGCTGATGCCAAACGGCGCCGCCCAGCCGCCGGATTGGAAGACCAGCGGTTGGCCGTTCAGCCAGACCTGAGCCAGCAGCCAGCCGCTGGCTGCCAACGCCGCCAGTATAATGCCCAGCGACCACCAGGCCTGTACTTTTCGCCAGCGGTACAGGGCCAGTCCAACGGCAGTTCCCGTTAGCGGCAGTAAAATCGGTAGTAAAACAAGATGGTTCTGCAACAGTTAATCCTCATGCAAGTGGCAGGCGGCAGGTATGTCTTCACTTGCCACTTGCCTCACTTTTTCAACGCCGAAACCCCATCCAAATCGCTGGTGCGGTAGCGGGCAGAGATGATGTAGAGCAGCGACAGCAGGAACGCTGTCCCGCCCATGCTGATGACAATGGCCGTCAGAATGAGCGCCTGGGGCAGGGCGTCGCTCCGGGTTTCGGCTGCGCCGTTGATGTAGGCTGGCTGCACGGCCGTATACGCCCCCATGCTCAACAAAAACAGGTTAACGGCCGTGGCCAAAATCATCAGCCCAATCACCGAGCGAATCACATTACGCCGCAGCATCTGGAAAATGCCGATGCTGAATAAAAGTCCAATCGTTAAGGCAGTTAGTAATTCCATAATTTTTCGTGGAGATTGGAGACTGGGGATTAGAGACTGCCCAGTCTCCAGTCTCTAGTCTCCAGTCTCCTCAACAATCTCCAATCGTTTCACAAACGCCCGCTCCGGATGGCCCAGGCCGTTCAACATATTGATCACGCTGCCCAGGACGGCCAGGCAGATGGCCACTTCAAACAGGAAGGCCGTACTCAGGCTGAAACCGTCGGGCAGCGGCAGGCCCCACAGCTTGCCAAAATCAACGTGACCCAAAAAACTGCCGGTCATCAATGCCGCTGTTGAGCCGCTGCCGATGACCAGAAGCATTCCGGCAGCAATCAGGCCGAAGGGGCGCAGCCAGCCCAGGCGGCGGCGCGTTTCCTCGTAGCCAAAGACGACGTACCAGAAGCCTATGCCCAGGCTGATGATGACCCCGGCCGTAAAACCGTCACCCGGCTGGTCGTGGCCGTACATCATGTGGGTCAAACCCACAACCAGCGACAGCGGCAGGCTGATGGTGGCCAATGCCCGGATGAAGGGCGACAATGTACCGCCGCCGATGCCGGATGTGGGGAAGAAACGGCCGTTTTCCACCACCTCAGCCATCTGCGCATCCTCACCCGTTTGATGGGCAGCGTAGCGCAGCAGCGTGTACAGCCCCAACCCGGCCAACCCAAACACCGTGATCTCAATCACCGTGTCCAGCGCCCGGTAATCGACGATAATCGCTCCGACAATATCCTTGGCCCCGGTCAAAATCTTGGCGTTGGCCTCATAAAATGGGGTGACGACACTCTGGCGCGGCCGTGACGTCAATGCGGTCAGAGTGATGAGCGTAACAATCAATCCCAGACTGCCGGCTACGAGGCCGTCGCGCACCAGACCGAGGCGGCTCTGCGTCCGGTTGAGGCGCTGGGCATTGCGCCGCTGGGTGCGGGGCAGCCGGGTCAGGGCTAATACCAGAATCACCATCGCCATGATGTCTACCACGATTTGCACCAGCGCTACGTCGGGGGCTGGTTCCAGAATCATGTAGACGGCCGTACCCAACCCGACTAATCCAAAAGCCATGATCGCAAACAAATCGCGCCGCAAAAAGAGGCTGGCCAGCGCCGCCCCCACCGTCACCAGTAGGGAAAAAAGACGCAGGATGACCAGTTCGCCGTCAAAGCTTAGCGCTGGCCAGGTTAAAGTAACATCGCTTAAGCCCCAATCCAATCCGGCCAGACCAAAAACCAGTCCGGTGGTGCTGATCAAAATGATGGTGAGGTAGAATCGTAAACGACCGTGCTGCCATCCCGTCACCCAACCCGCCAATCGATCCAGCCCGGCCAGACCACCATCCCAAACCCGATTCAGCGATACGGCCGTGCCCAATCCGGCCAGACGCGCCCGCAGTGGATGGCGGTAAATGGTCAAAATCGTGCCCAAGCTAATGGCCACGGCCGACAGCAGCAGCGGGATGTTCAGCCCGGTCCACAACGCCAGGGATACCTTCACTTTATCACCATAGGCGGCGGCGGCAGCGTTGGCCAGTAAATTGGCTACCACTTTGGGTTCGGGAAGCAGACCCAGCGCCAGGGAAAGCGCTGCCGGAACGGCCGGGGCCAGCCACATGAGCTGCGGCGCTTCATGCACCGCTCCCACGTCAGTGCGTGGTTGGCCCAGAAATACGTCGCCGATTAACAGGCTGGCCTGTACCAAAATGAAGCTGCCGGCGATAACGGTAGAAGCAGGAAAGATCCAGGCCAGAGAGGCTGGCAAGGAGGGGTGTACGGCCGTAGCCAGCAGCGTCTCCTTAGCCAGAAAGCCAAACAACGGCGGCAGCCCGGCCATTGACAAAGCCGCCACGACCGCCACGGCAAACGTAAACGGCATCGCCCGGCGCAGCCCGCCCAGTTGACGCAAGTCACGTGTACCGGCCTCATGATCAATACTGCCGGCTATCAGAAACAACGCGCTCTTGTAAAACGCATGAGCCACCACACCCACGACCAGGGCCTTGAACGCGATGTCGGTATCTTGCCCGATAAGCATCATCAAAATGCCCAACTGGCTAATGGTGGAATAGGCCAGCAGCGCTTTAAGATCGTTTTGTTTTAGCCCCAGGTAGGCACCAACCAGCATGGTGGCCATCCCCACCAGCGTCAGCAGCCAGAACCACGCCTCCGTCTGTCCCAGCGCCGGGTTAAGCCGGGCCATCAGGTAGATGCCGGCCTTGACCATTGTGGCCGAGTGCAGATAGGCGCTGGCCGGGGTGGGAGCGCTCATCGCTCCCGGCAGCCAGATGTGGAACGGTGTCTGGGCGCTCTTGGTGAACGCACCAAGAGCTACCAAGCCCAGCATCAGCAGGTAGACGGGGCTGGTTCGCAGCATATCTCCGCTGGCCAAAATGGTCTGCCAATCGCTGCCGCCGGCTGTCTGGCTGACCAGAAGTAGACCCAACAGCAGGGCTACACCGCCGCCGGCGGTGATGAGAAAAGCGCGGAACGCCCCCTGTCGCGCCGCTTCATCTTTGTATTTATAAGCCACGAGCAAGTAGGAAAGAACACTGGTCGCTTCCCAGAAGATGAATAGGGTGATGATGTCGCCAGCCATGACCAGGCCCAGCATGGCGACCATGAAGAGGAGCAGGTAAGCCAGGAAGCGCCAAGCGCTGGCGTCACCTTTGAAGTAGCTGCCGCTGTAGAGGATGATCAGGGTGCCAATGCCGCTGACGAGGAGGGCAAACAGGCCGCTGAGGTTGTCGAAGTAGAAGCCGAGGCTGAGTCCCAGTTGGGGCAGCCAGTCGATTTGCCAGGTGAGGCTTGTGCCCCCGGCTACCAATCCCAGCCAATGGATTGTAAAACCCAGCGCAGCCAGCGGTCCCACGGCCAACAGCCAGCTAAGCCGGGTGATGGAGAGGGATTGGGGACGGAAACGGCCGTATTCTCCAGCCACCCCAGCCGCCAGCAACAAAATCAAAAAAGGCCAAAACAGAGAAGTCATCACAAACCTGCCCATACTCGACGTTATTGAGTCACATCTCGCATCATTTTCGCCGGATCGCTACTTACGGGCTAATTGCCATACGGTCAGACATCTTCAGCGCCGAGCGAATCATCAAATACTCAGTGATATTCTCGGACGTGAGCAGACCAACCAGTTGCCCGTTGTGAGTAACCGGCAGCGTTTTTAAACCATTTTCCTGAAACTGCACCAGAGCTGTTTCAATCATATCATGGGAATCAATCTCGGCAATGTCGCGGCGCATCGCTTCGACCACCGGTACACTTTGACCGCGCTCTGAAAGCATTGACATGAAGGTGTCCCGATCAACAATACCAATAACACGATCATCCTGGATGACAGGGAAGTCATGCTGTGAACCGGCCAGTATTAGCCTGACGACCTGGGCGAACGTGTCACCGGGAGACAGCGTCTCAAAATCCGAGATCATGGCCTGCATAACCGGGATACCGCTGATGGAGTGCCTCATTTTCACCATGTTAGCTTCTTCCCCCGCGCCCATCCAGACAAAGAGGGCAATGAAAACCAGGAAAGGGTTACTGAACAGGCCAATGAATCCAAAAATAAAGGCGATCCCCTGCCCGATTGTGGCAGCAATCTGCGTAGCCTTGACGTATTCGAGACGCAATCCCAGCAAGGCGCGCAAAACTCGTCCACCGTCCATCGGAAAAGCAGGGATCAGGTTAAATCCGACCAGCCATAGGTTGACCACCATCAATCGCTCGATGAACGGTCCCGTCGAAATGGTGAGGCTTGTAAAAGGTTCGAAGGTGCGCGTAACAATGAGATAGGCAAGCAGGAAGAGCGCGATCACCACGTTGACCGCCGGGCCTGCTAGCGCTACCCACAACTCTTCAATGGGTCTTTCGGGCATACGCTCAAGCCGGGCCACGCCGCCAATAGGGTAGAGCGTGATGTCACGTGTCTTGATACCAAATTTTCGCGCAGTCAGGGCATGTCCATATTCGTGCATGACGACGAAAGCGAAAAGCAGCAAAATAAAAAAGATGCCTGATA
>JBNKZT010000325.1:0-7044 GCA_050301775.1 Promineifilaceae bacterium (SeqCode)
CGTCAGCCAGTCGGACCGGGGTGAACTGGTGATGGGCGCGTCGGTTGATCCCTACGCGTCGTACTCGATGCGCGGCTCGTTGAGCTTTACCGAAGGGTTAGCCGGGCACATGCTGGAGATGTTTCCCAGCCTGAGTCACGTGCGGGTGATGCGCCAATGGGCCGGTTTGTGCGACATGACGCCCGACTATAGCCAGATCATGGGCTTTACGCCGGTGGAAGGCTTTGTGGTTGATGTTGGCTGGGGGACGTATGGCTTTAAGGCGATTCCCTCTTCCGGTAAGCGGATGGCGGAGTTGATTGCCACGAATGAGACGCCGGAGATGATACGGCCGTTTCACCTCTCCCGCTTCTACGAAAACGATCCAGTGGGCGAAAAAGGCGCCGCCTCGGTGGGGAAATAGGAGTTCATCATGATTATCATCGAATGTCCAAACTGTGGACCGCGGAATTCTAGTGAGTTTCGATTTGGCGGGGAGTACAATCCACGGCCGAAAAACATGAAGGAAATCACCAACGAGGAATGGACGGATTACGTTTTTCTGAGGGAAAACAAAGTCGGGGTGCAAAAAGAGTGGTGGTATCACCGGGCGGGCTGTGGCGTCTGGTTCTTAGCCGAACGGCATACGAAAACGAATGAGGTAATCAAAACGTACTTCTGGGAGCCGACAAAAACTAAAATTTAGATAGAGATGAGACCCAGGCTTATCTTTATGGCTTCATCGACTTTTTGCATCGTTTTAGGGGTTATATGTCCCCAATACCGGCCAAAACGCGACCGGTCAACCGTACGGATTTGATTGAGAAGAATGATTGAATTATTTGTCAGTCCACCTTCTGGTGTTTTTATAGCGACATTGACGCGAAATTTGGCGTCATCACCACTGGTTATTGGCGCTACGATGATGGTTGGACTATGGAGATTGCCAATATCGTTTTGGATAACGAGTGCCGGACGAAGTTTTCCTTGTTCCGATCCGCGCACTGGCTCAAAATCAATAGAAAAAATGTCTCCTCTACGAATCTTGTCTGTCATGAGGTGGCTCCTCTCCTTCATAGGGCGGTACATGCTTGAGCCAATCTTCAAAATCGGCCTCTTCCCATTCCTTTGTGATAGCCAGGGATTCTTCGGCCGTCGCTTGATAACCGGCAATCAGTTCCTCGCGCAAAATTTGGCGGCGTTTTTCCTCGATAAAATATTCAACCGCCTCGGCTACAAATTTACTTTGCCCACGTGGCGAGGCCATTTCGCGCACTGTTTCCATCAAATCGCGCGGCAGTGTCAACGTCACTTTTTCTTTCACAGCCATTGCAACACCTCTAACAGTATGATTTTAATGCCATACAAAGTATACGTCTTTGAGTAAGGTTTGTCTATGAGCAATACAAGAGAAAACAAGCGCCTCCCGGTGCAACCAAATGAACTAATCGATCGCTCCCAAACAATTCAGTTCAAGTTTAATGGCAAACTGTACATGGCACATCCGGGCGATTCGATTGCTTCGGCATTGGCGGCAAATGGGGTGCGGGTAATCGGCCGTTCCTTCAAATACCACCGGCCGCGGGGGTTGATGGCTTACGGCCATGCCACGAACACGATGGTGACAATCGGCGACGAACCCAGCGTCAGTATCTGGCTGCGGCCGGTGAAAGAGGGGCTGGAAGTTGAGCCGGTGAACGCCTGGCCGTCGGTGGACCGCGACCTGATGAGCCTGACACAAATGGGCGACCGCTTTTTGCCGGTGGGTTTTTATTACAAGACTTTCATTCGCCCGCAGCGATTGTGGCCCACTTACGAAAAAATGCTGCGCCGGATGGCCGGGTTGGGCAAATTGAATACCGATGCGCCGCTGGCTAAAGGATTTTTGAAGCAGTATTTGCATGGTGATGTGGTCGTGGTTGGCGCTGGACCGGCGGGATTAAGCGCGGCATATGCAGCGGCAGAGGCCGGGGTGCGGGTGCTGCTGTTTGAAGAAGCGTCGTATTTGGGTGGACATTGGCGGTACAGTGGGGAGAAGCAGGAGGAATTGGGGGAGCTGGTAACGGCCGTTACCAATCACCCTCACATCCGCATCTTCACCGATACCCTGGTCACAAGCTGGTTTGAGGAGCATTGGCTGGCAGCGGTGCACGGCAAGACGCTGTACAAAGTGCGCGGCCAGGCTACCATTTTTGCCACTGGGGCGCTCGATCAGCCCATCTTGTTTGACAATAACGACTTGCCCGGCGTGATCCTGGGCAGCGCGGTCCAACGGCTGCTGCATCTGTACGGCGTCGTGCCCGGCGAAAAAGTGTTGATTGTGACCGCCAACGACGATGGCTGGAAGCTGGCCCGCGATTTGAAGGTGGTTGGCGTGGATGTGGTCGGTGTGGCCGATCATCGCGCGGGCGGCAGCGAATTGGGCGAGGCGATTGCCCAATCCGGTGTGCCTGTCTATTGGCAGCACACCATCGCCAAAGCGCAAGGCAAAAAAGAAGTGACCGCCGCCGAAATCGCGCCGCTGGACAATCTCAGCAACCGGCGCGTTGTGGCCTGTGACACGATCATCCTCAGCACCCTGTATGCGCCCGATAACCAACTGCTCTATCTGGCCGGCGGCCGTTTTGAGTACGATGAAACGCGTCACGAATTTCTGCCGAAGACGATGCCCGATGGCATTTTTGCCGCTGGTCGGGTGATGGGCACACATGATTTGGAGACACAGTTGGATGAAGGCCGCCTAATTGGGCGGCAGGCGGCGGTATTTTTAGGCATGGGCGAAGAGCCGAGTCCGCAGGAGAAAGCGGCCGTTACCCGCCGAAAAAATGCCGAACCTGTAAGTTCCTCCGATTTGATTCGCGTGGTTGACAACCAGCACGGGAAGCGGTTTATTGATTTCGACGAGGATGTGACCGACAAAGAGCTAAAGGACGCCATCGCCGAAGGGTATGACGGGATGCAGCTTTTGAAGCGCTACAGCACGATTTCGATGGGACCGTCGCAGGGGAAGTGGGCCAGCATCAATACCATTCATCTCACCGCCGACGTGAACGGCCAAACCATTGCCCAAACAGGAACAACGACGGCGCGGCCGCCGGTACGGCCGTTAAAATTAGCCAATCTCGCCGGGCAAATGATGGAACCGGTACGCGTCACGCCGGTCCACGACTGGCACGTGGCGCAGGGGGCAAAAATGATGGTCGCCGGGCTGTGGCTGCGGCCGGAACATTATGGCGATCCGGTGGCGGAAGTGAAAGCGGTGCGCGAAAGAGCCGGTCTGATTGATGTGAGCACACTGGGCAAAATCAAGCTGACCGGTCCCGGCGTGCCGGCGCTGCTGGACAGGCTGTACATCAACACATTCAGCAATCTCAAAGTGGGCCGGGTGCGCTACGGGGCCATGGTCAATGCCGAGGGCGTGCTCATGGATGACGGCGTCACGGCGCGAATCGGCGAGCAGGAATGGTATATGACGACGACCTCGTCCGGGGCGGCCGGCGTTTATGAGTGGATTCAATGGTGGGCGCAGTCGGGCTGGGGCGAAGGCGCACATGTGACCAGTGTCAGCGAGGGGCGGGCGGCGTTTAATCTGGCCGGGCCGCAGGCGCGGGCGCTGCTGCAAAAGTTGACCGATGCCGATCTGAGTAACGAGGCATTCCCCTACATGCGCGTGCGGGATTTGGATGTGGCGGGTGTGCCCTGCCGGGTTATGCGAATTGGGTTCACCGGTGAATTGTCGTATGAGATTCATTGTGGGGCGGGATACGGCCGTTTCCTTTGGACCACCATTCTCGATACGGGGAAAGAATTTGACATTCTGCCCTTCGGCGTCGAAGCCCAACGTATCCTGCGTCTGGAAAAAGGCCACATCATCATCGGCGCGGACACCGACGCCCTCAGCAATCCAATGGGCGCTGAACTGGAGTGGGCGGTGAAGTTGGACAAGGATGACTTTCTGGGCCAGCGGGCGCTGGCCGACATTGCCGCCAAAGGCGGCTCGAAGCAAAAGCTGACCGGCTTCAAGATGGTCGATCCGACGATTGTGCCCGAAGAAGGACTGCAAGTGGTGCAGCCCAAAGCAGGTACGCCGCTGGGATTGGAAACGATTGGCTGGGTGTCATCCAGCCGCTTCAGCTCCACGCTAAACGAATCCATTGGGCTATGCTGGCTGCCGGCAGAATTGGCCGGGCAAGCCGGAGTGACGTTTACGATTCGCCGCAATGGCGAGTTGGTGGAAGCAACGGTGCATCATGGGCCGTTTTATGATCCAGTCGGGGAAAGGTTGAGGATGTAATGAAATTGTCACCGATTAACGAAATTGCCAAACAATTAAATGCCGAATTTGTGGAGCAGGATGGCTGGCAAGTAGCGCAGGATCTAGGCAAAGTGGCAAATATGGAGTCTGTTGCCCTCTCCGACCAATCCTACAACGGCAAAATCCGCATTGAGGGCCGGACCGCCGGGGCGATGCTTGATGCGGACGAGTCAGCCATTGGTGCAGGTAAGGCGGTTGAGTACGGCCGTGTTTACCGGCTGCGGCGGGATTTGTTTTTTGTGACGACGGAGGCCGGGGCCGTGGCTAATGCAGCCCATTCCCTCACCACTCAAGCCGCCAACCACCCCGACCTCATCACCGTTACCGACGTAACGCACGGTAACGCCGAATTGTGGCTGATTGGTCCCAACAGCGCCGAACTGCTCAGTCGCTTGTGCGGCCTTGACTTCCACGACAGCCAATTCCCCAACGACACAGCCAAACAAAGCAGTGTCGCCAAAACCACCCAACTCATCATCCGCCGTGATTTGGGCGAACAACCGGCCTACGCCCTCATTGGCGGCCGTTCCCTCGCCGCCTACCTCTGGCAAACCATCCTGGGAGCCGGGCGAGATTTGGGCATTCAGCCCATCGGACTTGAGGGATTGACGATTAACGATTGACGATCCAATATCGTCGATTTTCGGAGGAAAATCATGCAGTTGCCCACTCATATTCCCTACTTAATCATTGGGGCCGGCGTGCATGGCCTGAGCACGGCCTGGCACCTGGCCAAAGAATTAAAAGCGCGCGGTATCGGTTCCGGCGAAGATATCCTCGTCGTGGACAAAGAATCCATCGCCTCCGGGGCCAGCGGTATTGCTTGCGGCGTCATCCGCAATTTTTATTACCAGCCGGCGATGGGCGAAGTGATGCGCGTCAGCGTCGAGGTCTGGGAATCCGACCTGGAAGCATTTCACTACTTCCCCGTTGGCTACCTGGCCGCCGTGGCCGAAGTGCAGGCGTCCGACATCGAGACGATTTACGAACGGCAATCTAGCAGCGGCTACCGCTCCAGCCTGATTCGCGGCGAGCAAGAGTCGTTCAATTACATGCGGCAGATGTTCCCTGATTGGAAGGCGCGGGGGTTAACGGCCGTACTCCACGAACATCAGGGTGGTTTTGCCTTCAACTCCCCTTCCATGCACGGGCTGGCGACCAAAGCCCAGGCTGAAGGGGTGCGTATTTTGGTTAGTACGGCCGTTACCGGGTTCGACATTCGCGGCGGCAGCGTGTATGCAGTGGAAACCAGCCGCGGCCCCATCACCGTCGATCAGGTTGTCGTTGCCGTTGGCCCCTGGATCAAATCAGTCTGGTCAATGCTGGGGCTGCCCAACAAGATTGACGTGCGCACGCCCGGCGGCGAACTGCACAAAGATTTGGAGATGTGGACTTACTGGCGGCTGCAAGAAGGCGAAATCCGCGTCAATCCCAAAGAATACGTCACCACTGACGGCAAAATCCCGCCGGTCATTCACGTAGATTCCACCGAGCCGCTCATCTCTGACAAAACCGGCAAGCTGATCACTGATGGGCAGTGGGGCATCTATTTCAAGCAGGACAAACACGGCATTCAGGGCGGTGCGGTGCCGGAAAATATCGGTCCCGAAGCGCAAGTTGACCCGTATGGCGTGGACAGCCCCTACTACGTCGTCAAGGAAGATTTTGTCGAATACTGGACGGCCGGATTGGCCCACAGCATGGAGCGGTTTGAGGGATGCAGCGCCGTCTACCATTACGTGCCCAGCGGCGGCATTGGCGCGTTTACGGTGGACAATTTCCCCGTGTTCGACTACATGCTGCCCAACGCCTACGTCATCGCCGACAGCAATCACGGCTACAAGATGATTGGCGTGGGCAAGGAGGTGGCGAAGGTTTTGTTGGGCGAGACGAGTTCGGTGCTGTATCCGTTTAGATACGGCCGTTACGCCACCGGCGACCTCCATCCCACATCTCACAGCCCTTTCCCCTGGTCATAACTGGATGCAGATCAGGAAAACCATCACCGATTGGCAGGCCCGCGCCAACTGGCACTCCTCCATCCAGGACACTGTGCAGTTGATCCTGGGTGCGGCGCTGCTCATCATCAGCTTTAACCTGTTTCAGGGGCCGGCCAAATTAGCGCCGGGCGGCGTGGCCGGCCTAGGCATCATCATCAATCAGTTGACGGGTTTGTCGCCCGGCCTGGCGATGCTGCTGCTCAATATCCCCATTTTATTTTTGGGCTACCATACTCTGGGGCGGTATCAGTTTTTGGTTCGCACGCTGTTTGCCGTCTTGCTTTTTAATCTGGGCGTGGATATTGCCGCTCGCTGGATGCCTCATGGTATCACCGACGATTTGCTGCTGAATACGCTGTACGGCGGCGTCGTTGGCGGCATCGGCAGCGGCCTGATTTACCGGGCGCGGGCGACGGTGGCCGGCAGCGGTGTCATCAGCCGAATCGTCCAGCTTCGCACCGGTTTGCCCATCAGCCAGATTTATATTTTCATTGACGGCGGGATCATTATCTTGTTAGGGTTGGTCTTTGGCTGGGAAAATGCGTTGTATGCCATGCTCATGCTCTTCATCTGGGGGCTGGCGGCCGATTATACGCTGGAAGGGCCGAGCGTGATCAAAACGATTTTTATTGTCACCGATTCGGCAACGGCCGTTTCCCAGGCAGTCATAGCTCGATTAGGTATTGGCGTAACTGCCTGGCCGGTACAGGGCATGTTCACCGGCCGAGAACACAACATCCTTTTTTGCAC
>JBNKZT010000326.1:0-7032 GCA_050301775.1 Promineifilaceae bacterium (SeqCode)
CTTTTTCCATCGCCCGGTCAGAAACGGCGGCAAAAGCCAATCCGGCGGGCAGGGCGAACGCCTTCTGGCTGCTGGTCAACAGCACATCCAAATCCCAGGCGTCAAAGGGAATGGCTACGCCGGCCATGCTGCTCACAGCATCCACCAGGATCATGATCTCTTCCCCGTTCGGAGCCTGCCGCACTGCTTTGGCAATCGCTTCAATTGGGTTGGTCACGCCGGTGCTGGTTTCGTTGTGGGCGACGGTGATGGCATCAAACCCGCCGCTGGCCAGCCGTTCGGCGACGGCTTCGGGCAAGATGGGCTGACCCCATTCGGCATTCAATACCTCGTTTTCCCGGCCACAGGCCACTGTAATATCCTGCCACCGTTGGCTGAAAGCGCCGTTGACGCAGTTGAGGACTTTTTTGTTGGCGACGTTCCGAATCGCCGCTTCCATAAATCCCGTTCCGGTGGAAGCGTTGATCAGGACTCGCTTTTCGGTCATGAACACAACACCCAATTTGGGCCGGATACGGCCAATCAATTCCAGACATTCGGGCATGCGATGGCCAATCATCCAGTCCGTTTGGGCGTCCAGTATCTCCGGCCGCACTTCTGTTGGGCCGGGGATAAATAATTTTACATGTTTGTCTGCTCTAATTTCTTTGCTCATAATCATGAATCTCCTTCAATCAAAAATATTGGATAAGCGTTCAGAACGGGCAGGTTTTCATCAAAGGAAACACCCATCAAGTATACCCAAAAAACCAGTCCGGTTTTAAGGCACTGAATGCTTAAAGTATTGGTTAAGAAGTCAGGAAATAGTGTTTGAAGAACGAGAGACCGGTTCAATTTCCAGTTTCCAATCGCTCCCATTTCATTATAACGTACTATTATCCCATGTAACAAAGAATTGGCAGGAACGCTAGCAATTCCAATTATGGCGTAGGGGCGGGAGGGCGCGGGTTGGCGTTGGGAAAAACAAATAATCTTCCTTCCGCGCCCTCTTGCCCTGCCTGTTGTGTATCTGATTTGGGGTGAGACGGGCGGGATGGAAGGCCACTCGTTTGGCGTAGATCATGACCCGCCCGTCCCACCCCTACCGCAAAATTCTCATAATTGGAATTGTTGCAGGAACGCGACTCTATCGAATTAGGACACAAGCACAATGTGGAGTATTTTGGGACCGTGCATACCCATCACCAACTGCATGGCAATATCGGCCGTGCGGCTGGGTCCGGTGATGGCGACGATGTTGCTGTGCTGCCGGGTTTGTTCCAGACCGGCCGCTTTTTGCACTGCCCACCAACTTTCCAAATCAGGCACAATCTGGCCGGCAGTGACCACGGCGATGTGGACTGGCGGGAGAAGGGATGTGGCTCGATAACGGCCGTTTCCACTCATCACCACCACACTCCCCGTCGCCGCCAACGCTGCATCCACGCCGGTCAATCCCACACGCACACCGGCATCTTGCCCATGACGCTTAATATTTGCCTGATTAAAGGCCTCTTCCAGACCAGAGATAGGAATTTGGTCAAACTGCCAGCCTGAAACGGCCTGCGCTGAGCCAGTCGAAGTGGCCGTATCCTCACCAATCAACTGCATCACCGCATCTATAGCTCCCTGATTATCGGAAACCTGATAAACCATGCAGCCTGCTTTCTCTGCTTCTTGCACAAATCGTGTCGTTAAAGCGGTTTGATCAAGTTCGATTTTCGGAACCATTGGCAGATAGGTGGCGGGGGATTGGGCGTTGGGAAACGGCCGTTTCCCCTGCCGCAAATTCCCCAAAATACGCTCACGACTGTTCATCAACCCCTCCTTGCCGTTCCTGCCACAGTTGGCGAAACGATTTAGGCGCGAAATGGGGCGGGGTGCGGAAATCGGTCCAGCCGCCAAGTGGACCGGGCAGCGTTTGGGGCATCATATTGCGGCTCAAGGCCGCCGCCTTGCCGCCCAGATTAAAGAGAGCGGGTGATTGATTGCCAAATGCCCACGCCTTCATGCCCAGGTTCCACACAGTGCCGCCTTTGCCCATCTCTACTAAATCGTGGCGCAAATCGAGCAGCATTCGCGGAATATCAATATCCACCGGACACACTTCTTTGCATAGGCCGCACAAACTGCTGGCATAGGGCAGCGGTGACGCATTTTCCAGGCCAATGAGCAAGGGGGTGACCACCGCGCCAATCGGGCCGGGATAGACCCAGCCATAGGCGTGGCCGCCGGTGACCTGGTAAACCGGACAACCATTGAGGCACGCGCCGCAGCGAATGCAGGCCAGCGCTTCGGCATAATTGGTGTTGTAGATGTGGGAACGGCCGTTATCCACCAAAATCACATACACATGCTCCGGCCCGTCTGTCTCATCCGGTTGGCGCGGACCATTGATCAGATGCGTATAAACCGTCATCGTCTGGCCGGTCGCACTGCGCGGCAGCACCTGCGTCAGCGTGGCATAATCTTCCACCGTAGCAATTACTTTCTCGATGCCCACCAACGCCACATGCACGCGGGGCAAGCTGGTCACCAACCGCGCATTGCCTTCATTGGAAACCAGGCACAGCGAGCCGGTTTCGGCAAGGATAAAATTGCCGCCGGACACGCCCATATCCGCATCCAGGAATTTTTGCCGCAGGAAGTTGCGGGCAAATGCGGTCATCTCTTCCGTATCATCGGTGGGCGGCATGTTGGCTTTTTTGATGAGTAAATCACGGATGCCGGCTTTAGTTTTATGAACAATGGGAACCACGATATGGCTGGGTGTTTCTTCGCCAAGCTGGACGATGTATTCGCCTAAATCGGTTTCCAGCACGTCAATGTCGGCGGCTTCCAGCGCATGGTTCAGCCCCGTTTCTTCAGTGACCATGCTTTTGCTTTTCACAACCGACTGCACGCCATGCCGTTGGGCAATGTCCAGCACATGCTGATTGGCTTCATCACCATCAACCGCCCATAACACGGTGATGCCGTTGGCCTGCATGTTGGCTTCGGCTTGTTCCAGCAGTTCCGGCAGGTTGTTTAGACCGGTTCGTTTGATGGCCGCAGCCTGCCGGCGCATTGTTTCGCCGTGTGCTTTGCCGTCGGCAAACATGGCGGCCTGCCGTTTGGTAAAGCCAGCATTGGTGCCAAAGGAAACGGCCGTTTGCAAATCCACATCCTGAATCGCCACCTGCGCCGCCGGAATGAAATTATTTGACTGAATTTTCATCATTCATCCAGATGATAGGACGCAGATTTTCATGATGAACGCAGATTCTATTCTTTATCTGCGTTTATCCGCGCTAATCTGCGTCCTGTTCTTTTCTTCTATCGTATGCCATCTGCCAACACATCGGCAACATGTTTGACTTTTGCCGGTTTACCCTGCTTTTCCAGGCCACCGTTCATGTGGGTCAGGCAGCTTACGTCGCCGGTCAAAATGGCATCGGCCTCGCTTTGATTAATGTGGCCTATCTTTTTTTGCAGCATGGCGCCACTGACATCGGCCATTTTGACGCTGAACAGCCCGCCAAAGCCGCAGCACGTTTCGCTGTTATCCCAATCGACGATATCAGCATTTTCCAGATTTTGTACCAGAGTGCGTCCGGCATTTTTTAGACCCAACAGTCGCAAGCCGTGGCAGGAATCGTGGAAGGCGAAGGTTTGGGGGTGGGGGAGACGGCCGTTTACATCCTCAATCCCCAAGCCGTCCACAATAAACTCGGTAAACTCCCAGGTAATACCGGCCACGCGCACCGCTTCGTCGTGCCACAACGGGTCGTTCTCAAAAAGGCGCGGATATTCATGCCGCACCATTGCCGCACACGAGCCGGACGGCGTCACAATCAACTCGGCATCTTTGAACGCCTTCAGAAATTGGATCGCCACCTGCCGCGCTTCCTGCCGATAGCCGGCATTAAACCCCGGCTGCCCGCAGCACGTCTGCCCCATCGGGAAGTCCACTTCTACACCGAGATGGGTCAACACATCCACCACAGACATCCCTGTTTCGGGATAGAGCATGTCTACCATGCACGTCACAAACAGGGATGCCCGTTTTCCTTTGGGAGACTCACGTTCTACCATTTGATTTCACCGAAAACCGTAACGCGATTTGCTAAATCGCACATCGAATTACCAATTCGATTTACAGAGCGATTTGGCAAATCGCTTTACATTTTCGTAGGAGATTTACCATTTTGAGTATGATTCGCTGTGCTTGCGATATTCGATCATCTCTTCGCCCAGCAGCTTGTGCTCCAGGATGATGTCGCTCACCTCTTCCAGCGCCGATACCCAGTTGTAGGCTTCCTCCAACGTTTGGCCGACAGCAAAACAGCCGTGCCCGCGCTGCATGATGATTTTATACTCACGCAGTGCTTCAGAAACAGCCTCGGCCATTTCATCGGAACCGGAGGCTAATTCCACCGACACCACCGGGATTTTGCGCAGTAAATAGGAGCCTTCGTTGTCGATGGGGATAATTTCATCCCGGCTCAGGCTGAGGACGATAGCGGTTCGGGGATGGGCATGAACGACGGCCAATGCTGACGTTTTTTCATAAATAGCGCGATGCACAATCAGTTCGGTGCTGGCGCGAATAATGCCGCTGTCTTTACCCTGGAAACTGGTTTCCACAAAATCGGTCCGTTTAAGCCGCCCAAACTGCGCCCCACGCCGTTTGATAATAATCTTGTCACCCACGCGCACGCTCATGTTGCCGCCGTGCGAGCTGGTCATTCCGGTCACAAAAATGTCGCGCCCAATGTCGCGGAATTCTTCATAAAGTCGTTGATCAATCATAATAAAATCCCTGAGATTGGAGACTAGAGACTGGAGATTCGTCAGTCTCCTGTCTCTTAATCTCCAGTCTCCAAATCATCCAATCCTAATTCTTGCAACTTTGCCTCCGTCGGTACGCCGTTTTTATCCCAGCCGCGGAATGCATAGTATTCTTTCAGCATCGGGTCGAGCTTGACGACAAAGCCTTCGCTTGGTCCATCGGCAACAGGTTCGTTGAGCAGCCGGTCGGGCAAGGTATCGTCGTCTTTGGTGAAGCCTTCACGCAGGTTGTAGAGGCGTTCTAATGTCCAGACGCGCTCGCCGACCATCATCAAATCGTCGGCTGTGAACTTTTCGCCGGTAACGGCCGTTAACGTCCTGGCAAAAAACTCCTCTGCCACCGCCATGTTGGCAAATTTACAGTAAACCAGGCTGTCAATCACCGCCGCCGAATTTTGATGGACAGAGACGATGCCCGCCTTGCCCTGCGTGGCAAACCGGTCAATCAAGCGCGGCAAAGACAACACTTCCGGCCCCAACATATTGCCTGTTTCATGGCAAGCACCCCGGTTACCAGTGGCAAAAACCAGTCCCTGACCCTGCATTCCACGTGGATCATAGGCCGGCAATTCCAGCTTCTTCACGCTCATCGACAGTTCCGGTGCGCCATATTTTGTGGCCATGCGGTAGCTGCCTTCAGCCATCTCGGCCCCCACACCAGTACGGTAAGCTGTGTTATGAATCAGCTCCAGCAGTTTGTCGGCCTGACCAAAACCCAGATCACCATCAATAAACCCTTTCTCGGCCAGTTCCATCGCGCAGCCAATCGTGTTGCCCATCGAAATGGTGTCCAGTCCCAGGTCGTTGCACAAGAAGTTGGCTTCGGTAATCGTGTCTAAATCATCGACGCCGCACTGCGCCCCAAAGGCCCAGGCAGTCTCAAATTCCGGCCCTTCACCTTCTTTGCCACCGGCTGTTTTACTGATCCGCGTGCAGGTGATGGGACAGGCCCAGCAGGCTTGATTTTTGACCAAAATGGTGTCGGTGATTTCTTCACCGCTAATTTTGTCGGCCCCTTCGAATTGGGATTGCTGGAAGTTGCGGGTAGGCAGTGCGCCGATTTCATTGACGACGTTCATGACAACGGCCGTTCCAAATTCCGGCAGCGCTTGCGAGGTGAGCGGGCTGGCTTTCAGCAGCTTGCCTGTTTCATACAGCATAAATTTGAACTGGTCTTTGTCGGCGGGTTGGTTTTTCTCTTTGCCTTCGACCACAATCGCTTTCAAATTTTTGCTGCCCATCACGGCCCCGCCGCCGCCGCGAGCCAGCGCCCGTTCCTTGTCATTCATGATGGCGGCAATGCGTACCTGATTCTCACCGGCTGGGCCAATGCAGAGTACATTGCGCTTGTTGTTGTTTTGCCCCAGCGCTGCGGTGGTCTCAAACACGCTCTTGCCCCAGAGGTGGTCGGCATCTTTGATCACGACGCCATCGGGTGTGATTTCAATCATGACCGGTGATGCTGCCTTGCCGCGCACAATCAGCGCGTCGTAGCCGGTGCGTTTGAACTGCATCCCCCACCAGCCGCCGCTGTTGGCGTGCAAAATCGTATCGGTCAGCGGACTTTTGGTGCTGACGTTAAAGCGGTTGCTTGTTTGTGAAGCAGAGGCCGTAATCGGCCCTGTGGTAAAAATGAGCGCATTTTCGGGAGAAAGGGGGGCTACTTCCGGCCCCACTAAATCCCACAACAATCTGGCGCCCAGGCCACGCCCGCCTAAAAAGAGGCGTGCCATCTCACTGTCTAACGGCCGTGTTTCCATGCTGCCGTCGGTGAGGTTGATGTCTAATATTTTTCCAGCCCAACCTTGCATAAGAGTCTCCTACAAAAATAATCCGCAGATTTCGCAGATGGCGTAGATTAAAGAAAAGAATCCGCGTCATCCGCGTTTATCTGCGTCCAAAAAAATCACCCGCCGGCGATGGGCGGGAAGATGGCGATTTGGTCGTTGGCGGAAACGGCCGTTTCCAACCCATCACTCAATTCACTGTCACGGCCGTTTACCATCACCCGCACATGCGGACGCAGCGTATCGCCGGCAAAAATAGCCGCCCGCAGGTCATCTTTTTCTACACAAATGCTCTCCAACGCTTCGCGGATTGTTGCGCCGAATGCATCTTGCTCTGCACCGCCAGCCTTCTGGCGAAGATTGCCAAATAGCTTCACTTTCATATCACACAAGCCCGTACGTTTTTTCCATATCTTGAATTTTGGTATCACAAACG
>JBNKZT010000327.1:0-7025 GCA_050301775.1 Promineifilaceae bacterium (SeqCode)
GGCGAACGCACTGCCAGCGACATACAGAACAATTCGCACCATGCCTCGCAGAACAGCAATTTTTCCGTCCAGGGAAGGTGAATGAATTTAAACGCTGCCTGAAGCATGTTCTTCCAACAATCCTTTGGTCAGCAAGTCGAGCACCTCTTCCTCTCGTTTCGTTAATGAGTGCTTTTGGGCTAGAGAAACACTTAGTGTGGACTCAATCAAAGTTTGGGCAACTTCCGGCGAAAGGATTCGCTCACCCGACTGCGTTGTCCGAATTGCCTCGGCCAGTTTTTTGGCGGCCACATTCTTAAGCAGGTAGCTGGTCGCCCCAGCCTGCAGGGCCGAACGAATAAGCGCGTCGTCTTGATCGAAGCCGGATAAGGCAATGATTTGAATGTTAGGATTTTCACGCAGAATATGAGAAACGGCCGTAACCCCATCCATCACCGGCATCACCAAATCCATTAATACTACATCCGGTTTTACTTCACGGCATAATTGAATCGCATTTACCCCATTCGCCGCTTCACCAACCAATTCCAAATCATCAAACATATTGATATAAAGCGCCAATCCCTGCCGCAGCATATCATGATCATCAACTATAACTACTCGGATTTTCTGTTGGGAAGCCATTAAATAATCCTTTGCCTTTATGAGGTATTGAAGCCGTGCCGCAAATGATATATTGTGATACTTACATTCTAATTTACACCTACCATGATACCCGTAAACCCCCATAAACACAAAACCCAAACGGAGCAGCAGCCAGCCTTGACTATAGTCCGAATAGCCTATGGCTTTGTAATTATAAAACATATATTGTAATGGAGGCAATACAGCTTCCCAAAACACTTTGTAGTGTGCAATAAGTGTAAGGAATATCCGAACGGAACCTGGTTTATAACAATTTTACGGATGAATGATTCGCCGTAAAAGTTACCAGGCACACACAAGGTGATACAATGAACAATATCAAAACAAAATATATCTCCTGTCCTAACTGCGGTCAATTGGTGACGGCCGTTTCCCGGCAATGTCCCAACTGTGAAGCAGATTTAGCCATAGCGGCTGTCGTTGCCGAACGTGCATTGACAACCGCCCCCTTATTTCCCTCCTTTACCCCATCATCTCCAGAAATGCTCGTCCCCCGCCTGGGCGAATACTTGATTGACCAGGGCTATATCACCAATGAAATGTTGGGAGATGCCTTACAAATTCAAAAACAATTAGCCCGTAGGGGTGAAAAAAGGCTGACCGGCGAACTGCTCATTGAGTTAGGCTACATCAGCCGCGATACGCTGAACCAGGCCATTACAGAACACGTTTTGCAATTGCAGGCCGCCCTCACTTACAGCAATGAGCGTCTGGAACAACAGGTACAAGAGCGAACAGCCCAGCTGCAAAATGCGTTAATGAAACTCAGCGAGCTAAACCAGCTTAAACGAAATTTTATTTCCAATGTTTCCCATGAATTACGCATGCCCATGCAGTTCTTGATCGGATATATGGATTTATTCCAAAGTGGCAATTTGGGATCCCTTTCTGATGAACAATCGGCCGCATTGACTTCCATGCTGACGGCCGGCACACAATTAAAAGGACTGATCGAAAATTTACTCCAGTTTTCAAAAGCCGCTACCGCCGAAATTCCCTTAGATTTAACACCACTGACATTAGACTTACCTGTTAAAACGGCAGTTTCCCATTCACAAGACAAAGCCCATCACCGTAACATCATCCTGAAGAAAAATCTGGCTTCCCATTTACCCACAGTCATCGCCGACAATGAAAAAATCACCTGGGTCGTCGAGCAATTTCTGGATAACGCCATTAAATTCACCCCGTCTGGCGGCAAAATCAAAGTAAAAACAGCGCCATTAGATGGGGATGTTATCGTCCAGGTTAGCGACACCGGCCCCGGTATCCCCCAAAGCCGCATTGCTGAAATATTTGAGCCGTTTCACCAGCTTGACGGCTCAGCCACGCGCCGTCACGGCGGCACTGGGCTAGGATTGGCCCTGGCCCGCAGCATCGTGGAGGCGCACGGTTCCACCATTCACGTTGATTCTTACCTGGGGCAAGGCTCTTGCTTCTCATTCTCCTTGCCTGCGTTCAACTAATCCTCCCAGTATTTATTAACACTCTGGCCGGTCTCCCGACCGAGTCAGGGCGACACAGTCGGAAGACCAGCCGCAGCCAAGGGTTCCGTTAATTGGGGCAGTGACAATTGGGATGATTAGGACCTGGATATGACCGGCACTTTCAAAGTGACCGCCACATGATGATTATGAACGGCCGTTTCCTGCCAACGTGGTGCGAAACGGCCATTTATTTCAGTACCAATACCCTATGCCATCTAGTCCAAAAGAACTGTATTGTAACGCAAATTGAAACACTTCTCGCCTAAACTAAAAGCAGCAGGAAAAGGCCAATTCCTTTTCCTTTATGGCTACCTGACGACGACAAGGAGCAAACCGATGACGACAAAGAACACAACATCACAGCGAAAAAGCATGGGGCTGGGAGCGGCACTGCTTGCCTTCCTCCTCATCCTCGTGCTAACGCTGGCCCCCGCGCCGGCCGACACACAAACATTGACCAATGTGCAGCCAGCTTTGTTGGCGATGGCTGAGACCCAACCGGACGCCACTGTGCGCGTCATTGTGCACAAAGCAAACGCCGATTCAGCACTTGAGGGGTTGGCAACCGAGCTTGGGGGCACGGCCGTTAAAGACCTTCACCTCATCAATGCCCTGGCTGTCGAACTGCCGGCCAAAGCCATCTCCACGCTGGCCCGTTCGGACAGTGTCGCCCAAATCAGTTTGGATGGCACAATGATGAGCGCTTCCATCCTCACCGAAACAATCGCCGACAATTTTAACGTCCGCGTTTACAGCAACAATACAGGCACACAGTCCTGGGCATCCGATTGGTTCGAGATCAACGATGACGACAAAGTAGACGGCGGCAAGGTTAAAATAGATAAAGACTTACTCAAACTGGAAGACCGCAATCGGGGCATTCAACGTTCCGCCGACCTGAGCGATGCGGCCACAGCCACATTGACCTTCCAGTACCGCCGCGAAAAATTCAACAAAGGTAAAGCCGTCAACATCGAAATATCGACCGACGGCGGCGCAAACTGGAACCAGGTCGTTCAAATCAACGGTGATGTGAACGAATCTACCTTCCAATCAGCCAGCTTTGATATATCCGCTTATGCTGGCGGCCCGGTTATATTGCGCTTTTTGAGCGGCCCCGTTGGCGACGGCAAATTATGGGTAGATAACTTGCAAATCGAGTACACCATCGACAGCGCCCCGCCCCCACTACCCGAAGAAGGCGGCGACGGTGGCGCATCACCCATCATCCACACCATACGCGATGAGTTCAATGCCAATGATTACACCGGCAGCGATGGAACTGATGCCTGGGTAGGCAATTGGATAGAAGACGAACAGTCCGACATCAATGACCAGAACCCGGCGGCCGGTTGGGTGCAAGTTGAAAATGGCGCACTGCGTCTCAACAACCAAAAGGTCGCCGTGCACATCCTGGAACGGCTTGGCTATCGGGCTGACGTCGCCGCCAATGGGGTGGAAGTGCTGGAAGCGTTAACGCGGCAGCCCTATGATGTGGTCCTGATGGATGTGCAAATGCCGGAAATGGACGGGGTAGAAGCTGCCCAACAGATTAAACGCAAATGGCATCCATTGGAACGGCCGTATATCATTGCCATGACCGCCGATGCGCTGGCCGGCGACCGGGAACGGTATCTGGCGGCCGGCATGGACGATTACATCAGCAAACCGGTACCTATCAAAGATTTGATGAGCGCACTCTATCAATGTCAACCAGTGACCGCCAACATTATGGCATAAATACACCAAAAGGAACCCGAGCTTTTTGCAGTTAGGCCGCACCGGTTGGACGAATTTCCCAGTGAAAAAGGCGCAAATAATAGTTTTTTTTGCTATTGTCTACCGGTATACAAGGTAAACTACTTGCACCTAAAAGCAAATGGTTAATAACAAAATTTAGAACTCCATCCACATTCATGGGGTAATTATGAAAGATTTTTCCCGTCCAACACAAGTTTACATACTGGGCATAGTCATTGCCGCCAGCATTCTGGCAGCCTTGCAGTCTTTTCTGAATCCTCCGGAAGGATCATACCAACTGCTGGTGGCTTGCATCGTCGCTTCCTTCCTGCAAGGCATTGCTGTGTTCGGCACTACGGCCCGCAGCACCTACAGTTTAAGCTGGATCGTTTATGGATTCACTTTCGTTTTGCTCGGTACGCCGGCCACGTTCATCGTCGTTTTCATTTCCCATGTGGCTGAATGGCTTTTAGACAGAGACCGGCTCAAATGGTACATCCAAACCTTTAACATCAGCACTTTTTTTATTGGATTTACCATTTCCGGCGTCATAATTCGCTTAATGCCGGCCAGCCTCCCCGCCAACAGCGTCATCTCTTTTTTGATTATTCTGGCTTCCCTGGCTATTTTCACCCTGGTTAACCATTTGTTAGTAGCCTTGGTTCTCAAACTGGCCCGCGGCCAAAATTTGTCGCAATCAGGTGTTATGGGCGGTTTTACGCTTTTACTGGATTTCACGCTTCTTAGCCTGGGGTATGCCGCCGTTATCATCTGGAATGCAAGTCCCATCGCCCTGACATTGGTCGTCTTTGTGACTTACATTCTCTATCAGGCCATGAATATTCCCGCCCTGGAACGTAAAACTGAAATCGACCCGAAAACAGAACTATTCAATGCCCGCTACTTTACGGAAGCGCTGGATGAAGAAATGGTACGCGCCAAACGGTTTGAACGGCCGTTAACCCTCATCATGGCCGACCTTGACCTGTTACGCAATATCAACAACACCTACGGCCACCTGGCCGGCGACGTCGTGTTACAAGGAATTGCCCACATCTTGCAAGAAATGACCCGCGAGTATGATGTGGTCGCCCGTTTTGGCGGCGAAGAATTTGCGGTCATGCTGCCGGAAACAGAATCGGCCGACGCTTACATTGTGGCCGAGAGGATAAGAGAAAAAATAGCGGCCACCGAATTTGAAATCACCACCAGCGTCAAACCCATCCGAGCCACAATGAGCTTCGGCATCGCCAAGCTTGAAGACAGCAAACAAACAATCGACAACCTCATCCACAACGCCGACGTTGCCCTTTACCGGGCCAAGGAAACTGGCCGAAATCGGACCTGCATTCATGATGGTGAAGAAGATATTGTTCATCAAACGTCCCGAGACTGGGGCAAATTGGGTCTTTCTGTCAAAGAAAAGCCTGATGTGGGTGTGCCCCCCTCCACCAATGGCCATCATATGGTTCTTTCTGAATCAAACACCGAACCGGCCGCCCAATTCTTGTCTGATGAACGCGTTGATAAATCGGGTACGGCCGTTGATACACCGTACCACCCATCTAAAACACCAATACGCCAATTTCCTGAGTGGGCAACCACAGCCTACATCGCCGTCTTGACAGGGGCAGCCGTCACTCTGGCTGTCATACTCATCAACAAGAATAATCACAATTTCGATTGGTTAGGGCTAATCCTTTTCGCCGGCGTCGTTTTATTAACAGAAGTAGCCGCCATTGAAATTTATGTGCGCGAATCCTCCGTGTCCACCTCAGCCGCCCTTCTGGTGGCCGGTGTCATGTTATTTGGCCCGCTAGGCGCAATTTTACTAGGCATCATCATCGCCTTTGCTGCCTTTGCCAAAAAACGCACACTTATCAGCCGCTTCGTCTTCAATGCCAGCAACCACACCATTGGCGGATTATTAATCGCCGGTTTACTCTCATTTCACAACACGCCTGTCAAAGAATGGTCATTGATACGCTTGATCATTTTCGGGATGGCATCGGCGGGTATATTGTACCTTTCAACAACCATCCTGTTATCAATAGTTATTAGCCTGAGTAACGGGCAAAAATTCAAAGTCATCTGGGTTGAACGGTTCCGCTGGCTCGGTTTTTATTACCTGGCGCTGGGGGCAATCGCGTCCGCGCTTGTCTTGAGTTACAATGCGATTGAGCTAACCGGCATCTTCATCATCTTTCTCCCCTTGATCATGATGCGCTACAGTCAAAAACAGTACATCGACCGTACCGAAACAATGGTCCACAGTTTACAAAAAACCAATTCCCAACTGGTACAAAAATCCGAGGAAATCACACTGTTGAACGAAGAATTGCTTTTAACGTTAGCCCGATCTCTTGACTTACGCGATCCCCACGTGATGGAACATTCTAAACACGTCTCCCGTTATGCTGTCTGCATCGCCCAGGAGATGGGTTTGCCGGAAGAACAAATAGAAAACATCCGCAAGGCGGGCTTGTTGCACGACATTGGCAAGCTGGGAGTCCGTGAAGAAATATTATTTAAGCCGGCGCGCTTGACAGCCGAAGAGTTCGAACTGGTCAAAGAACACGTCACAATTGGCGCGAATTTAGTGCGTGGCTGCCATACTTTGGAACCATTGATACCTTTTGTCTTGCACCATCACGAATGGTTTAATGGCCAGGGCTACCCACATGGCCTGATTGATGAAGAAATACCACTGGAAGCACGTATCCTCAGCCTGGCAGATGCCGTGGAAGCAATGGCTTCTGATCGGCCCTATAAAAAGGCGATGTCACCAACAGCCATTCTAGATGAGGTAAACCAGTGTGCCGGCACTCAGTTTGACCCGGTTGTCGTGGCTGCTTTTGGTCGGGTAATTGAAGCCCAGGGAGAAAAGGTCATTATCAATTCAGCCCGTGCCGTTATAGCCCGTCAATTGAATAACACAATGACATATGCGCCGCATTATTAATGGGAACAAAAAACGGCCGTTGCCTAAGGTAAGCAACGGCCGTTTCAAACCAATCTACACTAATCTTTAACCCAGCGTCCCAATATTATTCAAATCCTCAAACGCCTGCTTCAACCGCGCCCGGAAAAAATCCTCGCCAAAACGCAGCCACTTACGTGGATCATAAAACTTCTTATTAGGCACATCTTCCC
>JBNKZT010000328.1:0-6983 GCA_050301775.1 Promineifilaceae bacterium (SeqCode)
GGCAAGCGCAGTTTTTAACTTGTGCATTTTGAGCGGGAAAAACTGCGCTTGTTTGAGAGGAATCGTTTTCTTTTTGAAAAGTTATTTGTAAACGGTTCCTTAAGGCCAATGGGGGGAACACGGCCGTTTCCCAAGCAGTGCTTTAGTCACAAAAAAAGGACGCACTTACCGAGCGTCCCTTTTTTTACGTTTTAATAACGAAAGTATGACTAAATCGAGGCGATAAATGTGTGGCCGGTCATGCCTGTTGATACGGTAAAGAGGCTGGTTAGCCAGACGCGGCGGATGGTGAGGAAGGGGGAGATGGCAGCGTGTTCATTGCGGGATAACGGCCGTACCGAATAATAACCGGCAAAAAAGGCTTCCGATTGATCTTCAGACTTATGCATCAAATTCGTGTTGAGCAAAAAAGATGCGATGTCGTAAGCACGCCAACCAGGGCCGCACAAGTCGAAATTAAAGAAAGTGGGCGTGTCATTTTTATCAAAACGGACGCTGACATTGTGGAAATCGCCGCCAATTGGTCCCCAACTGTCCGGGGTTTCTTCTTCATTGTTCAGTAGGGCCAGCAGTTCTTCCCTGGCTTCCTGAGCCGAAGTGATAACCAGGTCTAAATCATCTTCACGGCTTTTATCCCACAACCGGTTAATGCGCTCTAATGATTTGTCTACCAGATACGCCAGATCCATTGGCTGCCGCTGGTAAGGACTGTGGTATTGGTTAGAAACGACGTGGATGCGGGCCATGGCAGCGCCGCAGCGGTAAAGCTGCTCTTCGTTGTCCAGAGACATAACTTTGCCGGAGGCAAAACTGAACAAGGCATAATAGCGCAATCCTTCTGGGGCATTAACACTGCCGAGGAAACGACCGTCACGCCGGGCCAGCGGGTAGGACACAGAAATATCATGCCCTTTCAAAAAATTGAGCCAATCCAACTCGTACAAATAATCTGATTCTTTACGTCCTAACGGTGTGCCCAATTGGTAAATGCGGGCAACATATTTTGTACCGTCATCGGTATGGACCAGATAATGGTCATTGTCTTGGGTGCGGACCATTTTGGTAAATAGTTGGCAGCGTACTGGTCCCAGATCGTATTCGTTTGAAATCACTTCAGCCAGAGCTTCACTGTCAATAAATGAGCGGGCTACACGTATTTGAGTCACAATCAGGTCTCCTTTAGCAAATTCTCCCCAATTATGGTGGTTTTTCGTTGATTGGCAATGTCCTGCTTAACCGCAAAGGGCGTAAAGGACGCAAAGAACAAAGAAATCATATAAGCTGGTGTAGGAATTCGAAAATACGGTCAGCGTGTTCGGCCGGGGTTTCATGTTCGTAGTCCGGGTAAACCAGCATTGATTTGGCCGACGTGATTTTGTTGTAAGCGGCAAATTGAGTCGATGGCGGGCAGATGGTGTCCATTAGGCACGTTGTCATCTTCACTTCGGCCTGGATGCGTGGGGCGAGGTGCTGCACGTCGATGTAACCTAACTGTTCGAACACGGCCGTTTCCCGTTCATGGGCCGGGTCAAAGCGGCGGAAATAGTCACGCAGCTCAGCATACGCCTTTTCGGCTAAATCCATTTCCCACACCCGTTGGTAATCGCTTAGGAAAGGAAAGGTTGGCGCGGCCAGCCGGATGCGTGGTTCCAGCGCGGCACAGGCCAGTGTGAGACCGCCACCCTGGCTGCCTCCCATCGCGCCGACCCGTTCGGCGTCCACTTCCGGCATGGCCATGACGATGCCGGCCAGTTGGGCCGTGTCCAGGAAAATCTGGCGGAAGAGCATCTTTTGCGCCGGGCCGTCTAATCCGCGTATGATGTGGCCGTGCAGCGTGTTGCCTATAACACCGCCCACATCTTCTGACAGGCCGCCCTGGCCGCGGCAGTCCAGCGCAGCCACGACAAAGCCTTCAGCCACGTAGCTTAATTTGTCAGCCCAACTGCCGGAATCCATGCTGTAGCCATGAAACAGCAAAACGGCCGGGCAGGGCGCAGTGATTTGTTTGGGACGGAGCAGTTTGGCGTAGACTCTGGCTCCGCCTACGCCGGTGAAGGTGAGATGGAAGCAGTCGGCTACGGCCGTTTCAAATTCAGCCGGCGCCAACTCCACCTGGGCATCCACAGCCTGCATCTCGGTCAGCGCTTCCTGCCAGAAGTCATCAAAATCGGCCGGACGCGGGTTACGTCCGGCGTACGCTGCCAGTTGTTCGCGGGGTAAATCAAAGGTTAAGGGCATCGGTTCCTCCAAGTGTATGAATTAAGATGAGGAAATTAAACGGCCGTTTCCCCAATTCGTCAACCAAATCGTTTTTGATTACGGGCGCGGGCTTTGGCGGCTTCTGCTTCCCGGCTGCGGGGCGTGGCAGGAGTTGTCAGTGACTCTAGCAAGGTTTGGGTGGCGCGGGTGATTTCCTGTACGGCCGTATCAAATGCCGCTTGATTGACTTGGGACGGCCGGGTAAACCCGCTCACTTTGCGCACAAACTGCAAGGCCGACGCGGAAATCTCTTCCTCGGTAGCGGGTGGGTTAAAGTTGAATAACGGTTTGATATTTCGACACATAATCCTATCTCCTGTCAATGGGTCAAGATATTCGCGTGTTTATTATAGAGGAAACGGCCGTACCGTTCCCTAATCGTCATCATTGCGTCACCTTTGCGCACGGTAATATAATGCAGATTAACGTAAACTAAAGAGTGCAAGCGGCAAGTATGCAAGTTGATGGTTCATCATTCTGCCTTCTGCCCTCAGATTTTTGCCTTTCCAGGAGAACCCATGCGTAACGATCCACCAACTCGTTCCAATTTACCTGTTGTGCCGCCCCAGCGGCGCGGCTGCCGCAGCTGCCTGAGCCGCGCTTTCATCATCGGCATTATTTTGCTGGCGCTGGCTGTCTTTGCCGGTGTTATCGCCGTCGGCACGATTATCTATGTCAATTTCTCGCGGGAAATTGAAGCGGGCATTGCCAAACTAGATACTGCCCGCGACCGGGAGACATTTGAGACGACGCAAATTTATGATCGCAACGGTGATCTGTTGTGGGAAATTTTTGGCGAAGGCAACCGGACACAAATCCCGTTGAGCCAGGTGCCGCAGGATTTGATCGAGGCGACCATTTCGGTTGAAGATGATTCATTTTACGAAAATATCGGCCTGGATGCCCCGTCGCTGATTGCGGCGATTATTGCCAATTTCCGTAATCCTGAGGGCCGCCCTGTTGGCGGCAGCACGATTACGCAGCAGATTGTACGCCATATTGCCTTTGATTATGAAGAACGCACGGCCGTTTCCTACGACCGCAAAACCAAAGAGATGATTCTGGCCTGGATTATGAATCGCAAATTCAGCAAAGACGAAATCCTGGAGATGTATCTCAACGAAATTTACTATGGCAACCTGGCTTACGGTATCGAGGCCGCTGCCCAAACTTACTTTGGCAAACCGGCGGCCGAGCTGACCCTGGCTGAAGCCACTCTGCTGGCCGCTTTGCCGCAAAACCCGGTCGAACTCGATCCGTTGACCAATCTGGAAGGGGCCAAGGAGCGCCAGTGGCTGGTGATGAACCTGATGATGAGTGAAGGATTCGCCACTGAAACCGAAATTTACGACGCGTTTCAGCAGCCGCTGACCTTTGCCCAGCAGGAAGTTAGCCTGGCCGCGCCCCATTTTGCTGTGTATGTGCGGCAGCAGTTGGAGGAGCAGTTTGGCGCCGATGTGGTGGCCAACGGCGGCCTGCGGGTGACAACCACACTGGATTTACGTTACCAGAAATTGGCCGAACAGTATGCCCGGCAGCACGTGGCTGCCGTCGGTCCGGAACACAATCTGACCAACGCTTCATTGGTGGCGCTGAAACCGGGCACGGGCGAAATTTTGGCCATGTTGGGCAGCGTTGATTATCATGATGATGCCATTGACGGCCGTGTCAACGTCGCCCTGTCCCTTCAGCAGCCGGGCAGTTCGATCAAACCGCTCACCTACGCTGCCGGGTTGTCGCCGGATGAAAACGGCATCCCCGCCTGGACTACGGCCGACATTTTGTGGGATGTGGCAGTGGACTATCCCCAGTTTGATGGCAGCACCTATTCGCCGGTGAATTATGACGGCCGTTTCCACGGCCCGGTGCGCTTGCGTGATGCGTTGGCTAACAGCTACAACATCCCCGCCGTCCTGGTTTTGCAAGATGTAGGGGTGCCGGCTATGCTGGAATTTGCCCAAAAAATGGGCATTACCACTTGGCAAGGTGACTCTAGTCAGTACGGCCTTTCGTTGACACTAGGTGGGGCCGAGGTTGCGCCGCTGGACATGGCTACCGCTTATGGCGTCTTTGCCAACGGCGGTCAACTGGTTGAACCGATTTCTGTTTTACGTGTTGAAAAGAGCAACGGCGAGGTTTTGTTTGAGGCCCAGCCACAAGGTATTCCGGTTCTCGACCCGCGTGTAGCCTACCTCATCAGCGACATTTTGGACGATGACGCCGCCCGCGTGCCGGCGATGGGCCGCGACAATCCGCTGGCGCTGCCTTTCCCGGCCGCTGCCAAGACGGGCACGACCAATGATTTTCGCGACAATTGGACGATTGGCTACACGCCGGGGCTGGTGGTGGCTGTCTGGACGGGCAACACCGACAACAGTGAGATGCTTAACATCAGCGGTCTGACGGGCGCGGCTCCGCTCTGGTCGGATTATATGCAGGCCATTTACGGCAACTATGATTTGCTGGATGTGCTGGCAATAGATGGGGCTGCGCCTCCGTTAGAGTTTTTACAGCCGGAGGGATTGGAGAAACGGCCGTTATGCAGCATCGCATCGGTCACCATTGGCACAGCGGACTGTACCTTTAGCGGCGAAGAGTGGTTTTTGACGGAACCGGCAGCGGCCACGGCAATGGCCGCGCCCACACCCACGCCTGATCCTGAGTTCGTGAATTGGGAAGAAGTGGAAACGGCCGTGCTGCGCATCCCCGCCGTTCCCCTGCCGCCTGTCCCGTTGGAAGTGTTGGACGTCGAAACCGACGAAGACGCGCCACCGCCGCAGTTATTCTGCCAATTTGCCCAGGGCACCGAACTGGCCCTGCTGCCACCCGACGCCCTGCCCCAGGTTTTCCTGTCACCGCCGCGCAATTCAGAGAGCCTGAAAGCGGCCCACGAATGGGCACAGGCCAACAATATCGCCATCCTGCCCACGGCGACCTGCAATGAGGAACTGCTGGCGCTGGCCCGCGACCCCAGCACACCGGCCATCTGGCGTATCACCAGCCCGAAACAGGGCGACACCATCAGCGGCGTTCTGCCCATCGTGGGCACGGCCGATTTTGACCCCGCCGTTGTACAGTTTTACAAAATTGAACTGGGCATTCCCGATGGCGACAACGTTAATTGGGTGACGTTGGGCGAAATCCACAACACGCCGGTGGTGAACGATACGCTGGAAATGCTGCATGCCGATGCGCTGCCGCCCGGTAATTATTTCCTGCGCCTTATTGTGGTTAAGGACAGTAATTATGTGGGCGAACCGCACATGATTGAGTTTACGATTGAATGAATGAGACCTTCGATTTCTCGACGAAATCGGAGGTCTGGCACGCGTTTCGCATGACTTACGGTCTTTCTGTAAGAATTTCCTAATATATTTTTTAGCTGTTTGTTAGATGCCTGGCTTATCATTAGACTAAATCAAGCACAAATAAGGATAAGCTATGCTAATCAAAAAACAAACCGGGATTGAAATCCCATCCTCCGAAATAACACCGGAACATATTTACCGGACTCGGCGCCAGTTTATGAAAGGGGCGGCGGCGCTGGCTGGTGGGGCGCTGCTGGCTTCGTGTGCGCCAGGTGCAGAAGAGGTGGTCATGGAAGAGGGTACGGCCGTTTCCTCCACCACAGCCCCCACCGCTACCCAAACAAACGCCGCTGCCAGCGCCACGGCCGATGAATTAGGCGATCCACTCAACAGTTTTGAGCAAATCACCAATTACAACAACTACTACGAATTCACCACCGACAAAGAAGAAGTGGCCAAACTGGCCAAGAACTTCCCTACCTCCCCCTGGCAGGTCGAAGTTGGCGGGATGGTCAATAATCCACAAACATTCGACATCGACGATTTGCGCGCCTTTGAGCAGGAAGAACGCATCTACCGGCTGCGCTGCGTCGAAGCATGGTCAATGGTCATCCCCTGGATGGGTTTCCCGCTTTCCAAACTTCTAGCTGCGGTTGAGCCAACGGCCGATGCCAAATACGTCCGCTTCGAAACCATCCTGGATCCGGCCAATATGCCCGGTCAAAAAAGTCCCTGGTTCAACTGGCCGTACGTGGAAGGGCTTCGTATGGATGAAGCCCTGAACGACTTAACCCTGATGGCCACCGGCTTGTACGGCGAGGAATTGCTGCCGCAAAGCGGCGCGCCCCTTCGCCTGGTTGTGCCCTGGAAATACGGCTTCAAAAGCATTAAATCCATTGTCAAGATCGATTTAGTAGATACCATGCCTACTTCTTTATGGATGGATTCTGCGCCCAACGAATACGGCTTTTACGCCAATGTCAATCCGGAGGTCAACCATCCCCGCTGGTCACAGGCGACTGAACGACGCATCGGCGAACTTGGCCGTCGTGAGACCTTAATGTTCAACGGGTATGCCGAACAAGTTGCCTCTTTGTACGAAGGCATGGATCTAAGAGCAAATTTCTAATGAATGAAAGGAGCCGACAAGAAATGGACGCTACGATTTCTACACCCAAACGGAAAGTGAATAAAAAGCAGATCGGCCGTTTGTTGCGCATCGCCACCCATGTGGGTGCCTGGCTGCCGCTGGCCTGGCTGGCCTGGCAGTTCCAGCAAGGCCAACTGATTGACCCGGTACGCGATATAATTCTACGCACCGGTAAATTTACACTCATTTTTCTGATGCTTTCGCTGGCGGTAACGCCTTTGAATAAGTTGTTTGGCTGGAAACAATTGATTCCCCTGCGTAAACCA
>JBNKZT010000329.1:0-6976 GCA_050301775.1 Promineifilaceae bacterium (SeqCode)
TTGCCTGACACTACAAAGAGGCTACTCTGGCTTAACGGCCGTTTCCGGCACTTTTTCCACCGGTTGATTACGCTGCCGCAGGATGAGAACCACCCCGATCACAATGAGCAGCAGGGCCAGTAGATTGCTCGTCATCCGGATCAGCCCGCCGATCAGGTTAAAAATGCCACCAAACGGAAAGTCACGCTCAACAACAACTTCGTAAGGAGCCACGCGGTCGAAAGAGGCTGGCGGAACCGCTGGGATTGGGGGAATTGTAGGTATGGGCGGGATAGTAGGAATAGGGGGAACTTCGATGACAATTTCTTCGGCAACCCGACTTCGAATATCATCCTCAATGACAACTCGCTCCACCCGATCCGCGCCTCTATCGAAAACGCTTATCCGCGATGCACCGCGCCCCAGAGCCAACCCGACGAATGCCCCAATCCCCAAAAATATCAAAGCCCAGGCCAGATTTCTACGTTTCATTGTCGCACACTCCTTTTATTTATGTAAAGCGATTTGTCAAACTTGTGGTGAGCACAGTTGAACTATCGCTCTACGTGTTAAAGTAACAATGAATTGTGTAGAAATTGTGTATTCCGTTTATACAGGTGATGTAATCTGGCAGCGGCGTCGGATTAGACAGCCGTTGTCTTGTCTTTTCCCATCTTGCTGAGGACGTAAAGCCGCATGATGTGCAGTTCGTCCCAACTGACAGCTTCTTCCAAGGCTTCATACACCGGGCGCAAGAAGTCCGTGCCCAGTTCGGCATAGGCAGCGATAACTTTTTCCTGCATTTCGGCCGGCAGCTGCGACATTTCGCGGAAGCCATCGGCGCGCAATGGATTGCCGGCCTGGGCGTATTTGTACAGGTGACCGATGACGGTGCGCTGTTGGATGCCGAGCACGGCCGTTATCTCTCCCACCGACTTCCCCTCATCATAAGCCAGCCCGATCTCTACCGCGCGCGGCGAGAGCACAACATTCTCTCCGGTGCGAGGTTGGTTGGGCGTTACGGCCGTTTTAGCTTTCTCCGCGATTTGATTGGCCCGGCAGTAGGACTGGATGATCGGCAGAAACGCATCGGCGTACTTTTCCAGCTTGGCCTGGCCCACACCGTACATCGTGGCAAAACTGGCCCGCGACTGAGGGAAATAGGCGGCCATTTCCACCAGTGAGCGGTCGGAGAAGATGACGTAAGGTGGCACGTTAGCGGCATCGGCCAGTTCCTTGCGTTTGGCCCGCAGTTGGGCAAAGAGAACAGGATCGTGGTCGGGGGATAACGGCCGTACTGCCGCCACCTGTCTCTCCTCCTGCACCGTCCCCAGCACCGCTTCCCCCTTGAAAACGGCATACGCTTTCGGCGTCAGTTTGAGACTGCCATGTTCCATATCCTGGATCATCAGCCCCTGCTGAATAAACTGCCGGGCTAGATGCTGCCACTGCTTCTTGGAAAACTCCGTGCCGATGCCGTAAGTGGATAGTTCATTGTGCCGCCGCTGTAAAATCTTCTGCGATTGGGAGCCGCGCAGCACGTCAATGACGTGGGTCATACCAAAAATCTCGCCGGTGCGTTTGACACAGGAGAGGAATTTCTGCGCTGGGATGGTCACGTCCACCAGTTCCTCGTCCTCGGCCAGGCAGTTATCGCACATCTCGCAGGAATCGGCGGCGTAATTTTCGCCGAAGTATTCCAGCAGCGGCGAACGGCGGCACACGTTTGTCTCGGCAAAGCCGATCATCGCTTGCAGCCGGGCCGCCGCCCCTTTTTGCTCCGACGGCGCTTGCTGGTTGATGAAAAAGTTGATCGTCTGTACGTCGCTGTAGCTGAACAGCAGCAGGCAGTCGGACCGCAGACCATCACGACCGGCCCGGCCAATCTGCTGGTAATAGCTCTCCAGATTTTTGGGCAAATCGTAGTGGACGATAAAACGCACGTTGGATTTGTCGATGCCCATGCCGAAGGCAATCGTCGCTACCATGATGGCCACGTCATCGCGGCTGAACTGGCGCTGGTGGCGGCGGCGCGTGGCGTCGTCCAGACCAGCGTGATAGGGCAAGGCCGACCAGCCATTGGCAGCCAACTGGTCAGTTAGTGTATCGACCTGTTTGCGGGTGGCGCAGTAGATGATGCCTGACTGCTCACGATGGTCGGCCAGGAAGGTTAGCACCTGGCGCAGTCCTTCCGTTTTGGGTTGGACTTCCAGGAACAGGTTTTCCCGGTTGAAGCTGGCCAGAAATTCGTTAGCCTTGTCCAGCCCCAGTGATTGGCGGATGTCGCGGCGGACGCGGGGCGTGGCCGTGGCTGTCAGGGCAATGCAGACAGCTTGCGGCAATCGCTGGCGTACGGCAACAAGCTGCCGGTATTCAGGCCGGAAATCGTGGCCCCACTCGGAGATGCAGTGGCTCTCGTCAATGGCCAGGCAGGCGACGCGGCTTTCGTCGAGCAAAACCAGCGTCTCCGGCCGCAGCAGGGTTTCGGGAGCGACGTAAAGCAGTTTGACCTGGCCCTGCCGGATTTGTTGGGCGGTGTACAGGTATTGTTCGTAGTTGAGGGTGCTGTTGAGATAAACGGCCGTTACCCCGAACTCTCTCAGCGAACTGACCTGATCCTCCATCAACGAAATCAGTGGCGAAACGACGACGGTCAGGCCATTAAACATCAGCGCCGGTAGTTGGTAACAGAGCGATTTGCCGCTGCCAGTGGGCATGATGGTTACTGTATCCCGCTTTTGCAGTACATTTTCGATGATGTCGGCTTGCAGCGGCCGAAACTCATCGTAACCGAAGACTTGTTTGAGCAGGGTTTGGGCGGCATTTAAATCCATGTCGCCGCTGTATTGGGGGAGGGCTTTTAGATCATCGGCGAATGGATTAATGGACGGTTCGTAAGGGGTGTCCCATTCGTCGTCGTAGGAAATGTAAGTGTCGTAAAAAAAGTCGTCGAAATCGGGCGGCGGCGGCGGTCCCACACCGGTTCCTGCTGAAGGGAAGGGAGCGGCCGTTTCCTCCTCCGGCGGGAGAAGATTGAAAAGGGGAGCAATCCTCCGTTGTAAATCAGCATGGGTGATAAGCTGGTCATTTTCGTCGATATGAATGACGATGATGCCCTGCTCAGCCAACGCCGGGGCGATGAGTTTGCTGCGATGGCAGTTTTCCGGCTTGCCTTCGCTGCACATGATGGCTACGGGCAGCTTTTGTTCCCAGGCGCGGCGCAAACGGCCGATTCCTTCCAAAAAGAACGGTTTCTGGTGGCATTTTTCGTAATTAACCTTGCCATCGGTGTAACAATCGGGATCGTCGGGCTGGCCGCCTAACGTATCGCCCATGAAAACGTAGCGGATTTGATGGGTTTGCAGGTGGCTGTCCAGCGCCTCTTTGGAAAATTCCGGCTTGTAGCGCGAGTAAGGGCGGGAGCGCACGTCAATCAGGTAGGTGATGTTATTGGCTTGCAGTACCTGGATAAAATCTTCCATGTTGCGCGCGCCATAACCGATGGTGTAAACGGCCGTTTCAATCATACACACTCCAAATAAACGCCAGGAAGTTTGCCAAACGAAAAACGCGCCCGGCTGCCACCCAACCGCGCGCGTATTTTACTACGAGATGCCTGACCTGACAGGCGTTTTCTCCGGTTTGCTGAATATCCGGGCATAGGGGGCGGATTGGCATTGTGTACCAGATCAAGCGCCATTTCGGGGAACCACTGCCCTGCCGCCGGATCGATCAGACCCCACTCCGGATCAACGGTTTCACCGGCCGGTCCCAGGCCGCGCGTGCACTCGCCGTCCGACTCGCCCGGAATTTTCACCCACAGGTAGGCATCGATCAGCGGATTGCCGGTATCGGCCGTGGGCCGTAAGCCCAGTCCACGGTCGGGCGGATTACACCAGTCCTGGGGATCAGGGTATCCGGCTGCAGATGGATCCCAAGGCCCTACCCCATTGCGGCTCGAGTCGATAACAAAGTGAGTTGTGGGCTGCGCGCCCCCATAGCGCCAGTTGATCCCCGACGTGTTAAGGGATGGGTCTTCCGAGTCGTCGCTCCACTCACCGTAATTGCTCAACGCTACCCCTGTCCATGGCCCAAGGAGGTCAGCGATCTTTGTCCCGTCAGGGCCTCCGTTCCAATATTGGTTAGGGCAGTCGGAGAAATTGCCTAAAGAGAGACAACTCGAGATCCAGGTTCCGTATTGAACCAGATTGGCCGTGAATTGGTAGTTGGAGACGTTCAGGTAGAAGCCATCGGCGCGATCGATGCCGGCCTTGGATAACCGGTCCGACACATCACCGACATTGAGCCATCCGCTGTGTGTGCCATCGAGATAGACATAGGTGTTCGGTTTCGCCTTTAACGCATCCACGGCGTAGTTGAGCATCTCAAAGCGATCTGCGGCAGCGGTTTCTGGGTCGGCTTCGGCCGGCTGGCACCACTCGGGATTGCCATCGATGTTGGTGTACCAAGGGATGATGCCCAGGCCATCCGGTTCCAAAATGACTACGGCCGTTTCGTCGCCGATCCCCGCCGCAAAACCATCAATCCAGGCTTTGTATTCTTCAACCGTCGTCGCGCCGCCAGCCGAGAACTGGGCACAATCACGGAATGGTATGTTGTAGGCGACCAGGATGGGAATGGTGCCTTTGCCGGCGGCCCGTTTGACCGTGTTTTTGACAGCTTGCTGGACTTTGTGAGGCGATTCACCGGTAAACCAGACCGCCTGAGGCGTCCGGATCATCTCTCTGATGAGGTCGGCATCAGCCTTGTTGCCGCTGGATGTCAGGTCGGCGATTTGTTCAATCGCGCCATGATTGTGTTTGGGGACGTAGAATTCGGAGTTGGGGTCAAGACTCCAGCCGTTCCCGCCAACCCGTGATTTTGCCAGAGCGGTTGCCGATGCAGTTGCAATTAACGCGACCAGAAGCAGGCTAACAATAACGAGACGTCTTAACTTGGGGAATTTCATTTTTTCTCCTTTCATCTTTTTCTCGTGCCAGTGGATAAGCCTGGTACGAACCTATAGACAGGTGGCCAACCAGACCACATTGCAGATAAGCAAAAACACCCTACCATTCTTCATTTTGTTGTTGACTTGGCTGCTACCCACCTCCTTTTCACTTTGACTACAAAGACCTTATACAGTGAAAACGACATACTGCAAGCGTTTGCAATACGATGACAGTGTACAATATTCTGGGGAATAATTGCAAGTAGTTCGCCTACTTTCTGGTCGATAGGGGAGGAGAGCCAACGCACATCATCGATTGCGTTTGTTAGTCTTGGGGAAGGGAGGTTTTCTGGCCGACGCGCAATGACGAGGCTGTCGACTCTGCTGTCAGGTCGTATCTCGAACGATTAACTTTGGTTGAAGGATGACGCTGGCAACGTCATTTTCTCTTTTCAATATGGCCAGCAGCAGTTTAGCGGCCGTTTCCCCCAAATCGAAAATAGGCTGGCGAATGGTCGTAAGGGGTGGCTGCGACCGAAGCGCATCGGGTATGTCATCAAAGCCAACGACAGCCATATCGGTGGGCACCTCAAGTCCGTGATCTTGAATGGCTTTTATTGCCCCCAACGCGATTGAATCACTGGCGGCGAAAACGGCCGTTGGCCGATTTTCGCTGTTCAACAACTTTTCCATGGCCGCATACCCACCGGCTTCCCGAAATTCACTATAAACGACCCAGTCAGGATGGGGAGGGATACCGGTCCGGCACATCGTTTCTTGATAGCCACGCAAGCGTTCGGCGCCGGCATGTAACGGCTCTGTTGCCGCAATAGTGGCGATTTTTTGATGTCCTTTGCCAAGCAAATGCTCGACCGCAAGACAGCCACCCCGATAATTGTCCACGTCAACGAAACAGGACTGTTCCCCCTCATCTGAAGCCAGACGGCCCACGTGGACAAAGGGAACGTGATCGGCGGTGAATCGGGGCAGCAATTGATCATTGATGAGGGTAGTGGCCAGGATATAACCAGAGGTGGGGATTTCCAAGATGTGGGGGTAGCTTTGGTCAACTTCATCAGCTTGATCTGTGTTGATGAAGTGAATGGTAACCGCATATCCTTTTTGTTGGCAAAGATGAGTCACGCCCCGCACCAGGGTCATGTAAAAGGGATGGCTTGATAAATCGGGAACAGCCGTTGGCAAAATAATCCCGATTAAGTTGAAGCTTTTTTTGTTCACCAGATGGCGGGCGGCGATGTTGGGTCGGTAGCCGATTTCCTGAACCGCCTGCAAAACACGCTGCCGTGTGGATTGACTGATGGGGATGTTGGTGGTTTTGTTATTGAGTACCCGCGACACGGTGGAGACGGATACATTTGCTTTTTCAGCGACGTCACGCAATGTTACGGTCATAATTTACCCTTTCTGGCACTCATTATAGTTGATGCCCATTGGTATAACGAGGAACGATCCTCGACATCACCTCAGGAGTGGTTTCATTAATCTCGCACCTGTGCCGCCAATTGATTCATTGCTTGTTGACGTTCTTTTTCGGCTTCCTGTTCTTGCAAATAGGTTGGCTCGGCACCGCGCACAGCGCATTGATCAAGGGTTAACGGGCAGCGCTCGCAGGTTTCATTGATTGTGTCCCGGAACAGGGCCGGATCATCCAGGAAACCGACCACTTTTTGCAACTGCTCATCTACCGGGAAGCCAACGACGACGCTGCTGTTCACGTCCGGCTGGGTGGCTAACGGCCGTGCCAGACCAATGCTCAAAAAACGGTCGCCCGAATCGAGGAACTCTGATAGCTGCGCGCCGACCAACGGCGGTTCTTCGCTGGTTTGGGGCGCGTTGGCCTGTTTCATCTCCCGCAGCAGGCGCACCGACAGCCAGCGGCGGCAAAAATGCTCGTGCAGGCCAATGCCGCTGGGAACCAGCACTTGATTCATGCTGAGTTGTTTGATGAGTTTGTAGCCGATATTGGTGTTGTGGAAGCGCAAAAAATGCAGCCGCAGGCCAAAAAACTGCGGAATCAGCTCACTA
>JBNKZT010000330.1:0-6956 GCA_050301775.1 Promineifilaceae bacterium (SeqCode)
AAGCATTGGTCGAACGCGGTCATTTTGTCACTGCCGTTACCAGCCACGCCCAAACAGAACAAGAACTTTGGTTAGGAACAACAGAAAAGCAGATCATAACCGAATCCCTGGATGGCGTTACGGTCATACGCTGCCCGATACGGCCGTTTCCCGGTGGTCGCAGCGGATTATTGGCCTGGCGTAAAGCGATGGTTTTACTGTCCATGCTGCCCGGCAGCCAGACGGCCGCCTTACAACGGATGGCCCAATTCATTCCTCCTTTTTCCCGATTAGAGCAAACGCTGGCCCATCTGCCGGATCGCTTCGACCTGGTTCACGGGTTTAACCTTTCCTGGGAGTACGCCGCGCTGGCTGGCTGGCAATACGCCAGGCAGCATCAACTTCCGTTCGTTGTTACCCCGTTTATCCACTTGGGAACCGGGCAAGATCGAGTCGCTCGCAACTCGACCATGGATCATCAACTGCACCTGATGCGTGACGCCAGCCGTGTGCTGACTTTGACGGCCGTAGAAAAAGAAGGACTGGCCGAACTGGGCATACCTCAACCACAAATAGATGTTATCGGTGGTGGCCTGGACCCACTGCCCCCCTTGCCGGATACCGATGAACTGTTGAGGCGTTTGGGCGTGCAACTGCCGTTTGTCATTTGTCTCGGCCGGGCCAGCTACGAAAAAGGGACCATCCACGCCGCCCAGGCCGTTCTGGCGCTGCGCCAGCAGGGCAGTCCGGTCAGCCTGGTACAGGTCGGGCAAACGTCACCGGAATTCAACCGTTTTTTATCCCGGTTGGATGATGGAGAGCGTGAAGGAATACGGCCGTTAGACATCCTCAACGACAGCGAAAAGCACGGACTCTTGAGCCAGGCCAGCGCCTTGTTACTCCCCTCCCGCACCGATTCTTTTGGCATTGTCCTCCTGGAAGCCTGGGCACATGGTAAACCCGTCATTGGTGCGCGGGCCGGCGGTATCCCTAGCGTGATTGATGATGAGCAAAGTGGCCTGCTAGTCACATTTGGCGACGTTTCCGGGCTGGCCGATGCCATTACCAGGCTGTTGACGGACTCGACGCTCAACCAGCAAATTGGCCGACAGGGCCAACGAAAGGTAAAAACAACGTACACTTGGGACAAAGTGGCTGACCGTGTTTTGAAAAACTATCACACGGCTCTGAACGCTCAACAAAGAAAACAGGTTCCTATTTGATCGAGGCGCAATTTGCGAATTTTACATATCGTTCACCAATATCTGCCGGAAAAAGTAGGTGGAACCGAACTTTACACGTCTACTCTGGCCCACCATCAAGTTTCGAGCGGCCATGATGTCTCCATTTTTTATCCGTCACAGCACACTGGTAAGGAAAACCCGCAAACGGCAAGAGACGAAGATGGTATCCGGGTTTATGGCATACCTGTCGGCGGGCGCAGTGCTCTCCAGACGTTTAAGGATACGTTTTTTAACGGCCGTTTAGAAGACGCATTTACGGCCGTTCTCACCACCGAAGCGCCTGACATCATCCACATCCAACACCTGATGGGCCTGCCACTGGGACTCGTCAACCATATCAACCAGGCGGGCATTCCTTACCTGATTACCCTGCATGACTACTGGTACTTGTGCGCCAATGCCCAACTCCTAACTAACTACGACAACACCGTCTGTAAAGGCCCCAACTTGTGGCTGAACTGCGCCCATTGTGCCCTGGCACGAGCCGGTTACAACAATGCCGTTCCCTTCATTCCGGCCATTGCCCCCCTATTTGGCTACCGGGAACGACGTTTACAACACATTCTGGATGGCGCCCGTCTTCTCATCGCTCCTACCCAATTCACGGCCGATATTTACCAAAAAATGGGCCTTTCTGAAGCAAAGATTCGAGTTGTTCCCCACGGAATCAACGTCCCCGACGAATTGCCGCCGCGTATCCCGGCTGATTCTAAGCTGCGTATCGCTTACATCGGCGGATTGTCATGGCAAAAAGGCGTTCACATTTTGATTGATGCCGTTAATCAACTGCCCACAGCCGACATCAAACTATCTATCATTGGTGACACAACGGCATTTCCTGACTACGTTGCCCAACTCAAGCAGCAGGTCCGGCATCCCGGCATTTCGTTTAACGGCCGTATTCCCCCCACCGAATTATGGACAACTCTAGGCCAGGTTGATCTGGTCATCGTCCCCTCGCTATGGTACGAAACCGCCTCACTCATTATCCAGGAAGCATTTGCCGCCGGTGTGCCCGTCGTCGCCTCACAAATTGGCGCGCTGCAAGAGAGAATGGAAGATGGGGTAAACGGCCGTTTCTTCCCTCCAGGCAACGCAGCAGCACTTCATGACCTCTTAGCTGAATTCTTAACCGATAAAAGCATTCTGGAAAACCTGCGGGCGGGCATAAAACCGGTGCACACCATTATAGAACACCTTGGAGACATCGAATCTATCTACACACAAATTGTTCAGTAGGCTATAATGGCGGGCGGTGCTGGTAATAGATCGATCCATTTAGCCAGCACAAATATTTATGACTTCTAAAACAAAACACATCTCGCAAGATTACTACTATTTCGATGCCAATGACGGCGTCGGCAGCCTGCGGACGCGATTAACGGCTCTGGTTGAATTTCGTTACTTGTTGACCAATTTGGTCATCCGCGACATCAAGGCGCGTTACAAAAATTCGATTCTGGGTATCCTGTGGAGTATGTTAAATCCATTGGGTCTCATGGTCGTCTTTACTGCCGTCTTTAGTGTGATGGGCCGGGGACAAGGTTATCGCCAATACCCTGTGTTCGTCCTGGTTGGCATCATCCCCTGGAATTTTTTCAGCGGTTCCCTCTCCACCGGCGCTGTTGCCATCATCTCCAATTCATCCCTGGTAAAGAAAGTCTATTTCCCGCGCGAGTTATTGACTGTGGCCAGCTTAACTTCCAATCTGGTTAATTTTCTGTTTACGTTTCTCGTTCTAATTATCTTCACTTATGCTTTTGGCATTGGGCTGACCGTTCACGCCTTGTGGGTTCCATTCATATTACTCACTCAACTCATATTTACGCTGGGCATTACTTTGTTCCTCAGCGCCGTATCCGTTTTTTACCGCGACATTTTGATGATTTTGGATGTAGGCCTAACCGCGTGGTTTTTTATGACGCCGATCATTTATCCTTTTGAATTTTTCAGCAATTCCAGCACGATCCTTGGCATTACGTTCAGTCCGGCCCAAATTATGCGCTGGTTAAATCCGATGGCGTCTATTATTGACAGTTATCGTACCGTTTTGTGGGGGACGCAAGGCAGCACGGGACCGGTAAGCATGGACACTATATTTTTGCTGCGTACATTTGGAACGGCCGTTCTCACTTTCATCGTCGGCTACATTGTATTCATTCGCACTGAATACCTCTTTGGCGAAAAACTATAATCTGCATTGGAATCAACGTGAATTCATCCCGACCTATTTTACGAACCGTTCTTGTTATTTTCCTGCTAATAGTTATCCTGGGTGGTGGCATCTTTTTTTGGCAAAACTCAACGGCGATCAGCGCCTACACCACGCCGCCTACCCGCGCGCTATTGGCGTCTGCCCCCACAAACACACCAAAATCACCGGCTGCGTTTCCGACATTGGTAAAAACTTATACGCCCGGCCCCAGCCCAACCATCGGCGATACACCCACCCCCACCCCAATCCCCACTCAAACGCCGATACCATCTCTAACACCAACCAGCCGCCCCCAAATCGTTCCTACTTTGGATGCCACGCTGGCCGTTCCCACACTGCTGCCGGGTGTTCCAACACCGGAAACGCCAATTCCAACGGCCGTTCCCACCTTCGAGGTTCCGCAAAAAACAACCAACATCTTGCTGTTGGGCAATGACACCCCCGTTGGCAACGAATCCCGCACCGACACAATCATCATTGTGGCTATCAATCGGGATGGTCCTACCGCTTCCATCATTTCCTTGCCGCGTGACCTCTATGTCTACATCCCCGGCAGTATCATGAACAGAATTAACACGGCCGTTACCCGTGGCGACGAAAAAGATTATCCCGGTGGCGGCGTGGCTCTGCTCGAACAAACCATCCTCTACAACTTCGGTATCCCCATCCACAACTACGCCCGCGTCGATTTTGCCGCCTTCCAGGAAATCGTAGACGCCATCGGCGGCGTAGATATTGCCGCAAGCTGCCGCCTACAAGACTGGCGTCTCAAATCGCCCGAACTAGACATCAATGAGGAGGATAACTATGAGCAGTTTGCCCTCGAACCGGGCATTTCCCACATGGACGGCGACCTGGCCCTCTGGTATGCTCGCTCCCGGCGCACAACCAGTGACTTTGACCGGGGACGCCGCCAGCAGCAAATTTTACGGGCCATGTTCAACCAGGGCCTCGACCTGAACTTGCTGCCCCAGGTGCCCAGCCTATGGAATACCTACAAAGAAAAAGTTGAAACCGACATAGATATCGGCCTGATCTTGCAGTTGGCAGCGCTGGCCCCTCAAATCCGCGAAAACGGCATCCAAAACCTATACCTGGGTGGTAAAGTAGAATCCTGGATCGTACCATCCAGTGGCGCACAAGTACTGCTGCCAATTTGGGAAGGCGAAGACATGATGCAGGAAACCATGGCTCGCCTATTTCAACCACCGGCCCTCAGCCGATCCAATCGGGCGCCCATCACCGTCGAAATCATCAACGCGACAGACAATCCTGATTTGCCGCTTTTAGCCGCCGACAACCTGGCTACCCACGGATTTATCCCCATCATCAGCCCCGACAAGCCACAAAAGAATGCTCAAACCCAGATCAGCTATTACGGGGCTAATTTCAAAGGCTCCTACGACTGGTTGTTGAGCTGGATATTCGACGCCTATCGTTCCAGCATTGAGTTGGTTACCGATCAGCCAGATTATCCTTATAATTATCGGGTCGTTCTGGGTGAAAACTACAATCCTTGCCGGCCAGAATTATACGCACCAGTACCCAACTAACGTAGTGCGTAGTGACCTTCTGGTTACGCACTACGCACTACAAAGCACCAACCCTAACTTATTTCGCCCAGCCGGACAGGGCGATTTTCGCGGTAGGATTTAGCAGCGGCCATGCCCATAATAACCGGGATACGGCCGTCAACCCCCACCACCGGCGGCGTCTTATCTTCCAACACCGCTTCAACAAACTCCTGCATCTCGGCCACAAACGAATCCATGTACCGTTCCAGGAAGAAGTAGAGCGGCTTTTCCGAATGAACGCCGTCAGCATTACTGTAAATGTGGGTGTTGGGCAGGTTGTTGGACACGGCTACCATCCCGCCTGAACCAAAGACTTCTACCCGTTGATCGTAGCCATACACTGCCTTGCGGCTGTTATCAATCGTGCCGATAGCGCCGTTGGCAAATTTGAGGGTGATCACGGCCGTATCCACATCCCCCGCCTCGCCAATCGCCGGATCCACCATGACCCCGGCAGCTACATACACCTCTTCCACCTCGCTGCCCATCAGATAACGAGCCATGTCAAAATCATGAATGGTCATATCCAGGAACATGCCGCCGGACACTTTGACGTATTCCGCCGGCGGTGGGGCCGGATCGCGGCTGGTAATGCGTAAAATGTGCGGTTCGCCCACTTTACCGGCGGCGATTGTCTCCCGGACTTTGCGGAAGTTGGCATCAAAACGGCGGTTGAAGCCAATTTGCAATTTGACCCCCGCTTTTTCCACTGCCGCCAGCGCCGCGTCAATCTTTTCCAGACTATGGTCAATCGGCTTTTCGCAAAAGATGTGTTTGCCGGCAGCCGCCGCCTCCTGCACGATTTGGGCATGGGTGTCGGTAGCCGAACAAATGGCTACCGCATCGATTGTCGGATCATTGAGGATGTCATGATAATCGGCCGAGACGAGCGCTACGTTGAATTTAACGGCCGTTTCCTGCGCCGCCGCCAAATTCACATCAGCAATCCCGGCCAACTCAGCCCCCGGCGTGCGGGTGGCAATACTTTCGGCGTGAATCTTGCCGATGCGCCCCGCCCCAATCACGCCAATTCGTAATGGTTGATTGTTGTTCATTGTTTCAGTTCCTTGTTATTACGTAGTGCGTAGAGCGTAGTACGTAGTTCATGTTACGCACTACGCCCTACGCTCTACGTCCTACGTTTTATTTGAACAGCGGCAGCTCCAGTTTGCCACCGTCGTAATCATCTTTCATCCAGGCCCAATCCGGGTCATCGTAAGGCGGCGTGCCGCGCGCCTCGTCCAGCAGTTCACCGGCCAGGTAATTGAGAAAGTAGACCTGGGAACCGGGCGGCACGGCTACCGGGTGGAAGCCCTGCGTCACCAACACGCACTCGCCGTCGCGGACGGTGAAAACCTCGTCGAAGTCATTGTCCACGCGGTAATTGCGATGGATGCAATAGCCGGTCGGCGCCGGATCGATGCGATAGTAGTACACCTCTTCCAGATAAGGCGAGTCGGCGAAACGGTCGTGGCAGTGGGGCGGCCAGCCGGAGTAACCGCCGCCGGGCACGTAAACCTCAAACAAAATCAAACGCTCGGCGGGTAAGGGATGGGCCAGCACGTGATTAACCTGCCGTACAGCCACGCCACCGCCGCGCACTTCCTGCTTCATCTCTTCCGGCTTGAACAGGCGGATAGGATATTTCCCCTCCGCCGGTGCGCCGCCGATGGCAAACTCAAAGTCTGTGGCAGCAGTGACGGTCACGGCCGTTCCCGGCGGTGCGTACAAAATATGGGGCGGCTCCGCAAAATACCCCTTCCGTGATACCTCAAACCGCTCCGCACCCGCTGTCAAAACGGCCTGGCCGGCCAGCGGAACCAGCGCCACTTCATTACCGGCGGGAATCATTTCCGCAGCTTTCGCGGCCGACTGGCGCGGCGACATCAGCGGCCAGGGAATATGGCGGCTGCGGGCGCTGGTGCCAATCACCAGACCACAGTC
>JBNKZT010000331.1:0-6854 GCA_050301775.1 Promineifilaceae bacterium (SeqCode)
GGTGCAGGCCGATTGGTTGTCGCAGGTGCGGATCAACAGCCGCTGCTGACGGTTGCGTTCCAATTCGGCCACGTCGAGTTCCTGAACCAATCGCCCTTCGTGGATAATGCCGATGCGCTGGGCCAGCCGGGATACTTCGCCCAGAATGTGACTTGACATAAAAACGGTGACGCCCTGTTCGCGGGCTAGGTTGAGGAGCAGGTTGCGCATTTCGACAATGCCCGCCGGATCCAGCCCATTGGCCGGTTCGTCAAGGAGGAGCAGTTCAGGACTGTGCAGCAGTGCTTTGGCTACCCCCAGGCGCTGTTTGTTGCCCAGCGATAACGTGCCCGTTCGCCGGTTGGCGTAAGCGGTCAGGCCCAACTGCTCGATAACCCGATCGGCGGCTTTAGGTTCGACGCCGGGACGCAGGCGGCGCACGGCTTCCAGGTTCTGGCGTACGGTTAGTTCCGGGTAGGCGTCGGCCGTTTCTACCAGATAGCCAACAGACGCCCACGGTTTCTTTTCGCCCCGTCCGATTTTATGGCCCAGGACGGTTACTTCGCCGGCTGTCGGCCGGATCATGCCCAGCAGCAGGCGGATGGTCGTCGTTTTGCCCGCGCCGTTGAGTCCGAGGAAGGCGTAGATTTCGCCTTGTTCAACGCGCAGGGATAGTCCGTCAACGGCCGTAACCGCCCCATATCGTTTGGTTAGATTCTTCGTTTCAATTGCAGTACTCATGTTGTCATTCACTCAGGCGATAAAAGGCGGCGCAGAGTGTCACTGATGCGCCGGGCGGCCTGTTCCAAATCGGCCGGTGACAGCTCTGACCAGTGGTCAAAAAGCCAGCGGTCGTGGGCGTCATCAACTGCGATAACCAGCGACAGGAGCAGTTCTTCCGGCAAATCTGTCCGAATGAGGTCCAATTCCCGGCCGCGCTGGAACAACTGCACCAATAAAAACTGGGCCTGTTCCCACAACTCAGCCAGCGGCCCCCGCATCAGCATCTCGGCCGATAATGAGCCGCCGGCTTTGACGACACCAAAGACCCACGGCCGTTCCGCATAACTGGTGAATTGGTGGCGGTAAACGGCCGTCACCTCATCCCAAAAGTTAACGGCCGTGAACTGGGTCGGATCAGACAGCGAATCAGCCAGTAGTTCCTGGCTGTAATGCAGAACCGTCGTGGCAAACAAGTCCGCCTTGTCGTCAAAATAATAGTAAGCGGCCCCTTTGCTGATATCGGCATCGTCCAGAATCCGGTTCAGTGATGCGCCATCATACCCGTTGGCAGCAAATTCTTTCGCCGCCGCTTCCAAAATCCGTTCCCGTTTTTCAGACGACAGCTTATTAAATCGTGGTCGAGGCATAAATACTCCTTTTAGACCGAAAAGTTAAACCAGTCAGTCTAAATAATAGCGCGACTAAAATCATCTGTCAAGATGTTTGAATGAAGTTGTGAGATGTGAGTTGGAAAAGTGGGCGGAGAAAACAGGTTCTCCACCCACCAAGAGGCGTTTTTAGCTTTTTACCTGAACGAGATGGTACTTTTTCTTGCCTTTGCGCAGCACCAAAAATTGACCGTCGATGCTTTGAGCCAAAGTGAGTGTTTGATTCTGGTCACTAATGCGTTGATTGTTGACATAAATGCCACCGCCCTGAATGGAACGCCGCGCCTCCGCTTTGGACGAAGCCAGGCTGCTTTCGGCCAACAAATCGGCCAGCAGCAGGCCATCGCCCGATAATTGGGATTTGACGACCTCGCTGGAAGGCACGTCGGCGAAAATATCGGTGATGTCGCTGGCGTCCAGGCCATCTAAATCGCCACCAAACAAGACCTTAGATGCTTTCTCCGCTTTGGCCAGAGCCGTTTCCCCGTGCATCATGCGGGTGACTTCCTGGGCTAGTCGGCGCTGTGCCTGGCGCAAATGGGGCTGTTCAAAGAGCGCATTTTCCAGTTCCTTGATTTCTCCCTTTGTCAGCCAGGTGAAATATTTGAGGTAATTAAGGGCATCAGCATCGTTGGCGTTTAACCAGTATTGGTAAAAACGGTAAGGCGATGTGCGCTTCGGGTCCAACCAGATGTTAGTGCCCGACGCCGTCTTGCCAAACTTAGAGCCATCGGCATTGGTGATGAGCGGGTAAACCAGACCGTATGCTTTTACGCCCCGCTTGCGCCGGATCAGTTCCACACCAGCGATGATATTACCCCATTGATCGCTGCCACCAGCCTGCATCGTGCAGTTATGGTGATCAAACAAATGTAGAAAATCATAGGCCTGCAAAATCATGTAGCTGAATTCGGTAAAAGAGATGCCATCTTCCCGTTCCAGGCGTGATTTGACCGAATCTTTGGCCATCATGTAGTTCACAGTGAAATGTTTGCCGGTATCGCGCAGCATCTCCATCATCGAGATTTTGGCCAGCCAGTCGGCATTGTTGATGATTTGGGCCGGGTTGCTTTTGATTTCAAAGTCCAACAAGTGAGCCAACTGCACTTTTTGTGCTGCCACGTTGGCTTCGATTTGTTCAACCGTTAAGAGTTGGCGCTCGGACGATTTACCGCTGGGATCGCCAATCATACCTGTGCCGCCGCCGGCAATGACGATAGGGGTGTGACCAAAGCGCTGTAAACGGGCTAATCCCATCATCGGTACCAGGTTGCCGATGTGCAGCGAATCGGCTGTGGGATCGAAGCCGTTGTATACGGTTACTTTTTCCTGGGCCAGCACATCTGGCACGCCATCGGTGTGGTCGTAAACGAGACCCCGCCACTTGAATTCCTCAAATACATTTGTCACGATGTTTTTCTCCCAAAAATTCTATTCATTGTTGATCGTAGCGGCTGCCTGGCCGCTTGTCAATTGCCAATAAAAAAGGCGCGGTGTGCCGCGCCTTTGATTTTCAGTTGATTGCCCTGTTGGCTATTTACAGGCAAACAAAACCTCCACCGGTTTGCGGCATGTGTGTTTTGTATCCTGCATAATAATAGGTAAAGCTTTTTTGCTGCATCATGCGGGCATGATAGCATGTTGGCCGGGCAGCGTCAAGACAAAATTGGGATACTTTTTTGGATATTGTTTAATCTCAGATATTGTGCTTGAATAGGCTTGCGAATATATACCAAAAATGGCATTTATAGAACATTCGTGCTATAATTTAGTTGTGTTTATCTGCTTTGATGAAGCAAAAACCGTGATTAAAAATATTGTTTATTAAAGGGAATATGGTACTATTATTTAGCTGTTCCAAATTGGCAGCCTTTACAAATGAGTGCCATTTGTAGGTTTTTTTCACAAGGAGATGGGTAATGTATCAAAAAATTATTGTTGTCGGGAATGTGGGTCGTGATCCAGAAATGCGCTATATGCCGGATGGCACGGCCGTTACTAGTTTCAGTGTCGCTACCAATCGTCGTTGGACCGATAGGGCAACTGGCCAGCCGGTTGATGAAACGACCTGGTTCCGCGTCAGCGTTTGGGGACGGCGAGCCGAAGTCGCTAACGAATATTTGAGTAAAGGTAGCAAGGTTTTGGTCGAAGGACGTCTCGCCCCGGACCCCAACACAGGCGGTCCCAAACTCTGGACGCGCCAGGATGGCACGGTCGGGTCTTCTTTCGAAATACGAGCCGACAATTTTAGCTTTGTGGGCAGCAAAGGGGACGATGGCGGCTATGAGCCTTCCGGCGGCGGTGACTCCGGTGGTGCGGCTCAGGAAGAGGACGAAATTCCGTTCTAAATCCAACCATTTGATTCATATATGGGAAAACGCCATTGGCACCTAAGCGCCAATGGCGTTTTTGTTTGTGGGCAATGCTTGTGGCTTAGTTTTTCTAAATATCTTTTAGATTTAGTAACTAGGGCAATCGCGCGAATAATTAACATAATGATACAATGCCAGCTAACACTTTGTCCCGGTATTCAGTATCCCAAGCACAGCGAAGACGTTTGTTCTGCACGCCCACCTTGACTGTTTTCTCCTGTCTCAGTAAATTTAGAGCTAAATGGCGGATAACCGCCAAGTTCTCAGCGGCGTGTCCTTGCCGAACTCGGCTCAAATCTTCACGGAATGCCACATCCAGAACCCAATGCAATTTGTTCTCAATACCCCAGTGACGTCGGGTTGATTGCAAAACTATTTTTGCCTCACTGGCTAAACTACTGATTGCAAACCGCGTCTCAGTAGTCACTTTTTCGCCCACATGTGGCTGGGCGCGTATCATGACCACCGATTGCAACCCTTGCCATTTGTCGAGTGTGCGGAAATATTGTGCCCATTGATGGGGATTAAACGTCCAACACTCCCGAATTTCTATTCGTCCGTGTTCTTTGCCAACTGTTTTGTGATAGTCATGTTCAATGCCAGCAAAATCATTCTTTTCAAAGTAGGCAAACATTTCCTGAACATCTTCGTGTAATTGCCCTTGATTGCCCTTGAGGGATAAAACGTAATTGCCACCTTGGTCTACAAGTTGCTTGGCAATATCCGTCTGACAGCCCATGGCATCTATTGTCACAATACAATTTGTCAAATCCAAGGCTTCCAACAAGAGTGGAATCGCTGTGATCTCGTTCGATTTCTCATCTACTTTCTGCTGCCCTAGTACCACACCATTCGCCTCGCCCCAAGCGCTTACCATATGATTTTGCCTAACCGTTTATCATGTGACCGTCTCGGTTTCTTCCCATCTATGGCGACAACCCCCGCTACAATTTCACAGACGGCTTGCATCCAATTCAAGAAACCTTTTCGAAACTGGTCAGGGGCTATCACCGCAAATGTTTTGCCCAATGTGTCATGAGACGGTATTCCTTTCGCCAAATTCAAGTACTGGCTCAACCATTCAACCTGTGCCTTACCAAACTCTTCGATGGCCACCCAATTGTCGGCGCCACACAAAACGCCGCAGATGGTGATAAAGATGATATTGATGAGTGGGTGATCAACTTTTCTCTGTTGTCTGGGGTCGTTTACGTCAGCAAAATGTTCATGAATACTCTCAATGGGTGATAAGGGCATGGGAATTTCCTTTTTTTGCCCCATTATCGCACCATTACTGGTATTTTACCTGCATCTTGTTTACATAAGACATGCGATTGCCCTAATTTAGTAACCGGTTAGTCTTGACAGATTGACTTCCCAATCATTATAGTATACATAACTTTGTTGAAGAGTTGGTGACCAGGAGTACAAAATAGGAAGTTAGAAATTTGATTTAGGGGGAATGTGCTAGTTTGATAAAAAGTTGCCGGAGGATAATACATTATTCTTAGCAGCACACCTTATTATGAATTCTTTTGAAGTTCGAAATAGCTTTATTAATTATTATCAGGATTTAGGGTTTAAGCTTTTACCCAGGGCATCCATGCTGCACGACTCGATACCAATGTCTTTTGTAATGAGTGCAGGCTTAGTTCAAGTAGAGTCTTCTTTGGCACTAATAAATCAAGATCAGACAAGTGAATATGTGTTGGTACAAAAATGTTTTCGCCACTTTGATTTGGATAGAGTCGGTCAGGATGATATCCATCTGAGTCTTTTTGAGATGCCTGGCGCTTTTGTGTTTGAAAAAGATGCCAAAGAGAATGCTATTGTAAGAATGTGGCAATTAGCCACTCAAGTACTTGGAATTGATCCGGCAAAAATTTGGATAACCTATTTTAAAGGCGATCAAGTGACTGGTCAGGTTCGAGAAAGAGATGCCTTGACTTACAAAACTTGGATAAACTTGGGGGTAGAGCAAAATCGTATAATAGGCCGGAATGCTGATCATAATTATTGGTTGCAAAGCGATAGTTTGAAAACCGATGACACCGAATTACGCAAAGCTGGCCCAAACACGGAAATGTTTTTTGATCGGGGCCAAGCATTTGCGTGCGGGCCAACTTGTCAACCAGGGTGTCGCTGCGGCCGATTTGTTGAGTTCGCCAATTCACTCTTTATCTCCTATCAATTGCAACCCCAAAGCAATCATTTTGAACCTTTACACAACCCTTTCGTCGAGACTGTGATAGGTACGGAACGTGTTGTCATGATTACACAAGGGGTTTCTTCTGTCTTTGATACCACAGATTTTGTCCCGATCATTGACTTGATAAACCAGTATGTTACAAATAAAGACATTCCTCAAGCGTTGTATGTCACTAGTATACGGGTCATAGCTGATCATCTGCGGGCGTTATATGTTTTAGTCGCTGATGGTGCACCACCACCGGGGAAAAACGGCCGTGAACGCATCATCAAACTTCTTATTCGCCAGATCATCACGCGTCAGCTAGTCTTGGGTATTCAGGATAATGCTTTTTTGCCTGATGCTTTACAGGTAATTGCCGCTATCATTGACCCAACAGAAATACCTCCAGGAACAATTCCCAAAGTCATGGCCTCCTTTTCTGGTGAATCATCACGGTTTGAACAGACAATAGATCGAGGATTTTGCAAACTAAAGATGATACTCACGCGCAATAGTGGCAAGTCTCTTAATGGAAAAGAAATTGTGACATTGGAAAAACAGTGGGGGCTGCCGGCTATTCTTATTGAAAGGCAGCTAAATCAACGTGGTCTGGCGTTTGCCAGACAAGATTATCTATGTGAGTTAAGCACATGGTCTACAACAGCCAGAATGTCTCATTGACAAAGGGGTGAGGAAAATGGCAGAGTTTGAATTTATTGGTTTTAAGAAAGAAATCAAAAAACATCTTAAACGGTACTTTAGTTACGCATCAGACGGGCGAAGAGGGTAAAGTTGTTAACAAGGTGTTGATTGCTGAAGATGTGTATTATCCTGGAGAATCAGAAACAAAGGAGTTTTACTTGAGTATTCTTCTTGATAGAGCAAAAGGATGTAATGTTATTATGGCCTCGACTGAAGGAG
>JBNKZT010000332.1:0-6837 GCA_050301775.1 Promineifilaceae bacterium (SeqCode)
CAGGTTGATGGAAAACTTGTATGGCGCGCTTCTCTGGAAAACCCATTCACAGGGGAGCGTAAAGGATTTGCGAATATGAGAGAACTGGTTGCTTACCTGGAACCCCTGGTGAATGACGCTAATAAAGACGAAAGCGAAGCGCCTGAAAATCAAGCGTGATATTGATTATCTTGCAACCAAAACCTGGCGGCGCTTTTATGAAATCACGGAAGGAGAGAGTCTCAATGAAAACAAGATTTATCTTAGGTACGCTTGCTATTGTAATGGCAATAGTAGGTGTCGCTGTTGTATTTACGAATGTAAAGGCTGGAGCCTCAGCAATAAATCCGAGTTTTACAGAAAACGAACAGCATTTGTTCGCAACGGCCGTTTCACCATTCAACACCTGGATTACCCGGACAAATATGCCAACGGCCCGTGGTCTCGCGGCGTCAGCGGTAGTGAGCGATGTGATCTACGTAATGGGCGGTTGGACAAGCCAGGATACCAGCGCTGTAGAAGCCTATGACCCGGCAACGAATAGTTGGTCAACCAAGGCAAACATGAACACACCGCGTAATAATCTGACAGCGGCAGCCGTAGATGGCAAAATTTATGCCATTGGCGGATGGTCAGTAAGTTCAAATACGACGGCCGTTGAAATGTATGATCCAGCGGCTGATAGTTGGTCGTATGTTGCCCCATTGCCTGTGGCCTTAAATGGTTTTAGGGCGGCCGTAGTTGATAACAAAATCTACATTATAGGAGGAGTTGATGGCAGCAATACGATGACGAATACGGTGATGATGTATGAGCCTGACAGCGACACCTGGTCTTTCCGGGTGCCCATGCCGAGTCAGCGACAGGGCATGGCGGTCACGGCGTTTAATGGACAGGTATATGTCTTTGGTGGATTAGATAACGACTCGGCGACGACTTGGACAAACAAAGTGGAAATTTACGACCCGGCCCTCAACAGTTGGCGTACGGGAGCAGATATGCCAACCGCTCGAAACATCCCGGCCGCTGCCGTTTATGATGGTAAAATATACGTGATGGGTGGGGTAGCTGACGTCAGAACAAACGTGAATGAGCAATATGACCCGGTGACTGACACGTGGCTGTCCATGTCGCCTCTTCCAACGCATCGTGCAGGATTAGTGGCCGAAACAGTTGGTGGAAGAATCTATGTAATCGGTGGCTGGGCAGATGAAGGCGATCCAAATATAAATGAAGCTTACATACCCCCTGCTACCAATCATATTTCCTTGCCGCTAATACTCAATAACTCTAATTAATTCGCTACCCAAACCACATTACAGATCTAAAAGGAGGAAACAACCGATGAAAAAAATTCTTATACTCATATTGGTAACTTTGTTTTTACTCAATGCCTGTTCACAAACATCGGAGAAACCTCCGTCGCCAGGGCAATCGGACTCGCCATCCGATATAACGAATCTTCCCCAACAATCTCCAGATCCAACCAAGACTGATGTTCCACCAACGGATACGGCCGTGCCCACAGAAACACCGGCGCCAACCCATACAAATACGGCCGTTCCCTCAGTAACGCCAGTACCGACCCACACAAATACGCCCATTCCAACCAATACCCCCACGGTGACACCCACTTTCTCTCCCCATACACTGAGCTTTGCACCAGGAGAACCACTTAAAATTGGGTATTTACTTTGGGAAACCCACCCTTTTGGCATCGATACACTAAGAGGTATCGAAATTGCCATCTCTGATTTTGGCGGAGAAATCTTGGGGCATCCAATAGAATTAACTGGATTCAATTCCGAATGTAATGAGTTGGCTGCACAACGTGGCGCACAAATCCTCATCCAAGACGATTCTGTAATCGGCATCCTGGGAACAACCTGCTCTGGGGGCGCTTTACGTGCCGCCCCAATTGTCACCGATGGCAGCAGAGTTTTGATCTCGCCATCGAATTCAAGCCCAGAATTGACCGCACCTGATTCTCACGCAGTAGGTTATTTCCGCACAGCTCCCAATGACATCTTCCAGGTAAAAGCGGCCGCTCAATACGCATACAACGAACTAGGGAAACGCAGGCTGGCAACGGTGTATGTCGCCAGTGATAAATTCCAAAAATTGCAAAGCAATGCCCTTTGCGAGGTATTCACAGAATCAGGTGGTGAATGTGTTTTAGAAAGAACAATGGAAACTGGTAGCGCTTATATGGCGCCCATAATCAACAGTCTGGTTGAAGCCAGCCCCCATGCAATCTATTTCATGAATGGGGATTTTGCAGCAGGAGCAGCTTTTCTCTCTGAAGCCAGAACAACGCCAGGCTTAGAAAACAGTGCTTTCTTTGTTTGGGAAGGCTATATGAGTCCTGATTTCCTGCAACAAGCTGGCGACCATGCTCTTGGGGTGTACGTAACGACGACATCCTACGATATTGATCAGGAAGCCGAAATCTACCAAACTTTCTTGGATACCTATCGCAGTAATTACGGTGAAGATCCGATATCTGTGTACCATCCTTATGCCTATGATGCTACCACCTTGTTGTTGAAGGCAATATCTCAGGCCGCCGTTCAGAGCGAGGATGAGTCATTGATGGTTGACCCATTGGCTGTTCGGGACGCGCTCTATGTCCTGAATGAATATAACGGCTTAAGCGGTTTGATATCTTGCTCCCCATTGGGCGATTGTGCCAACAGCACAGAGGGCAAAGTGTACGAGTTCACAAGCGGCGATCCAACCACATTCAATCCGGGGCCGTCAGATTTGCTGAGTTCTAACCCAGCGCAAGTTTGGCCATAGGTTTTGTATATCATCTATAGTTTTCATCATTGCCAGGCCATTCCCATTAACCTGAAAGATACCTGTGAAATGAATGTTTAAGTCATTGGGGGAGCGGTTTTTTGGGGATGGAGGCGAATTGACACGGCCGTTTCTCCTATGCTACTGTAAGGATATGAATTTGTGTGGAACGGCCGTGCCACTCATTCCCACAATTGATAGCCAATAGTTAGCTCATTGTTAAGTTTTACTCCCCAACAACCTCTATCATGTTAATCTAAACGGGTGGGCTGTGGTCTTGGGTCACCTGCCATTAACGATTATCATGAAAGGAGTTGCAGATGCGTTCACCAGAACCATTTAAATTTAAGTTTACGCCAAAAGAAGAAGTTTGGAATGGGATTACCCACGGCATTGGCACGGCCCTGTCGATTGCCGGGCTGACGCTGCTGGTGGTCTTAGCCGCGATCAACGGCGATAGTTGGCGCATCGTTAGTTTTAGCATTTATGGCAGCACATTGGTCCTGCTTTATCTGGCTTCGACGCTGTACCACAGCATTCAAATCCCCAAGGTAAAGCGCGTGTTGCAGGTGATGGACCATGCCGCCATTTACCTGCTCATCGCCGGTTCGTACACGCCTTTTCTACTGGTCAACATGCGCGGCAGCCTGGGCTGGACGCTGTTTGGCGTTGTCTGGGGGCTGGCGCTGCTGGGGATTGCTTTCAGGACAATATTTGTCGGCCGCTTTGAAAAGTTGGCCGTCGTGGGCTATGTGTTGATGGGCTGGTTGATGGTGGTGGGCTTTAAGGAAATGCAGCTTGCTGTTCCACCGGGCGGTATCGCCTTGATTTTCGCCGGGGGCATTTTCTACACGGTGGGAGTCATCTTCTTTGCCTGGCGTAAACTGCCCTACAATCACGCCATCTGGCATTTGTTTGTCATGGGCGGCAGTATGTGCCACTTTTTTGCCATGCTTTACTACGTTTTACCGGCGTCAACCTGAGTTTTTTAGGGACACGGATAACTCTACTGAAAAAAGACTGATTTCACCGCAGAGGCGCGGAGAACGCAGAGGTTTTTCTCTGGTAGTTTCAAAAACTCTGCGTCTTTTGCGCCTTTGCGGTTCGTTTTTTCAGTGGACTCGCGTCCTTTTCCTCAATCAGAGCCAGAATCGCCTGCTTCATAGCTGGATTGACGGTGAAATGTTGGTCCAGAAATTCAAGGATGGCGCGAGCGGCGGCCGGGCTGTGGTCGTAGCCGGGGATGAATTGGGGCAGGTAAACGGCCGTATCCCCAAACCGCATCTCAAACCGCCGCGCCCCATCAAACGGATCGCCCCATCTCGACTGTCCCGCCTCAATCCGAGCCGCCAAATCCACCACCCGATCCACTGCATACCCCTGAATAAACCGTGCCGCCGACAGCTTCTCGCCGCGCCGGTAGCGGCCCAGGCCCACATACAAATTGGTCAGCGCCTCACCAACCAGCCATTCCGTCGAACGTTCTGATTTTGTGGCTGCCGGTTTGTCCAGCGAAGCGGTGTCAAAATCAGCCGCCTGCCAGACAAAACGACCCGGTGTGAAGGGAATCTGGGCCAGTTCATCCGGCTCGAAAACGGCAAATTCGCAAAAAATGCCGTCGGCGAAAAGCAGTTTGTAGCCATCAGCCGTGTTCTGAAAAGCATAGGCGACCGGCTGGATGCGGCTGAGCCAGTCCAAATCGGCGATGAAGCGGTCTTTCTGGCCTGGCCGCACAATGACGAAAAAATCCAGGTCAGAATAGGCGTCCAACCGGGCCAGTTCTTGCCCTACCGACCCCAAACCAAGCAGGGCCAGCGCACCCTCGCTTTGGGCCAGCGATTGGCCGATTTCGTCTAACCGTTGTAACAAACGTTCTTTTTTGACCATCCTATTATTTCCCGATTTTTTCAAAAATGATGACATCCTGGCCGACAAATGTAGGGGAACTGCCCCATTGCGTCCCCAGCCAATCAAATGTTTGACGCGAGAAAAAGCAGATATGAGTCGGGTCATTTTTATAATGCCAGTTGGCAAATACGGACTGATTCAGGACTAATTTGGTCATTAATCCCAATGTGCCGCCGGGCTTGAGGCAGTTCCACAGACGGGCCAATTCCTTTTCCGGTTGATGCAAATGCTCGGCGACTTCACTGGATGTGATGAAGTCATATTGTTTTTCCCAAACTGACTCGTCTTTGGCATAAAAAACATCATAGAGTGTCATCTTGTGCCCCGCTTCCTCAAACATCTTGGAGAGTGTCGGGCCGGGGCCTGAGCCAAAGTCTAAACCATCACTGTGCGGCGCAAGCCGGGCTTGCATGGGATCGAAAAGCCGGCTTAAAAAGCGTCGATAAGCCGGATCGTCCGGCGAGTTTTGGTGGAGATCGTATCGGGCCTTTTCGTCTGCCGGGGATAAATAATGGGAGGGTAACACAAAGACTAGATGACAGGTTGGGCACTGCCAATAAGGCCGCTGCCTATCTTCATAATAGACGGCAGCGCCTTCTGTATGGCATAAGGGGCAAGCTTTTGGGTCATGCATCAAGATGTTGATTTCAATCAGCCAGGAAGAGCATGTCGCCGGGACGGACAACGGCCGTTTCGACAAGCTCATGTCGAACCGTTTCCCCCACCAACACTGCCGAAAAACCACGCATCCCGTTATCCAGAAATTGCAGCGTTTCCTTGAGTTGTTCGGCCGGTGGGTTGGCCGTTTGCAGGCTGAATTTGCTAAACGGCAGGCAGGGCAGCATGACGGCGACCTGGTTCAGGTGAATTTGTTGGCCGTCAGCCGTTTGAATGAGGATGCCGTTGGTTAGTTGGTCGAGGGTCAAGGGAACTGCCGTTTCCACGATGATATTTTCACCGGCACAACCAACCGTCATATGGTCGCCAAAGCGCTGGCGCATACGACCGTAATGAGCCGTAAAGCCCACTGAAATCCCATTATCGCCCCGGCTGCGGCTGCGGGGATGGTCTGTGTGATGCACATCCAACTGCTCCAGCCCGCTGTGCAGACCCACAACTCCTTTGGCTGTCAGTTTCAGCGCCGGTACGACCTGGATATTGTCAGTTGAGTAGATGCGATACGGCCGTTCCCCTCGCTTCAAACTATACAATTGAACTTGCAGCCGCACAATCTCCCCAAATTTACGCATAATCTCCAGTCTCCAATCTCTAGTCTCTATCCTTGCCGCCCCGTAATATACGATTCCGTCAACGCCTGGCCCGGATTGGTAAACAACGTATTCGTTCGACTAAACTCAATCAACTCACCCAACCAGAAAAAGCCCGTCCAGTCCGAGGCCCGCGCCGCCTGCTGCATATTGTGCGTCACAATCACAATCGTGTAATCCACCGACAACTGGCGCATCAACTCCTCCACGGCCAAGGTTGCCACCGGGTCCAGCGCCGAACATGGCTCGTCCATCAAAATCACTTCCGGTTTGACAGCGATCGTGCGGGCAATACACAGTCGCTGCTGCTGCCCCGGATTCAATTCCAATGCCGGATGGTGCAGCCGGTCCTTCACCTCATCCCACAGCACTGCACCCTGCAAACTTTCGGCCACGATCTCGTCCAGATTGCCATTCTTGGCCAGTCCCAGCACACGCGGCCCAAAGGCGACATTGTTGTAAATGCTTTGTGGAAATGGATTCGGCCGTTGGAACACCATCCCGATCCGCTGCCGTAGTTCCACCACGTCCACGTCCGGGTCATAGACGTTCTTGCCGTCCAGCAGTACCTCACCCTCAGCCCGGGCGATGGCAATGGTGTCATTCATCCGGTTCAGAGCGCGCAAAAAAGTCGATTTGCCGCAGCCGGAGGGGCCAATCAGCGCCGTAATCTGGTTCTGGCGGATGGGTAAATTCAAACCGATCAGCGCTTGAAAATCACCGTAGAAAAAGTTGAAATTTTTGACTTCGATTTTGTTCATAGTGTGTAGACAGAAATCCGATTTTTCGAAAAATCGGATTTCTCCGCTCTAGCAGCTTGTCGGAAAAGTCCAGAACAGGAATGTTTTGCCACTGATTAACACGGATTTGCACGGAAAATATA
>JBNKZT010000333.1:0-6821 GCA_050301775.1 Promineifilaceae bacterium (SeqCode)
AGTTTTTTACCAAAGAGGCTGATGCTGCTGAAGGCAACGGCCGTGCCCAACCCCACCCAAAAACCGGTCAACGTAATTTGCGAACCGGCCTGCCAATCAAGCTGCGAGACCAGCACCGTCCCGACAAAGGCCAGCAATACAGCCATCACCTTGCGCCGGGTCATCGGCTCCCGCCATACCAGCCAGGACACAATGGCCACAAAAAAGGGCGCATTGTACTGAAGCACCGTCGCTACCGCCATGCCATTCATCACCACCGACATATTCCAGGTAACGTGCAGCAGCCCCATACCCAGCCCGCCACTCGCGACCAGCCAGAGCAAATCGCGCCGCTTCACCCGCAGCAGCGATGGCTTGAGCAGGCGAATGCCGGCAAACAGCACTGCACTGGTGAAAACTTCGCGCCAAAAGGCCAGATTCCCGGCCGAAATATCACTGCCGGCAACGACATAATTGATGAAGAGACCAGACATCGACCAGCAGGCCGACGCCAAGACCACCAGCGCCAGGCCGCTGCCCGGCATGGCCTGCGAATCTTTGCCTACAGTGGCAGCCACGTACCGATGTCCTCGGCCAGCGCCTTTTTGTAGATGAGGGGCGCAACGGCCATATCATCCATCGCCAGCCCCAGATTGGCCGTCATCGTGCGCTCGGTTCCCGTTTCCCGGCCTGGCTTTTGCCCGGTGACCAGTTCGCCCAGGTCGCCATGAATGGCCGGAATCTGCTGGAAGTAGCCGACGGATTGGTAATGGCGCAGTTGGGGCACATCGTCGGTGCAGAATTTGGCTGCTTCCATCATCGCGTCTGGGTGCCAGTAAGAGTCGAAATCGACCAGAGAAGCAAACGCGCCCTCATCCAGCCAACCGGCCTTGATAGTCTGGTGAGGATGCTTCAAAATGGGGCCGGCGGTAACGACTAAATCGCAGCCGCTGACGGCTTCACGCGGCGTTGATACGGGGGTGACATTCAGGCCAAACTGCTCATTCATCTCGGCGGCAAAACGTTGGGCGCCTTTCGTATCCACATCGTAGGCCATCACTTTTTGCAGGGGGAACACGACGTTGAACGCTTCTGCGTGACTGCGCCCTTGTACGCCACAGCCCAGGATACCCAGAGTAGAAGATTCGGGACGGGCTAAATATTTGGCGCCAACGACCGATGCCGCCGCTGTACGCATGGCCGTAATCCAAACACAATCCATCACGGCCAAAGGCAAGCCGGTGTCTACATCGTTGTAAATGAGCAGGCCGGTAATATAAGGCAGGCCTCGTTTTTGATTTTCAGGGTAGCCGCCCACCCATTTGACCCCGGCGGATTTCAAACCGGGAATGTAGGCGGGCATGGCATGGATGAAGTTGTCGCCGCCGCCGGGATGGACACCGGGCTTAGGCGGCATTTCGACACGGCCGTGTCCCTTCTCGTCAAACGCCGTCTCCACCGCTGCAATAATATCGGCCATCGACAAGCCAACAGCAGCCACATCAGCCTGCGATAAATAAAGTAAACGATTGTCCATGATTTACCTCCGGAAAATTTCATAAGTCATGCGTCAAGAGGCATAACTTATGATGTACGCATATTTAACCAACATAACTTAACTGCCGTTTTTTACGGGCAGTCAACAAACCTTCAGTTGAATATAAGAGTAAAGCCAGCCAGATGAGGCCAAACCCAATCATCTGGCCCCCTGAAAACGGTTCGCCATAAATGAAAACGCCGATCAAAAATTGGATGGTCGGGGCAATATATTGCAGAAGCCCCAATGTCACCAGCGTAACCCGACGCGCCCCCAGGGCAAACAACCAGAGCGGCACGGCCGTTATCACCCCCGCCAACATCAACAATAAAGACGTCATCCCGGACGCATGACCAAAAGACCCTTTGCCGGCTAATTCCAAATAGATGAGATAAGCCAGGGCCGGGAAGAACATAACGGCCGTTTCCAATCCCAGCCCTTCCAATGCTTCCAAAGGGGCCGTTTTACGCAACAAGCCATAAAAACCAAAGGAAAAGGCCAGCGTCAAGGCAATCCAGGGCAGCGAACCGTATCGTATTGTCAGGTAAATCACACCAATGGCCGCCAGGGAAACGGCCGTCCACTGCCAGCCGCCGTTGTTGGCCGCTGGGTCGCCATCCACCAGATGCTGCATGAACCATTTTTCGCCCCAGCGCCAATCAATTAGCAAATCTTTGACCAGGAAGGAGGCCGTGATCATCCGCGCCCGGTTGTGCATCCAACCGGTGGCCAGAAGCTGGCGCATGGCCGCGTCAACCACCGGGTAGCCCGTTTTCCCCGCGCACCAGGCGGCGAATTCCTCGCGGTCGATGTGCCAGGGGATCGCCTCATATTGCGGCCGGAAACTGCGCTGCCGCACGTGCGGAAAATGGTACAAAATCGCCGCGTAAAACTCGCGCCAAATCAGTTCATTAAGCCAGGTTTCGGTCCCCTTCTTCGCTTCAGGAGTGGGGGCAGCAGCTATGGCATTCAGGGAAGCCACCACCGCCTGCCGCGCCGAAATCATCCCCATTCGCAAGTAAGGTGAAAGCTGCGACGTGCCTTCTAAGTCAAGCTGGTTGCGATCCAGACTGTAGCGGAAAATCGGGGCACCTTCTCCTTCGACAAACGCGGCCAAACGGCGCTGCGCTTCAGCTTCACCGGGCGGGAAAGGAACGGCGAGTGTCTCCGTCTCCGGCATGGCGTCGCCGGGCGGCAGCTTAGGTGTGGCGATTTGAGCCGGAATAGGCAGCAAATCAGCCTGAGTGGGCAGGGCAAAACTCTTCCAGGCCCGGCTGAACGGCGTGAAGACAGTGTACGGCGTTCTGTCGCTTTTCAAAACCAAATCGGGGGGGTGGACAGTGAGTCCGGGCAGCAAATGCAGCGGAACCGCTTCAGCCACCCGGTTGTCGCGCCGCCGGGCGTAGGGGGAGATGTCAGCCAGGGCATAGACGGCCGTTCCCCCCACCTCATTCACCACCTGCGGCACAACCAGTTCCGGTTTGCCAGAGCGCACCAGCAGCCGGCTACCCCGCGCCCGCAAATCGGCATCCAGCCGGCGCAGCCCCTCGACCAGAAAAGCAACCCGCTGCGGCGCAGCCCATTCGCTGGCCAGCAGCGCTGGGTCAAACACAAACAGCGGTACGACCACGCCGCCGTTGGCCAGCGCCGCGGTCAGCGCCGGATTATCGGCCAGCCGCAGGTCACGCCGAACCCACCAGACAGTCACACGCATCCTGGCCCCCTTAATCGGTCGTGGAAACGGACGACAGCAGCGAGAGCGTTGCCTGAACGGCATCTTCCTCTTGGTCTGCCCGCGAAATCGTCGCTTCACCATCGCCGGGTTGACGGCCGTACCAGCCAAACTGGGCATGATTGCCGCCCTCGATCACCAGCCACTGCGCATCTGACGGAATGCGGAAACGGGCATCCCACAGCTTTTGTACCTCCCCATCTTCCGTACCGTAAACGTAAAGCACAGGCAAACGTTGGTCGGCCAGACTGTTGTTTTCGGCCGGATAGGCGGCCCACAAGACCAGGCCATCTACCTGGCCGGGATGGTTATAAACGTAGTTGGCCGCCATCGCCCCGCCCAGTGAATGGCCGCCAATCACCCAGTGGGTCACTTCAGCATGGGAGACAATAATGGCATCGGCGACATCAGGATCGAAAACGGCCAGATTAAGCGGCATGGGCGGAATCACAACCAAATAACCTTCTTCGGCAATGGCCCGGGCCGGTGGCGCATACGAGCGGGCATCGACCCGGCCGCCAGGATAAAAGATGAAACCAGTGGTCACGGCCGTATCCGCCGGATAAAACGTAATCCACGGGTCCAGCGAGACCGTGACCTGGTCGTCGCTTTGCAAGGCAGCTTCAGATTCCGGCATCGGCCCCAACGGATTGCTGGCCCAGATGAGGAAGACGCCCGTTCCCACTACTAAAATGACGGCCAATAAGCCCAGGATCGTTCGTAATTTCAATGAAATTTTCATCATTTCCCCCTTCTTTGCCGCAGTGTCCACCGGGTACGCCAACCGCGATAGGCGAACAAAACGGGCAGGGTCAGCCACATAAAGCGGCTAACCAGATTGCCTGGTTCGGCTTTAATTTCATCGACGACTTCGGTTTTACCATCGTCCAATTCGCGGAAGCTGTGCCGGTGTATCCATCTCTTGAATGGGCCGCGCTTTTGGCTATCGATGAATCCGTGCGGCGTGACCTGGGTGTGAACGGCCGTCCACCGCACCGGCAGCAGCCCCAACCACATCGTAAAATCAGCCACTGACCCTTCAGCCAGCGGCTCCACCTGATGAAACTGCACCCAGATGGGCGGCGGCGTCAGCAAGCGCAGTGCCCGGCTGTCTCCATGAAACTCGGATACGGCCGTCAACGATGCCTTTACCTCAAATCGATGTCTATATTGTGCCAAGTTCGTTCCTCTATTCTCCATCCGCGAAATCTACGGATCATTTTTTACTTCCGGCTGGTGCGGATGCGCAGCGCCCGCAGTGTCAGAATGTACATCAATCCGCCCAGAATGACACAGGCCGCCACGCCGTGCAGCATCACTGGGCCATCCCAGCCCGTATTGAGGACGGCGCGCATCGCCTCCAGGACGTAAGTGATCGGATTGATGCTGGCGGCCGTTTTCAGCCAGCCATCCAGCAGTTCCAACGGCACAAACGTGGGAGCCAGAAAGGTCAACGGAAAGAAGATAAAGCTGGCGCTCTGTACGACAGCAGCATTGCCGCTGCCCAGCGCCGCCGACATCGTAAAGCCGGCAAACCCCAATCCCAGCAAAACAGCCATGCCAATGACGGCCAAAATGCCCAGAAAGCCGGTGGCCACGTTCAGTCCCATGAGCAAGGCCACGCCAACGACGATGCTGGCCTGCAAACCCAGGATAAAACCGCCGGACAAAATCGTGCCGGTCAAGAGAGCCGAACGGTAGATGGGCGTCAGCAGCAGCTTGTCAAAGTAGCCGCCTTCAATGTTGCGCACCAGATTTTGGGCGGCAATGCCCGCTCCCGACAGCGAGGAACTGACGATGGACAGGGGCAAAATGAAGCCCAGATAGCTGTTAGAACCCAGATTGGGAATAAAACTAGCGGCTCCTCCCAGCGTCGAATTGTAAATCAGTAAAAAGAAAAGACTGATGCCAATCGGCGGCAGAACTGCTTCCGGGCGGCGGAAAATCGTCACCAGATTTTGCCAGGTGACCAGGGCAATTTGGGTAAAAAAAGGCGCTTTAGGCTGCGCCTCGCTGTAATTTAGGGCTGCTTGAGCCATTTTTATTTCTCCTAGTTTTTCGTTTTTATACGGCCGTACCCACCGCATCCGTTTGCAAAGCCTGTCCCGTCACTTGCAGGAAGACGTCATCCAGCGTCGGCTGGGTCAGCGTCAGCGAGATGGGGTCCAGATTGGCCTGGTGCAGTCGATCCATAATGCCGGGAATGGCTAACGCCACTTGATCCAGATACAGGCGCACCGTGTCCCGGTCAACCTGCGCCCGGTCTACGCCAGGAGACAGCAGGTCCTTCGCTTTCTCGGCCAAACCCTTCTCGGCAAAGGCCAGATTGAGCGACTCCTTGCCCAACGATGCTTTAAGTGCTGCCGGGGAACCGGTTTTGACGATCTGGCCGCGATCAATGATGCCGATCATATCGGCCAGTTCATCGGCTTCTTCCAGGTACTGCGTCGTCAAAAAGATGGTCATCCCCATTTCTTGATTGAGGCGGCGAACTTCTTGCCAGATGTCGCGGCGGCTGGCCGGGTCCAGGCCGGTCGTCGGTTCGTCGAGGAAGAGGATTTCCGGCTTGTGTACCAGGGCCATCACCAGATCGAGACGCCGTTTCATACCGCCGCTGTAAGTGCCCACCCGCCGGTTGGCGGCATCGGTAAGCTGTACCAATTGAAGCAGTTCATCGGCCCGCGACTTGGCGTCGTGCCGATTGGCGCCGAACAGTCGGGCCTGCAGCGCCAGCAGTTCGCCCGATTTCATCAGTGGGTCGATGCCCACGTCTTGCAGGGCGACGCCGGCGATACGGCGCACGTCGGCGGCCTGGGTGACAACATCGTAGCCGCCAACACGGGCCGTGCCGGAAGTAGGCAGGCCGAGGGTGGTGAGGATTTTAACGGCCGTACTCTTCCCCGCTCCATTCGGCCCCAAAAAACCATAAATTTGTCCCGCAGCTACGTGCAGTGAGATACCATCAACGGCCCGCACATCACCCGGATATACTTTTACCAAATTATCAATTTCAATTTCTCGATTAGACATTTTCAAATTCCATTTCCGCAAAATTGCCAATGAATGCCAGCCAATTAGTTTTGGGCCACAGACATCGACTTATCCCTAACCAGCCTGTTTTTTAATTGGGCCAGGCGTTGATGGCTGGCTTTCGCCCAAACCAGAACCACGCCAAAAGTAACCAGCGTGTTGGTCAGGAGGAAGAAGATGAATTCTTCCACGGGCAGTACGCCCCCCAGGTAAATGTTGAGCGATTGGGCCGGATCAATCGTCCAGGTGCCCCAGTTGATAGCCAGGGCATCGGCAAAGCTGAGGTACAAAGTGAGGGGCACAATCGTCCCCAACACAAGACGGCGATAGCGCCACAAAATATCGGCGCCAAAGCCAAGCTGCAAGGCGATGGGCGGCAAGGCCCAAATCAATTCCAACGCCAGGTAGGTGCCTGGTTTCCAGCCGGTAATGAGGATGACGGCCGTTCCCAGCCACACCATCCCCAACGCCATCACCGACCACTTCCGCAAAAACGGCCGTAATGGTTCGTCATTAAATACCAACCGCCGCGCCCAAAACGCC
>JBNKZT010000334.1:0-6803 GCA_050301775.1 Promineifilaceae bacterium (SeqCode)
GGCGCTGGCGGAAACATGGTTGTCACGGTTGCGCCGGTGGCGGACTTCTCTGCGGGATCAATTGGATCAGATTGATATTTTAAGCAATTTTGGCGAGACAGAGCAGACGTTTGTCCTCGTTGGCTGGGTACCGGAACGCGACGTGAGCCGTGTCCAAAGCGTGCTGGCGGCCGTCATAGGCGACAGCGTGATTTCGCAAACGGTATCCATTTCGGCGGCTGACCGCCGGCAAGCGCCTGTGGCTTTGGTGAACCCGGCTCTGGCACGGCCGTTCCAAAGCCTGGTACGTTTATTCAGCTTACCTCGTTATGAGGGCATCGACCCCACCATTTTAATGGCCGTCTTTCTCCCCCTATTTTTTGGCATGATCCTGGGCGACGTTGGTTACGGCGCGCTGTTGTTATTACTTTGCCTCCTTGGGCTGTGGCGCTTTCCGGAGCCGGGAACCCGGCGCGACATCATCAATGTGTTAGCTCTGGGATCAGGGTGGAGCATCCTCTTCGGCGTCCTGTACGGCGAGGCATTTGGTACGCTGGGCGAGGAATGGGGGATGCACGCTCTCTGGTTTGAACGCGCCAGCGCCGAACAAGTTACCTCATTGCTGTTACTCTCCATCGCTGTGGGCGTGGTTCACGTGACCCTGGGCCTGGTGTTGGGCGTGTGGGAGGCCTTGCGCGAGCGCAGCCGGCATCTTTTACTGGAGCGGGGAGGCATGTTGGTGGGATTAATCGGCCTGTTTTTGATGACGTCGGTTCTTGTTGACTGGCTGCCTGAAGGGTTTATGAACCCCGGCGTCGCTGTGATGCTGGTTGGCATTGTGCTGTTAAGCGTCCCGCTGGGCTGGCTGGGTGTGCTGCTAGGACCAATTGAGTTTATCGGTCTTATCGGCAACATCCTTTCCTACTTGCGTATTGCGGCTATCGGGTTGGCTTCGGTCTATCTGGCCCGTTTGGCCAACGATATGGTGGGACTGATGGGCAGTATTGTCGTCGGCGTCGTTATTGCCTTGCTCATTCATGCCCTCAACCTCGTCCTGGGTGCATTTAGTCCCACCATTCACAGCTTGCGTTTGCACTACGTCGAGTTCTTCCGCAAGTTTTACGAAGGCGGCGGGCAGCCATTTGAACCGTTCCAAAGCCGCCCAATGTAGCCCGATTTTGTAAATCGGGGGGCGATTTGCAAAATCGCCCTACTTTAGATAAAGGAGTGAAACATGGATCCGAGTGTATTTATACCGGTTGGTGCGGGTTTAGCCGTTGGTTTAGCAGCCATTGGCACCGGCCTGGCCCAGGGTCGTATTGGCTCGGCCGGCGCTGGTGTTATTGCTGAAAAGCCGGATATGGTGGGCATGATGATCTTACTGCTGGCTATCCCCGAAACAATGGTCATCCTGGGCTTTGCCGTTGCGGCCATTATGCTGTTCTTATGAGCCTGGAAGCCATTCTCAACGCTATCGAGGCCTCAGGCGAACAGGAATTGGTGCAGCTTGAGCAGGAAACGGAGGCGCGCATTCAGCAAATCCTGGCTGAGGCTGAACAGAAAGCGGCGATGCGCCAGGATTTGGCCCGGCAAACGGCCGTAAGCCCGGCTGCCGGTGAGCGTGCCCGTCGTTTGCATCAGGCCCGGTTAGAAGCTCTGCGCATCGTGGCGATGTCTCGAGACCAGTTGGTGGCTTCTGTTTTAGAACAAACACGCCGCCGCTTGACGAAGTTGCACGATGAGCCGATCTATGCCCGTGTCCTGCGGGAATTGATTGAAGAAGCGATCCGGGTGTTGGGTGACGAAGAAATAAACTCAAAAACGGCCGGCAGCAGCCAACAGCCCTGGCTGGAGATCGACGCCCGTGATGAACGGCTGGTGCGCGAAATATTGCCCGACCTCGGTCTCGATTTAGTTATCAGAACCACGCTAGACTGCTGGGGTGGCGTTGCTGTTTACAGCGGTGACGGCCGTATCGTCGTCACCAATACCCTTGAGACCCGCCTGGAACGAGCCACGCCTTATCTGCGCCAGGAGTTAGCTGCCTTCTTCGAAGCGTTAAACACCCCAACTATCCAGGAGGCTGTCGTCACTTGACACAGACACACGATGTCTGACTTTGATTACGGTAACGCTCGTTTACGAGCAATGAAATCTCGTTTACTTAGTCGCCAGGTCCTGGAAGAATTGACCGGCGCTGAAAACGTGCCGGACCTGATCAACGCCCTGATTAAAACGCCCTATCGAGAGGCAGTCGAAGCAGCTTTGGTGCAATACGCCGGCATAGAAATCATCGCCCAGACGCGACGAAACAATCTGATTCAAACCGTCAGCAAAGTACGTCATTTTTATTCCGGCCAGGCCGCAGAATTAGCCGCCTGGGTGCTGCGCCGCTACGACATAGATAACGTCAAAGCCATATTGCGTGGGTTGTCTCAGCAAGTGCCGGCCAACGAAATTCGAGCCGGTACGCTGCCCATCGGCGAATTGCAGTCGGCCGAACTGGATACCCTGGCCAGGGCCGCCCATGCCCGTGCCGCAATTGACTTGTTAGCCACCTGGCGCTTCTCCCTGGCGCAGCCCCTGTTAGCCTTGCGTGCCCAAAAGGCGGGCGTTGATTTGTTCGCCATGGAATTGGCGCTGGAGCAATGGTATTTCCGTGCGGCTATGAAGGCTGCCAAAGACAATGGCGACTCGCTGCGCCAATCCCTGATGGCTAACGCTGACGTGACAAACATCTTGACCGTATTACGCCTGGTCGGTGAAACAGAAGCCGCCGCCTTTTTGCGCCAGCGCTTTGGCGCGCCAGACGCTGCACCGTTGTTCATCGGACCGGGACACGTTCCCTTTCCTTTGTTGGCAGAAGCGGCGGAACAGGAGTCGGTACGTCGCGCTGTGGAGATATTTGCCCATACTTCATATGGACCTACACTGACCAGTGCGCTGGCGCAATACCGGGTTACATACCGATTGAGCGATTTTGAATATGGCCTACAACGCCGCCAGCTTAAACATGCTGTGAGCCTTTTGATACGTGACACGCTTGGTATTGGCGTATTGATTGGTTTCATGGCGTTAAAAACAAATGAGTTAGCAAATCTGCGCCGAATTGTTCAGGGCGTCTATCAAGGCGAGGCGTCTAATCATATTCGCGCCGAATTAATGATGGTAACCCCATGAGCCACTTACTTGTCGTGACCCGGCCAGCGCTTGTTCCTGGTTATCAACTGGCCGGGGTAGAAGCATTTGCCGCCAGGGACACTGCGGAAGCACAGCAGTTAGTCACGAAATGGCTGGATACGGGTGAAGCAGGGCTGTTGGCTGTTGATGAAGGATTTCTGGCCGATTTTGCTCCAGCTTTTTTGCGACGACTGACGGCAGCCGAACATCTGCCCCATATGGCGCTGCCCGGCGAGAAACTGGCCGGAGCAGAGTTTTCGGGACGGAGTCGTATTGCCCGTATGCTGCGGCGGGCGATTGGGTTTCATATCACGTTTCAAGGTGAACAATCATAAAAGAAAATGGGAAAGAGATTGACACGGATTGACACAGATAAAAAATATGAACTTAGCAAGGCCGCCGGGAAGGTGATTCGTATTGCCGGGCCGGTTGTGGCTGCTGCCGGTTTGCAGCGTGTGCGTCTTTTTGATGTGGTACACGTGGGCGAGGTGGGCTTGATTGGCGAAGTCATCCGGCTGGCAGGCGACGTGACGACGGTGCAGGTTTATGAGGACACGAGCGGATTGGAGGTGGGCGAGCCGGTCGTCAACACGGGCGCGGCGTTGGTGGTGGAACTGGGGCCGGGTCTTTTGGGCAGCGTGTATGATGGGTTGCAACGGCCGTTAACCGGTCTGGCCTCAGAAACAGGCGCATTTCTCGAACGGGGCTTAATGTCCGAACCACTGTCCACAGAAAAGCGCTGGCCATTCACGCCGCAAGTGGAGCCGGGGCAAACGGTCGAGGCCGGCGATGTGCTGGGCATTGTGCCGGAGAGCCAGCACATTGCCCATCGACTGCTGGTGCCGCCGGGAGTAAACGGCCGTGTTCTCGAAATCCACAGCGGCGAATTCACCGTGGACGATGGGGTCGCCGTGGTAACTTCATTGGATGGAACGAGACAGCACCACCTGACCCTGAGACAAAAATGGCCGGTTCGCCAGCCACGGCCGTTTCAAAACAAATTAAACCCCAATCAGCCCCTCGTCACCGGAACCCGCATCATCGACGCCTTCTTCCCCATTGCCAAAGGCGGCAACGCCATCATCCCCGGCGGGTTTGGCACCGGCAAAACCGTCGTCGAGCAAACGTTGGCCCGCTGGGCCGACGCCGACGTGGTCGTGTACATCGGCTGCGGGGAACGGGGCAACGAGATGGCCGAAGTGCTCGAAGATTTCCCCCGGCTGGAAGACCCCCAATATGGCACGCCGCTCATGGAGCGCACCATTCTCATTGCCAATACGTCCAACATGCCGGTGGCCGCCCGCGAAGCCAGCATTTACACTGGCATCACCATTGCCGAATATTACCGCGATATGGGCTACGACGTGTTGCTGCTGGCCGACAGCACCTCACGCTGGGGCGAAGCTTTACGTGAAATCTCCGGCCGTCTGGAAGAAATGCCCGGCGAGGAGGCGTATCCGGCTTATCTGGCCGCCCGCCTGGCCGAGTTTTACGAGCGCGCCGGGCGCGTGCGCTGCCTGGGTTCAACCAACCCAAACGGTTCAGATGGCCGCGAACCGCCCGCCCGCATGGGTTCCGTGACGATTGTGGGCGCGGTCTCGCCGCCAGGCGGCGATTTCTCTGAACCGATGACCCAAAATTCGCTGCGTGTCATCGGTACTTTTTGGGCGTTGGATTACGACCTTTCCCGCCGCCGCCATTTTCCGGCCATCAACTGGACGCGCAGTTACACGCTTTACAAGCTGCAAGATTGGTACGCCGAAGCGGTGGCGGAAAATTGGCAGGAGATGATCCGCCAGGCGATGGCGCTGCTGCAAGAAGAAGTCGAACTGCTGGAAATCGTGCAGTTGGTCGGACCGGATGCGCTGGCCGATGAACAAAAGCTGGTTTTAGCCGTCGCCCGCATGTTACGCGAGGATTTTTTGCAGCAATCGGCTTACCATGAGATTGATCGCTTCTGCCCGCTGCCCAAGGCTTACTGGATGCTGTCGGTCGTTTTGACTTATGGCCGCCTGGCTACGGCCGCTTTGTCCGGCGGCGTTTCTTTGACTGACATTACAACTCTGCCGGTTGTCGCCGAAATCGCCCGCATGAAAGAGCTGCCCGTCGCCGATGCTCCGGAACAGTTGCAAACACTGCTGCAAAAAGTCGAATCGGAATTTGAGAGAGTGACATGAGTACGCCAAGACCCGCGGCATTACATATGCCTGATCTGGTAACGAAAGAATATTGCACTATTTCCCGTATCATGGGGCCTTTGCTGTTCATTGATCGCACCCAGGAAATCGCCTTCAACGAGATTGTGGAGATTACCGGCCCCAATGGCGACGTGCGGCTGGCGCAGGTGTTGGAAGTGGATAAACGACTGGGCATCGTGCAGGTGTTTGCCGGAACCAGCGGCCTGGATTTGGTGCGCACGCGCGCCCGCTTCACCGGGGATGTGGCCCGGCTGGACGTATCGCTCTCAATGTTGGGGCGGGTGTTGGATGGATTCGGCCGTCCCATTGACGGCGGCCCACCCATCATCCCTGAGGTTTCATTGGATATTAATGGCTTGCCTATTAACCCTGCTTACCGCGCCCAGCCGCGCGAGTTTATCCAGACCGGCATGTCGGCCATAGATGGCTTAAATACACTGGCGCGGGGGCAAAAACTCCCCATTTTCTCCGGTGCGGGGCTGCCGGCCAATGAACTGGCGGCGCAGATTGCGGCCCAGGCGCGGGTGGTGGGCGGCAGTGGGCATGAGCCGTTTGCCGTTGTCTTTGCCGCTATGGGCATCACGCACCGGGAGGCTTCGTTCTTTATGGATCAGTTTCGCGCCGGTGGTGCGATGGAGCGCACGGTGCTCTTTGTCAACCGGGCCGACGATCCGGCGATTGAGCGCCTGTTTACGCCCCGGGCGGCGCTCACGGCGGCTGAGTACATGGCTTTTACACATGGCCGTCACGTCCTGGTGATTTTGACGGATATGACCAACTATTGTGAGGCGCTGCGCGAGGTTTCGGCAGCCCGCGAAGAGGTACCGGGGCGGCGGGGATACCCCGGCTACATGTATTCTGATCTGGCCAGTTTGTACGAACGGGCCGGCCGCCTGCACGGGGAACGCGGTTCGGTCACGCAGTTGATTATCCTCACCATGCCCGACGACGACATCACCCATCCCATCCCCGATCTGACCGGCTACATTACCGAGGGGCAAATTGTGCTCAATCGTGATCTGCACCGCAAGGGTATCTTTCCCCCTATTGACGTCCTGCCTTCGCTCTCACGCCTGATGAATGCGGCCATTGGCGCAGATAAAACGCGAGCCGATCATCGGGCTGTGGCCGACCAACTGTATGCGTTTTATGCGGAAGCCCGCGACTTGCGCCGCCTGATGGCCATTATCGGTGAGGCGGCGCTGTCGGCTGAAGATCAGCGGACATTGGCTTTTGCCAATCGTTTTGAAGGGGAATTTGTCGGGCAGGGGGCTGTTAATCGTTCAATTGAACAGACATTAGCGCTGGCCTGGGCGCTGCTGGCAGTGAGGATAATGTAGTCGGCCTGAGCCGTGTTTTGTTGATCGCGGGTATCACCGGTGAAGAAGGGGGCAAGCGCGGGGGGTATGCTGGTAACAGCCGTCTTGCCTTCACTACCTACATTCT
>JBNKZT010000335.1:0-6798 GCA_050301775.1 Promineifilaceae bacterium (SeqCode)
GGAGAAACGAATGACACGACCAAATGTTTTGATCCTTCACGCCACAGGCACCAACCGCGACGTCGAGACGACCAACGCGGTAAAATTGGCCGGCGGCGTGCCCACCATCCTGCTCACCTGGACCGACGCCAGCGAAGACAACTGGCCCGACGCCATCGCCGACGAAATCAACCCCAATTTCCTGGCCGCCACCGGTCGGATGACCACACTGGCCGTTATGTCTGTTGCCAGGTAAATTTGATAGAAACGAAACCCGATTTTTGTGGTGTAGAATGAGGATAAGCAAAATATTGTATAATGGTTTCCAGCAGAGGTGAAATGATGATGAGGAGACAAGTGAATTCACAAACGGCCGTTTACGAAAAAACGCTTTTAAAGATTGCCCGAACCCTGCCCGCCGAACGGGTTACGCAGCTGGTTGATTTTGCCCGTTTTCTGGAAGCACAATCATTATCGGACGACTTGGCGCTGGAGGAAGTGAATTTAGCGGAAATCGAGGCAGAAAACGCTGAATGGGATTTGCTTCTGGCAACGGACGAGTCGCAAGATCTGTTGGAAAAGCTGGCGGGGGAGGCTTTGAAAGAACACCAATCTGGCAAAACTAAAGCGATGGGTTTCACAAAAGAAGGTCAAATCGCGCCGGAATGAAATCGCACGCGACAGCCCAATTCTGGAAACTTTACGACGCGCTGCCAGAAGAAATTAGACGAAGGGCTGATAAATCATATGCCCTTTGGCAGCTAAATCCACAGGCGCATGGATTATATTTCAAACGAGTGGGACAAAAACAACCCATCTATTCTGTCCGTATTGGCAAAGAATATCGTTCCCTGGGTCTTCTGGACGGTGATACTGTTATATGGTTTTGGATTGGTTCTCATGGTGAGTATGACCGCTTGTTAAAAGGGTTATGATTGACAAAATGCAAAAATATTGTGCTTCAATTCGCCCTAATTTGTCCATTCGGGATGAAGGTGGGTACGATCTGGCTGTCGCGCGGCTCAATGAATTACTGGATGAAGTGGGAACGGATGAAACGCATCCCTTATACGAACTATTAGATACGCTGGGCACACTCGTTCAGGCTTATGAGGAAAAGAACTACCCTATGCCGGAAGTTAGCGGAGCCGAAATGCTGCGTTTCTTCATGGAGGAGCATGATCTAAAACAGGCCGACTTGCCTGAAATTGGATCACAAGGCGTTGTTTCAGAAATTTTGAGCGGGAAACGAGAACTGAATATCCGGCAAATTCGTGCCCTGGCTCAACGATTCCAAGTGTCTCCATCCGTTTTTTATAGCTCTTATTAATTGCTATAAACGACAAAATGTAGTTTAGTCATGGTCAGTTGTATTCGCCGCAGCCTTGAGCGTGTATTCCAGGCGAAAGATGATTGCTTGTATGTCAACTGGAATTGAGCAGTATTCATGAAGCGGGGGATGATACAAATAGTCAAACCAACGATCTCGCGCATTTTGCCAGGTTTCTTTGTTGATTAAACTTACTGTGGGAATCTTGCCATTTACAAATTCCATCAAACCATCTGCATTCCCCTTGTGGCTCTCTAACGCCCAGTCAGAAATCATAACAACAGCATCTGGATTTTGTTTCTGGATTGCGGTCACAGCTTTATCTTTCGTATCGGCCAACAGCACAAAGAATCCTTTTTGCTCGAACAATTCTTGTAGTGTCTTTCCCCACTCGTTAGGAAGAGCAATCAACACCTTGATGGGAGATGAAAATGATTGAGCCATTTTGTTTTTCAGATGAGATGATGTTCGTGGGCGTAGAGGGCGGCCTGGATGCGGTCGCGCAGGCCCAGGGTGCTGAGGATGCTGGAGACGTGGTTTTTGACGGTGCCTTCGCTGACGACGAGTTGGGCGGCAATTTCGCGGTTGGTGGCGCCGGTGGCGATGAGGCGCAGGACTTCCAGTTCGCGGTCGGTCAGGTCGTGTTCAATGGGGGGAGATACGGCCGTTTCCTCTTCCCCCCCTCTTTTCCCCCCTTTCCCCAACGCCCCCACCAGCTTACCCGCCACCGACGGATCAAGCTGGTAAATTCCGGTGTGCGTCAAGCGTACCGCCTGGGCTAAATCGGCGGCGGGGATGTCTTTGAGCAGATAACCGCTGGCCCCGGCCTGCAGTGATTTGACGACGTACTCTTCATCGTCAAACGTGGTCAGCATGAGCACCTGGCAGTTGGGCTGCTGCTGGCGGATGCGGGCGGTGGCGGTGATGCCATCCATGACGGGCATGCGTATGTCCATCAATACCACGTCGGGCTGCAATTCCAAAGCTCTGGTGATGGCTTCCTGACCGTCAACGGCCGTACCCAGCACCGTCACCCCCTCTTGAATACCCAACAACGACGCAATCCCTTCCCGGATTAGCCGCTGGTCATCTACGATTAGGACTGTGATGTTGTTCATAATGATTGTTAGTTTTTCCCAATCCGTTTGGGCACCGTCACAAACAACCGTGTGCCTTCTTCGGCGTTACTGGTTAATCTCATTTCGCCTTGCACCAGTTCCAGCCGTTCACGGATGCCTTGCAGTCCAAATGTTTGATTGGGTGCGGCCATCCATTCTTCAATCATGGCTGTGTCGAAGCCCTGGCCGTCGTCGCGGAGGCACAGATTGGCTTCGTCGCTGCCCAATTTTACCTCAACCACGACTTGTGTCGCCTGGGCGTGCTTTTGGATGTTGGTCAGCCCTTCCTGGGCCACGCGGTAGAGGGCCATGAGCGGAAGCCGGGTGTAGCCGGTTTCGCTGCCTTCAAAGCGCAGGTCGATATGGATACGGCCGTCATCCATCACTTTTACCAGCTCCCGCAACGATTGTTCCAACGAAAACCGGTCGGCGTCATTGCGTAGTGCGCCCACCGAGCGACGCACGTCCTGCAGCGCTTCGCTGGCCGCCTGCTTGGCGTCGCGGATGGCCTGTTCCGCTTCTTCCGGGCTGCGGCTGCGGAAGGCCAGGGCCTTTTCCAGTTGGATGTTAACGGCCGTTAGATAATGCCCCAAACTGTCATGAATATCCCGCGCCAACCGATTGCGCTCCTCCGTGGCTGCCAATTCGGCAACCTGGGCCGCGTAGGCTTGCAGCCGTCGGTTGGTCGCTTCCAGATCGGCCAGCAGCCGCGCCAGTTCCCGGCTGTTGGCCTCGTCGCGGTAAATGGAGCGGGCCATGACCTGCATGAAGATGAGCAGCAGGGTGAAAATCAACAAATTGGACATCATCTCAATATCGGCGTACCAGAGCGGGGTTGCCAGCCAGGCTTTGCTGATGAAGAGGATGAAATAAAATCCGGCCAGATATTTGCTCAGGCGGGCGCCCAGGGAAAAGTAAGCAGCAAAAGGAACAATTGGATAGAGGAACGTGGAAAAACCGGAACAATCCAGGATGGCGACGGCTTCAATCAATACCATCCGGCTCAGTATCAAAGCCAGGGCTACATTGCGGGGCGGATGTAACCCGTAACGCCCTTCAAACCGTTCTACTCCTAGCAAAAAGATGAGGATGGCCACCAGCGCGGTTGTGTCACCCAGGAGGAATTTATTGCCGCATTGATTGACCAGGTTGAAGTAGATAACGGCCGTTATAATGCCCAAATACATCAACGAAAACGCCAATCGAAACGATTGCGGCGCTGGCTCAACGGGGTGTTCCGGTTTCTGGTTCATTACGTTGTCAACTCCACTACCGAGAGCATAACACAGGCACGAATGCAAGTGCAATAGGTTCGGACTCGAGAATTCACCGCAGAGGTGCGGAGGACGCAGAGAAAATCGCCTATAAATAAAGAAACTCGTTAGAAAATCCCCCAATCCCCACATCCCTGCTTAAAATAGCTTCTGTTAGCCACTCGTCATGTGACTATTGTCTATGTCTCTGTGTCAAAAATAGCACCGATGGCACATGTGAAATTTAGCGCAATTCATTAAACTAATCAGTGGGAGTCGTCTGCCCGATTATATTCGAGTGTTGGTAAGTCGTTAACGAAACGACAGCGGGCGATGACTTAAAGCAATTATTCATATGCAGCAGACAAAAAGATTCAAAATTCCCACGCGTTGGCGTAAAGTTATTCTTGATTTGTTGGGCAATAAGGCCCGGACGATTTTGGTGGTTCTGGCCATCACGGTTGGCGTTTTTTCCGTTGGGTTTGTAGCTTCGGCCCAGAGTATTTTACTGCGCGAACTGGATCGCGGTTACGTCGCTTCCAACAAAGCTTCAGCCACGCTGTACACCACGCCGATTGATGATGAGATGGTGGAGCGTATTGCCAAAATGCCGGAAGTAGCTACCGCTGAAGGGCGGCGCAATATCGCTGTCCAGGTGACTAGTGATTCCGGGTTGACGCGCGATTTAACGTTAACGGCCGTGCCCGATTTCACCACCATGCAGCTCGACAAAGTGTTCCCGGTGGCCGGCGACTGGCCCGCTGGCCGCGAAGAAGTCCTGATTGAACGCCTGTCCCTGGATTACATCGGAGCTGAACTGGGCGATGTGTTAACCATCGAACTACCCGACGGCAGCGAGAAAACATTGACAGTCGGCGGCCTGGTCCATGATGCCAACGTCCCCAGTGCCAAAATTTTCGATGCCGCCTTCGGATTTATTACGCTGGACACGGTTGATGATTTGGGATTGGGCCATTACTACACCGAACTACACTTTCGTGTCGCCGAAAACGAAACCGACGAGGCCCACATTCACACCGTCAGTGCGGCCATCGAAGACCAGTTGGAGAAAAGCGGCGTGCAGGTTTTTTCCACACGCACGCCAAAGCCGGGGGAACATTGGGCCGAGGATATTGTTAAAACGTTGGTGATGCTGTTCACCTTGTTTGGCTTCATCATTTTAGGGCTGTCCAGTTTCCTGGTCATCAACACCATCACCGCCCTCATTGCCCAGCAAATGAAGCAAATTGGTGTCATGAAGCTGGTGGGCGGCCGCCGCTTGCAGGTAATGGGCATGTATTTTGTGAACGTGCTGATTTATGGCCTGATGGCTCTGTTGATTGGCGTTCCACTAGGCATTGTCGCCGGTCGACAAGTGGCTGGATTTGCCTCGAACTTGCTGAATTACCGTGTCATTGATAATGCTGTGCCGACCTCAATTGTGTTCATGCAAATTTCAGTGGGGCTGATGGTGCCCATGCTGGCCGCCGTGTGGCCGGTCGTCAACGGGGTACAAATCACGACGCATAAAGCGCTTAACAGTCTGGGAATTAGTTCCGGCAGCAGCAGCCAGCGGCTGACGGATACATTGTTTGCCTGGACACAGAAGTTTTTGCCGGTACAACGGCCGTTAATCATCGCCGTCCGCAATACCATTCGTAAAAAGGGACGGCTGGCCTTGACCCTGGCCACGCTCATCATGGGCACGGCGCTGTTCATCTCGGTCCTCAGCGTGCGCAATTCGGTGCAGGCGACGATTGATAATTTCCTCCGTTTCCATCAATACGATGTGAGTGTGACGTTGGAACGGCCGTACCGCATGGCCCAGGTTGAACAAATGGTACAGCAGTTGCCCGGTGTGGTGACTGTAGAGGGCTGGCTCAACGGCCGTGTCAGCCGCATCTACCCCGACGATTCAAACAGCGAACCGTTCACGCTCATCGCCGCCCCGGCCGACAGCCAATTGATGGACCCGCGCCCGGAAAACGGCCGTTGGCTCTTGCCCGACGACACCGACTCGATTGTCGTCAATACTGATTTCATCAAGGATGAGCCGGATGTACAGGTGGGCGATGCGATTGTGTTGGATGTGAACGGCCGTGGCCGGACCTGGACTGTTGTTGGCATTGTGCCCGGCGCGGCCAGCGGCCCGGTTGTGTATGTCAACTATGATTATTATGAGCGGATGGCGGGTTTAGCCGGTCAGGTTACGACCCTCAAAGTGATTACAGAACAACATGACGCGGCGGGGCAGCAGGCAACGGCCGTGGTCCTGAGCGACCATTTGGAAGCATCCGGGATCAGCGTCAATGGTACCAACACCACCGAGGCCATCCGTGACAGCAATGAATTCCGCTTCACCATCATCGTCGGCTTTTTAATCATCATGGCGATTTTGTTGGCTGTTGTTGGCGGTCTGGGGTTGACGACGACAATGAGTATCAACATCCTGGAGCGTATCCGCGAAATTGGCGTTTTGCGGGCCATTGGCGCATCCGATGGCGCGGTTCAGCAAATCGTTTTGGCTGAAGGCATCGTCATTGGCCTGCTCAGTTGGGTCGTCGGCAGCCTGCTTTCCTTGCCCGCCAGCCGCCTGATGAGCCAGCAAGTGGGAATGGCCCTGCTCGGTTTCCCACTCAACTATTCCTTTGCTCTGGGCGGCACGATGATGTGGCTGGTTATCATCATTTTCCTGGCCGCCGCCGCCAGTCTTGGCCCGGCTCGCAGTGCTTCCCGCCTGACAATTCGGGAAGTGTTAGCGTATGAGTAAAGTTTATATGTTTCGGGAATTGGATTTCCCGAAACAGTTCGCCATCACGTAGCCGGGAATTCCAATTCCCGCTACATAAGTTGTAGAGGTCTTCATGTTCAAGCAATTATTCAAACGAAATCAAACAAACGGTGTTAATGGCAATGGCTATGTAAACGGTAATGGCAACGGCTCAGCCAATGGACACGGATTGAACGGCACAGCCCTGGCTTATCCGGTTAACGGCAACGGCGTCAATGGCAATGGAGCTAATAAACACCTTATTAATTTGCAAAAGGTCGTCAAGGCGTACAACACGCCCGTAGGTGACTTTATTGCCCTGAACGGGATTGATTTGCAAATTGGTAA